>JAFAXQ010000106.1 GCA_019240835.1 Ktedonobacteraceae bacterium
CGAGGACATCTTGCGCGACTCGGCACGCCTGGGCGTGACTGTCCTGTGCCTCGTGGATCACCCAAGTCAAGAGCCGTCAACGATCCGAGCGCGGCTCACGGTTAGCTCCACCTTTGGAGGTCCCCAACTCTCCTACGAAGAGACTGCCTCCGGTGGAGCGGACATCGAGTTTATCACGCCCGACGCCGCTGATCCCAAGATGTGCGAACTGATGGCTCGTCGTCTTACCCCTCTCAGCCTTGTCGATATCGATACACCATTAGACTTCTCGCGCAATGTACGCCTGCTCGAACTGCTGAATGTGCCAGTGCTAGAAACGCTTCAGGTGACAGAGCAATGGCAGCCCCGTATAGAAAAACAACTGTTGCGTGTGCCGATTGGTCGGCAGAAGAATGGTGCGCTCGAGCTTGACCTCAAAGAGATGGCCAGTGACGGATTCGGGCCACATGGACTGGTCGTCGGCGCTACTGGCTCGGGCAAAAGCGAGCTGCTACGCACCATCGTGACCAGCCTCGCACTGACGCATGATCCCCATACGGCCAACTTCGTACTGGTGGACTTCAAAGCTGGTGCAGCCTTCGCTGATTTCGCTGCTCTGCCACACGTTGCTGGTATCATCACCAATTTAGAGAATGATCCTCTCCTCATCAACCGTATGTACGCTTCGCTGCTAGGTGAACAGCAGCGGCGACAAACTATGCTCAGTAATGCAGGCAACCTTGGCAATATCAAGCAGTACCAGGCAAAATGGCGCAAGAATCCAAGGATGGAACCAATGCCCTACCTACTCATTATTGTTGATGAATTTGCTCAACTGATTGCCAATCACGAAGAGTTCCTGGCTCTCTTCACCAAGTTTGGGCAGGTCGGGCGCAGTCTCGGCATGCATATGTTGCTATCAACACAGCGTGTCGATGAGGGGCGCATCAGGGCGCTAGAGGGCCACCTGCGCTATCGCATCTGTCTGCGCACCTTCAAGCCCGAAGAAAGTTCAGCAGTCATCGGCAAACCGGATGCCTATTATCTGCCTCCTTCACCCGGCAGTGGCTATTTCAAGGTAGACGAAGATATCTATACCGCCTTTAAGACTGCCCTCATTTCTACACCCTACGTGCCAGCCACCCAACAGCAGGTAGACCCTGCAACGCTCATACGTGGATTTAGCAGGACGGGCAAGCTGATCTCATACCGGCAGGGAAGTGGAGCTTTGGCTGCAACAGCGGGCGAAGAATCACGTACAGAGATGGCTGTAGTCATTGAACGCATCATGCAGTCACCCAGCCCGTCAGGAGGTTGGCACGTCCATCCTGTCTGGCAGCCCCCGCTCAAAGAAATGCTTCCCCTACAGGAAGTGTTCACACAGTATGGGCGTAGTGACCTAGATGGTGGTCATTGGGACACGCCAGCGCCTTTCGGGCCACTGTGTATCCCCATTGGGATGCTTGATAGACCAGTAGAGCAGGTGCAAGAACCCGTGACGCTCGATTTCTCTGGCGTGGGTGGACACCTCGTGGTCGTAGGAGCGCCACAGTCGGGCAAGAGTACCCTGCTACGTACCCTCATCACCTCATTGATGGTGACACACACGCCACGCGACGTACAACTCTACTGTATTGATCTGGGCGGAGGGTTGCTGCGCGTTTTTGACGGTGCTCCACATATTGGGGCAGTCTGCGGAAGATCGGATCGTGACAAGACGCGTCGCGTGCTCAGGCGCATACGGCAAATTATTGTAGAGCGCGAGCAGTTGTTTGCTGAGCAGGGCATCGACAGCATGGCGACCTACCGGTTGCTCCGCCAGAAAGGTGAACTATCCAGTGAAGCCTTTGGCGACGTGTTTCTGGTGATCGACAACCTCGCTCAATTGCAGAGCGACTTTGAGGCCAGCGACCCTGAGATCATCAATGACATCACGTCCCTTGTCGCAACAGGCTTGACCTATGGTGTCCACGTCATCATCGCGGCCAACCAGTGGATTGAAATACGCCCCAGACTCCGCAGCAACATCGGTACGCGGCTCGAACTGCGGCTGAATGACCCAGGCGATTCAGACATTGATAGGAAGCAGTCTGCAAACATTCCCCCTGATGTGCCAGGGCGCGGCCTGCACCAATCCAAACTATTCTTCCAAGCCGCATGGCCTCTGTTGAAGGGTAGCAGCCCTAGTGATTCCTTGCAACAGGCTCTCGAAGGGCTGGTACAGCGTACGCGCTTGGCATGGAAGGGGAGAAGAGCGCCGCAGATTCTCGTGCTGCCTCAAGAGGTGAAGTGGGAGGAGCTTGCAAAACCAAGCGGACTTGAGCCAGTAGGGGTACCCATCGGCCTAGACGAATTGCATCTTGACCCGCAAGTCCCTGTGTACGTTGACCTCATAGGCAGCGAACCGCACTTCCTGATCTTGGGTGATAGGGAGTGTGGCAAAACAACGCTGCTACGCACCTGGATCCGCGGCATTGAACAACGTTACACACCTGAGCAGGTCCAGTTTGCCTTGTTTGACTATCGTAAGACACTGCTCGATGCCAGAGCGAGTAAGAACATTTTCGCCTACGCCTTCACACCCGAGCAGGTCAAGGAGTGCGTGAGCGATCTCAAGTCCAAGTTTGAAGAGCGCATTGCCAAGAGTATGGCACTACCAGCCGAGCAGCTTCGCAACCCGCAACCCTGGGAGGGTGTCCATTACTTCCTGTTTGTCGATGATTATGAGACAGTAGCAACCCCAGCACCGCAGACGGGAAATCCACTCAATCCCCTTGAAGGATTGTTGCAGTCGGCGCGTGAGATTGGGTTTCACCTCGTGCTTGCACGGCGCATTACCGAGTTTGGGCGCACCAACTACGATAACATCTTCCGAGGGATTAAAAATATGGAAGGTCCTGGGCTGATTATGCGTGGTGATCCTATCGAGGGTCGCCAAGTCCTGCACAAGCAAACTGCATCTGATGCGCTGCCCGATGGTCGCGGCTATCTGGTGCGGCGTGGGTACCCAGCAACGCTGGTACAGGTAGCCGATAGTACAGCGTCGCAATCAGCCAAGAGAGCTTAGGACCACCTCTAACCATAGGTCCACCTTCCTTGACAAATAGAACATATGTCCGTATTCTCTAAGAAAGAACAAAAAGAGCATACGGAGGAACGATCTATGACCGTCGACTTCGCCCACCTGCACGTCCACACCGAGTATTCGCTACTAGACGGTTTTAGCCGTACCAAGAAGCTGGTCCAGCAGGCAAAAGCGCTGGGGATGAATCATCTGGCCATCACTGACCACGGCGCTATGTATGGCGCTATCGAGTTCTACAAGGCATGCAAAGCGGGAGGTATTAACCCGATCATCGGTGTTGAAGCGTATCTGACCGAGGATATGCACGACCATACGAAACGCTACAGCGATGACTACCATCATCTCCTTCTTCTGGCGAAAAACAATATTGGTTATTACAACTTGCTGAAGCTGACGACTATCGCCCATACAGAAGGGTGGCATTTGCGGCCACGTATCGACAAGGGTGTGCTAGAAAAACACGCGGAAGGGCTAATCGTCACCTCCTCCTGCCTCTCCGGTGAAATTCCCAAAATGCTACTCAAGGAAAAAACTGAAGAAGCTTATAAAATGGCACGCTGGTACCAGGATGTCTTCGGGCCGGAGAACTTCTACCTGGAAGTTCAAGAGCATCACGGCATATTTGACGATGGACAACCTTCGCCCCAAGGCCAGCTCAATCAAATACTTTACCGTATGCATAAAGAGTTGCAACTGCCTATGGTAGCCACCAACGATCTGCATTATGTCGATTGCGACGATTCATCTTCGCATGATGTGCTTCTTTGCATTCAGACTGGCAAACAGCTTGATACACCTAGACGTATGAAGTTCGATAGCAATGAGTATTACCTCAAGAGTCCCGAAGAGATGGCACGCCTCTTTCCCGATTTGCCCGAGGCGCTGAGCAACAGCGTACGTATTGCCGAGCAGTGCAGTGTTGACCCTTTGGCATATAAGGCTGCGTTGCCGGCATATGCCATCCCTCCCGAATATACTACGCCTGATCAATATCTCTATACATTGTGCTTGCGAGGCGTGCAGGAGCGCTTTGGCATGATGAATGAAGCCATCAAGAAGCAGCTCGACTATGAGTTCAGCCTAATCGTACAAAAAGGGTTTGTCAACTATTTCCTCATCGAATGGGACTTTGTGAACTATGCGCGTTTCCACGGCATTCGCTGCTCTGCGAGAGGCTCTGCCGCTGGCAGCCTGCTAGCATACACGCTGGGCATTACCAACGTCGATCCGCTGCGTTACCAGTTGCTTTTTGAACGCTTCTTTAATCCTGAGCGCGCAGATATGCCTGACATCGACATGGACTTTCCAGACGACCGTCGCGAAGAGGTAATCGACTACGTTACGCGTAAGTATGGGCCGGATCGTGTGGCGCAAATGGTCACGTTTAACACCATGGCGGCCAAAGCATCGGTCAAAGACGTGGCCCGTACTATGGGACAGCAGGAAATGGGCGACCGCATCACTCGCCTCATCCCGATTGGCCCAAAGGTCACGTTGCAGGGATCGTTAGACGGGGTGAAAGAACTCAACGACCTGTATAAGGATAGCGAGACGACACGCGAAATCATCGACCAAGCTCTGAAATTGGAAGGTTCGGTGCGCACAACGGGCGTTCATGCGGCGGGAGTACTGATTGCTAATGAGCCGCTTGATCGTTTTGTTCCGCTGCAATTGCGTGATCCCAGGGATGTGAGCCAGGGGCGTGTCACGCAATATGAGCAGAGCCATCTCGAAGAGCTGGGCTTGATCAAGTTTGACTTCCTGGGCCTCTCTAACCTAACCATTCTGGATAACACTCTCAAGTTCATTCAGCAGTCGCATGGCGAAGAGATAATTCTGGAGAAGATACCGCTTGACCCTGTGCCGGACAACGACGAGCAGAACGCGAAACGCGAGAAAGCATTTGATCTGCTCGCCAGCGGTGAGACGACGGGCATCTTCCAGCTTGAAGGTGCCAAGATGCGTGAGTATATCAAGCAGCTCAAACCGACCTGCATCGAAGATGTGACAGCGATGGTGGCCCTCTACCGCCCAGGCCCGATGGATAGTATTCCTGACTTCATCGACGCCAAACATGGAAGAAAGAAGGTTACCTACCTCGATTCACGCCTGAAGAATTGGCTGGAAGAGTCCTACGGCATCATCGTTTACCAGGACCAAGTGCTACTCATCGCCGTAAATCTGGCTGGCTTCTCCTGGGGCAAGGTCAACAAATTTCGCAAGGCGCTCAGCAAAAAGATCATGCACGAAGTTGAGGGTTACAAGGACGATTTTATCAAAGGCTGTATCAGTAATGGCATGAAGCCCGAGATTGCCGAACAACTTTTTACCCTCATCCTTCCTTTCGGCGGCTATGGGTTTAACAAAGCGCACGCTGCTAGCTACGCGGTGGTGGCCTTCTACACAGCCTATCTCAAAGCCAATTATACAGCAGAGTTCATGGCCGCAACTATGACCACCGAAGCTTCCGATGCCAAGAAGATCGCTAACGCCATCCTCGAATGCAAGCGCATGGGCGTCGAGATACTGGGACCTGATGTTAACAAGAGCGCGAAAGGTTTCACCGTTGAGGGCAGCGGAGTACGCTTCGGCCTGCTGGCTATCAAGGGCCTGGGGGAAGGACCAATCGGTGAGATCATCCGCGCCCGCAACGCAGGTGGTCCTTTCAAGTCACTGTCTGACTTCTGTACACGCGTTGACCCTAAATTCGTTGGTAAAGGCGCTCTGGAGACGCTGATTAAGGCAGGAGCTATGGATTCATTCGCTGACAGCAAGCGCCACGTACTGCTCGATTCTGTGACGAGCGCCATGACTTGGGGAAAGCACCAGCGCGATGCAGCGGCTCATGGCCTAGTCAGCCTTTTTGGAGAGATCGAGCAAACGGAGAGCGCCTTTGAATTCGCTCTTAAGCAGGATGCCGAGGAAATATCGCGTAACCAATTGTTAGCCTGGGAAAAAGACCTTGTCGGCGTTTACATCTCCAAGCATCCCCTGTCGTATCTAAGCTACCTCTTCAAAGACAAAGTGACGCACAACACGGTAGAGATTACAGGAGAGCTTGATAGACAGAAGGTTGTAATAGGCGGGACAATCAGGGACGCCCGGCGTATCACTACTAAGAAGGGCGATATGATGTGCGTGGTGCAGTTAGAAGACATGTACGGCTCCATCAGTGTAACGGTCTTCCCGAGAGCCTACGAGGAGACAGCAGAACTGTGGGTTGAGGATACAGTGGTGATTGTACATGGCGAGGTGCAGGTACGTCGAGAAGAGCCAGGCATTCTCTGCAACAGCGTTGCAGCTATAAAAGCTATCGAAGAAGAAATGAATCGCAAACAGTACCACGTTTGGCTTACCTTGCAACAGAGCGGTACTGATGAGATTTCTATTTCTAACGATATTATGAAGGTGCAGGATATCTACCGCTACGTTCAGGAACGGCCAGGTCGCGACCACTATGGGATTGTGGTCGCAAACGGTGAATGGCGTGCCCGTTTGATGCCAAGTGACAATACAATGCACTACTCACCCGAACTCCATCAGAAACTAGAAGGTTTGCTCGGGTATGGCATGGTCGAAGCAATAGAGGTAGACAAGTAAAGCGCCCTGAGAAACCTTTGCGGTGTCTGATGCGTAGATCTAATAACCGGTCAAATTGACTACTCTATTACAACGAATAAAAAGGTTGGCGCATCGTGGGTTCTGAATATATGGGGCCGCTGCCCGACCCCAGTCTCTATCAAGATCAAGCCATTCCCATATACAATCGTCCTACCGTACCACTTGTGCAGGCACAATCTGCCCAACAGCAGCCGTCACTATACAGCTACTCGCCGTATCCTGCCACACATCCTAGTTATCCAGGGTACCCAACATATCCTGAGTACCCCAGTTATGGACCATACTATGATGGCGTACCACATGACTACTACCCTGCCCCAGCGCAACCCAGGCGAGATCGCTACCTGCTGGCAATGGCCATCGTCTCTTTTGCAGGATCAATCCTAGTCTTGCTGGCAGGGTGTGCTAGCCTGCTCTTTCTTGTACTGATCATCGTGCTGCCCGCTACAAGAACGCTGCCTACCAGTCTGCTCTTCGGCGGCACCGTGCAATCCGTGGCATTGACTCTGGCCTTTCTAATCGGCGGAGGATTCGGCCTTTACCATAGTACTCGTGCGCTCTTTCTAAAAAAGCCTTCTGCTGACTTCAAGCTACCTCAGTTCTGGATCTTTCTGCTACTCTACGCGGGTGTAATGCTTATAGCAAGCAGCTTGCGTTCTGAGGGACAAGCGGTGGCAAATACGCCACTGGCCGTTATGCTCATCATACTTGCAGGATCGCTGCCAGCGATAGCCGCGCTGGCCCTTGGTGCGCGCCACGTACATTTCCCGCGCAGTGCGTCTTGGTCCACGAGTTGGCGACGCTTTAGCTTGGCTATCATTAGCGGCACTACACTGGCCATTGCCATTGCTGGCGCTGTTGAACTAGCGTTGGTTATGTTTGTCTCAGTGGTGCTAAAAGTGAGGGGGTTTTCTATTATTAACCTGGATCAACCACTGCCGCAAGACACTGGTACGGTGGGCCTTGTACTGGTCGTCGTCTCGGTAATCGCCCCTCTAGTCGAGGAGGCGGTGAAGCCATTGGCAGTGGTGGCAATGATCGGGCGTATGCGTAGTGCAGCAGAGGCATTTGTGCTCGGTCTAGCGTGTGGCGTCGGCTTTGACCTCATTGAAACATGCGGCTACATTGCTACGGGCTACCGCGACTGGTTTGACGTCGCCTTACAGCGTAGTAGCGCTGGCCTGCTACATGGCTTCGGCGCAGGTATGGTCGCGCTTGGCTGGTATTACCTCACCCACCCCGGGTCGAATCGGCATCGTACCATGCTCGGCTTTGGTTGCTGGGCCTACGCCGTATTGCAGCATGCCATCTGGAACGGCTCGTCCTTCCTGCAGATACTACCTGCACCTATCGGCCCTTCCCTCAGTGGAAATGTGCCACTCGGACCATACTCGTTTCCAGCATTCCCGCTCGTCCTCGTCGCCGAGTCGCTACTCATGGTCGCATTCTTCGTGTACGTAACAGGGAAGCTGAGAGGACAGGGTACGGGAACACCTGTGCTACTCCAAGAGAGTGGGAGCAATGTGCAGGAAGCCCAAAAAGCGACACTCAGAACGCTAGGAGCAATTGAGAATTAGGTCATCTATCAAAAAAGAAAAACTTTAAGCAGGAGTGTCGTTAGCAGAACTAGTGATACTCCTGCTTAAACTTTTTCCGCTTTTGCACAAAATTCTATAAGTTATCCACAATGATTGTGGATAACGGAGTGGAAAGAGCCTCAGAACTCCACTTACACTTATCCACAAAGCTTGTGGACAAGTTATCCACACTTTCCACACTGGAACTGCTGTTCTTGTACTTATCCACAAAGCCTGTGGATAAGTTATCCACACTTTCCACATTGGAACTGCTGATCTTGTACTTATCCACAAAGCCTGTGGACAAGTTATCCACACTTTCCACATTGGAACTACAGTTCGACTCTTATCCACATTTTCTGTGGACAAGTTATCCACACTTTCCACACTGGAACTGCTGTTCTTGTACTTATCCACAAAGCTTGTGGACAAGTTATCCACACTTTCCACATCTACCAGACAACAGATTACTTAGAGAATATTCATGATAGTGGACAAAGCGTTAAAAATTGTGGACAACTTTACTAGGTTGTGTAAAAGTTGCTTCTTTTGTAGAGCTTCTAATTCTTATTCACTACACCTGTGGACAAGTTATCCACATTTTTCATGTGACCTATCGGCATGACATGATAGTAATACACTCATATCAAGTTTTTGCCATGTTGTCCACAAAGCTTGTGGATAACTTATCCACATAGAAAAGACGCTGTGGATACTCTTCTTTTTTATGCACTTTTCCTGTGGATAACTTATCCACAGGAAAAGAAAATAGTTGTGTAACAATACAACTTATCCTATGCTTATCCACTTCTTTCTCCCCTTTGTCCACATGTTCCAAGGGTCTATTTTTCATTCTGGATAAGTTATCCACATATTATAAAACGGCTTTAGAGGGGGTGGGAATGGCCATCCGGAGGGATAGATGCTGCGGAGAGGATGAAACTTATCCACTTATCCACAGCTCCTACTACTACGATATTTATATCTTAATATATTATATAAACATCGTAGTAATTAGGCGTTGTGGATAAGTGGATAAGTCGGCAGGGAAAAGGGATGTTTGTAGGGAGATGTGGATTATAGTGAGTTGCGGAAGTTCAAGCAGTCTCTCTGACAGATGCATGGTCTCAATGGGCCATGCACGTCCTTGCCGTAAACTGAAACGTATATAGCTATAAGCACCAGTAAGACCAAGCAGGCGGGAAGGTGTCTAGTACAAATGGTATAGTATATATCATCATTCCACGACATTTTGTACAGGTAGCGCGACTTTTTATAATACCGCTCGTTATACGTGATGTAAGCCAAACTGATCTATCCTAGTAGCGTGTGGTGTGTCTTGAGATAAATAGCATGACATCCATTATTGATACAATTAAATCCAAAGTGGATATAGTGGAAGAGGTAGGTCAGGTTGTTGTTTTACAGAAGTCGGGAAAGTCGCTCAAGGGATCATGTCCCTTCCATAATGAGCGTACTCCGTCGTTCTTTGTGTTCCCTGAGACACAGACTTGGCGCTGTTTCGGTTGTAACGAAGGCGGGGATATCTTCTCCTTCGTACAGAAGCAGCAGGGTTTGGAGTTCAAAGAGACCCTAGCGTATCTCGCGCAAAAGGCTGGCGTTTCCGTAGAAGGGCACGCTGGTCGAAGTTCCGAAGAGGAGCGTGAGGCAAGCGCTATTAAAGAGCGTCTGCGTAAGCTTAACGAAGATGCGCAACTCTGGTTTCATCAGGCGTTGCTACGCTCAAAGGAAGCTGCGGCGGCAAGAGAGTATGTACAGAGCCGTGGCATTTCATTGGACTCGGTAATTTCCTTCGGGCTGGGTTATGCCCCAGATCAGTGGGATAGTCTCTCACACTATCTGCTAGACCAAGGCTATACGGAGCAGGAACTAGTAATAGGAGGGCTGGCAAGAGAGAGAGAGAGTACAGGGAGTATAGTAAGTAGAGAGGGCAGTGTATATGATTACTTTAGAAATCGCATAATCTTTCCTATCCGGGATCTACGTGGTCGGTTGATAGGCTTTGGTGGCCGTGCTATGGGCGAGGGTAAACCGAAGTACTTGAATTCACCACAAACAGCATTGTTTGAAAAACATAGTGTACTCTATGCCATAGATATGGCGCGAGATGCAATAAAATTGGCTAAGCAGGTTGTTATTGTAGAAGGGTATGTAGATGCTATTATTGCGCATCAATATGGTACGAAACAAACAGTAGCTTGTATTGGTAGTGCAATCACTGAAAAGCACATTCAACAATTAAAGAAACTCACTAAACAGGTTACCCTAGCGCTTGATCCCGATGCAGCGGGGAGCGCGGCAACAGAGCATGGCATTCAAGAGGCCCTAAAAACGTTTGACCGTACCGTTATACCAGTACCACTCTCAAATGGAGTGTCACCGGGTCGCAAACCGCAACCACGCGGCATGATCCGTCTAGAAGAGCAAGTAGATGCAGAGATCAATGTACTACAATTGCCGATAGGCGAAGACCCAGACGAGCTTATCAGGCGAGACTTTGAAGCATGGCTGTATGCTGTAACGCATCCCCTAGCACTAATCGACTACTACTTTGCCGTAAAAACGGCTGATCTTGATTTGAAAGCCCCGATGGGGAAAACAGTAGCAGCAAAGCGGCTGTTACCAGTAATAGGCATGATTACTAGTCGCATCAAACGGGATGCCTATATGCGTAAGCTTGCCACAATGATTAGTATTGACGAGCGAAGCTTATATGCTGAGCTGCAGCGCGTGCTGCTTGACCAGAAGGCAATCGGTGTCACAGCAGTGTTTTCAGCATCGTCAGGTCAAAAAGTTCAGGCACGAAAGCAAGTAAAGGCGCAGGATGAGCCTGAGTGGGCGCGTGACCCACAGGGAGAAGAGACCATAACGTCTGCAGGTCCAAAAGTACCAGAGGAGAGACTTGACAGGAGTAGAAACGATAAGATACAATGGGAGGACTACCTGATTGGTTTGCTCTTGCAAAATCCTGAGCTTAGTCTGCATGTTTGTGATATAATAAATGATGGTGACTTTGCCGGGACAGACACGCGAGAGTTGTACCGCATTCTCAACTCT
>JAFAXQ010000131.1 GCA_019240835.1 Ktedonobacteraceae bacterium
AACCGACTCGTATCCAACTCCACTACCAGGCTCGCTCTGGGCGCAAAACTTCCCCGTGGCATACTCCGGATTTCCTCGTTTTGAGGCAACATGGAGCCTCTTTTGAAGAGTGGAAACCAGCCTCCTCGCTCGAAAAACTTGCGGTCAGCCAGCCTCACCGTTATCAGCGCAACACATCGGGCGAGTGGCAGTGTCCTCCAGGTGAGCAAGCGGCAAAGGCTCTTGGTCTCTCCTACCGCGTGCGGAACTCGGCTGAATATCATCCGTTCTACATCCAGAACTTGAAGTTGCTCCGGGATTTTTTGGTCACACCTTTCCACGTTGAAAAGGCGCAGGAAACACAGGTGCTTGAGAGCCTACAAGCATATCCTGGCGTAAGTGTGCGGTCGCTCTTGGATGCTCACTCTGATCTTCCCGTTGATGTGATTTGGGCACTACTCATCAAGCAATGCCTCTTTATCGATCTCTCGGCTGCTGTCCTCACAAGTTGGGATCAGGTCTTTTTGTATCGCAGCGCCGGAGACGTTCCTCAGACCTCCCCAGATGCCAAAAGAGTCATTCCACTCGCTTCGCGCCTGCTGTGGGACGGGCGACTGTGGGAAGCTGAAGCAGGTGCGACAACGGTGGTACTCCGACCGGAAAGCGGAGCTATTTTCACCCTGCCTTTGGAATATTTCCAACGGCTTGTGAACGAGAGCGTGATAAAGCCAGAGCGACTGGAGGCTCCCTCGCCCCTGCGCGATTCCGTACGGGAAATTTTGTCTCATGCCGGGCCGAAAGCCTTGGAAGCCGCGAATCGACGCTGGCGCGAGATCCTGGCGTACACGCGTGGAGATGCAATCACGGTGACGCCGCGCTCCGTCCAAAACTGGATGGCGGCCTTTCGTCGGGCTGAAGCTGAGTCGGGATGTGGCTATCTGGGACTCCTCGACCGGGTAGCAGAGCGCGGCAACCGCAACACCCGCATTCCAGAAGAATCCAGGCAGTTGCTCTCGGAGTATTTCAAGAACCATTACGCTGTCCCACAGGCCAAACGGGCGGTCGCAGTCTATCGGCTTTATCGAGAGGAGTGTGAGAAGCAGGGAATTGCCCCCATTGGCGAGCGAACCTTTTACCGCGAACGGGCACGCTTTACCTCTCAAGAAGTGACTGCCATGCGGCGAGGCAAGCGGGCCGCATATGTGTCACAGCCTTTTTGCTATTTGGACCAGGTTACCCCACGACACGGAAGTCGTCCCTTCGAGCGAGCACACCTCGATCATACGGAATTAGATCTGGTTCTCGTCTCGTCAATTACGGGAAAGCCCCTGGCCAGACCCTGGGCGACGTTCATGACCGATGCCTACAGCCGACGGGTGCTGGCTTGTTATGTGACTTTTGATCCCCCAAGCTACCGCTCAGCCATGATGGCTTTTCGGCTGTGTGTCCAACGCTACGGGCGACTCCCCCAGGAACTGGTGGTGGATCAGGGGCCGGAGTTCAGCAGTATCTACTTTCAGTCCCTGCTGACCCGGTGTTTAGTCACGCAACTCGATCGTCCTCCACAGCAACCACGTTTCGGATCTGTCGTGGAGCGCCTTTTTGGGACAGCAACAACGCAGTTGCTCAACCAACTCCGAGGCAACACTCAGGCCAGCAAAACACCGAGGCACATGACGCGGGAAGTGGACCCGAAGAGGCTTGCGGTCTGGACCCTGGAACGCTTTGCTCCACGCCTGTCGGAGTATGTTCACGAGGTTTATGACCAGATGGATCACCCTGCCTTGGGTCAAAGCCCTCGCGAGGCATATGATCAGGGAATGACCCTCGCAGGGAGTCGCACGCATACCCTGATCTCTTACTCAGAGGATTTCTTGATGCTCACGCGTCCCTCGACAGAGACCGGAACTGCAAAAATTCACCCTTCGCGTGGGATTACCGTCAACGGCTTACACTACTGGCATGACAGTATGCGATCGGCCTCGGTCTCTGGGCAAACAGTGCCGGTACGATACGAGCCTTTCGATCTGGGCTTTGTGTATACCTACATCGGCGGACAGTGGATCGAATGTATCGCTGACGTCTTCGCACAGGTTCATGGACGCTCTGAACGCGAGTGGAACCTCATCTTGGATGAGTGGCGAGAACAGCAGCGCCAACACAACCAGAAGCGGATCACCATCAATGGTCCACTCCTAGCGCAGTTCTTGCAAAAACTACAAGGCGATGAAGCTCTTTTGCTCCAGCGCCAACGCGATCTTGAAGAGCAAGCGCAGCGCGAGGCTATCCTCTTGAAGAGATCGAGCCTGCCAGAGCCAGCTCTCTCTCCTCCAGCACGCATTGAATTGGACCTGACGAAGATTTCACGCTATGAGGAGTATCGCTAATGTCATCTTTAGATCCAACGTTTCAAGCTCGCCTGGACGCCTTCAGCACATTCCTCGTCAAGCATCCTCGTCTGGAAGAAATGGATCAGGACTTGATGCGGCGCATTGACTCACACCGGAGATACACCATCTTAGCCATCTTTGGAGCAGCCGGGGTGGGGAAATCGACCGTCATGCAACGGGTGGCCGAGAAGCTGCGAACAAGAGAACCTGATCCCTCGATCGTGCCAGTGGTCGTCATCCGTGCCAACCAGGAAGATGTTGGCGCTTCTGCTCGTCTGGATTACTACCGCCAGGTGCTCAAACAACTCCAGGTGCATGTGGCGGTAAGAGACCGGGTGAAGAGTTTACCACTGTTTACCAACCCGGAGAGAAAGAGTCGTGATCCCGCCGAATGGCTGGAGATGCGAGATGCGGTCCAATACGCGCTGACTCTACTACGCGTGAAAGTGGTGTTTGTGGATGAAGCGCAACATCTGATGTATGTCGATACGCCACACAAGCCGACAGCCCAACTCGATTGGTTGAAAACCTTTACTGAGCAAACGAATGTTTTGCATGTATTAGTGGGCAATTTTGATTTGTACGACTGTTGCCATCTGAATGCACAAGCCGCGCGGCGCATGCGCGACGTGCCCTTTCATCGCTATCATTTGAACGACGCGACCGAATGTGCAGAATTTGCTACGGCATTGCGCACCTTCCTAGAAGAGGTGCCGCTTGAGGTCGATGTGAACGGCCTGCTTGAGCACTGGCGCTGGTTCGGAGAGTGGAGCTTGGGGTGCATCGGGGCCCTCTCTGACTGGCTGGTAGAAACCGTGGATGATCTGTACAAGCAGGGAGAAACCACTTTAACCATCAAGGCACTCGAAAGGCATGCTTTGCAGCCAGATCAGCGGGCGCGTATGGAAATCGAAGCTCGTACAGGAGAACGCAAAGTGGAGTTGGGAAAAACCAAGGGCGAGGAAGACCTCAAGCGATTGCTTGGAAATCCAGCTCCTCTTCCTGGCATTACCCCTCCAGATCAATCGGTGAATGGAAACTCGGAAGCACCCGCCTCCCCGAAGCCGGACGGACGCCGGAGCCTCAAAACACCGATTGAGCGTGCGGCAACCCGCGATCTCGTCGGAGATCAAGTAGAAACGGCGAAGACTCCCAAATGTAGCTTTGCTGGGACCATAGAGATCGAAGCGAAGCGTTTTCTGGAGAGCGGCGTCAG
Source organism: Ktedonobacteraceae bacterium (assembly GCA_019240835.1). GTDB lineage: Bacteria > Chloroflexota > Ktedonobacteria > Ktedonobacterales > Ktedonobacteraceae > JAFATZ01. The sequence goes on from JAFAXQ010000131.1 coordinate 3,586, forward strand.
GCTGGTGGAATGCCCCAACTGCGCAAGCACGCGCTCACTCTCCCCGCGCAAGGGAGTCCTCCGGTTTCCTTCTCATGACAAACGGAAAACGCACACACCAAACACAGATCAGCGATGGGCTATGAAAGAAGCAGTCTGGGGCATGGTTGGAGGATAGAGAAAATGAGGCAAATGCGAAAATCACTCAAAACAATCTGACAACACCTTAAAAGAGCATTTCGACAATTACTAAGTTCTACAGGATGAGGAGTTGCAAAAAGAGGAGGCACAATGGCCGATCAACAACAAATTGAGCAAATCAACCAAGGAGTAGATGCCTGGAATCTATGGAAAATGGAAAATAGATATGTTGAGGTAGATTTCAGCAATGCTGATTTTTCCTACAAGAACCTTAGTAAGACCGATTTGAGGTATCTCGACGGTGGTCTAGCTGATGACGGCATGGCTAGTCTTTTCGGTATCGATCTTAGTTATGCTAACCTCACAGGTGCTAATCTCAGTTATGCTAACCTCACAGGTGCTAATCTCAGTTGTGCTAACCTCACAGGTGCTAATCTCAATGGTACTAACCTCGAAGCTGCAAGAATGACCAAGGCCAACTTGACTTCTGCCAACCTCACAAGTGCTCACCTCATCTATGTAGATTTTAGCTGTGCGGATCTTACTAATGCGAATCTTGCCTCCGCCCATCTTCTCGCAGCAAACTTCAATACTACAACCCTTAGCAATGCTAACTTTGAGGACACATACCTTCTAGACTCAAATTTTGCAGGGATCGATTTGCGTACAGTGCGAGGACTCGAGAAGATTCAAGATCGCCAAGATGGGCCATGGACCATTGGCATAGACACGCTTGTGCTCTCGCATGGAAACATCCCCTCTACATTTCTAAAAAGTGCCGGTGTTCCCGACAGTTTGATTGAGTACGCAACATCTCTTCTTAGCTATGCCATCGAATACTATACCTGTTTCATCAGTTACTCCAGCAAAGATGAGATGTTTGCGAAGCGACTCCATGCTGATCTGCAAGCCAAAGGGGTTCGTTGCTGGTTTGCGCCTCACGATATGAAAACGGGGGACAAGCTTCGGGATCGCATTGATCAAGCCATTCATCTGCATGAGAAATTGCTCTTGATCCTCTCTAAGCACGCGCTGGCAAGTGATTGGGTAGAAGCGGAGGTGGAGACAGCCTTAGAGAAGGAACAGCGACAACACCGTCTGGTCCTCTTTCCAGTTCGGATCGATGATGAAGTGATGCACACAACACGCGCCTGGGCCGCTTTACTGCGTCGAACTCGGCATATCTGCGACTTGACCCACTGGAGCGATCCACACACCTATCAGTATGCTTTTGAGCGTCTGCTGCGTGATCTGAGAGGCACTCAATCCTAACTCACGATGTCGAATGCTCGGCCAAAAACGAAAAGATATACAGCAGGAAAAGATCTGTTTCTGTTTTCCGTAAGTGGTCTTGTGATCAAGAAAACGAGTAATACAGGCGCGGAAAATTTATGCGACAGAGCCGATTTTCCCCTCTCATCCCTTCTCTGTCTTCTCTGGCTCCTTCACGGTAATTCGATGAAAAGATATGCAGAGGAAAAACCAAAAAGATTTAAGTCAAACAACTATTACTTATTAGGACTACAGTCGTATTGTAGTATACCTATGTTATGCGACAGATCACTATCCAGTTAAGATCTCGTCAAGAAAGCATAGCAAATTACAAAATACAGTTGAGCTTTCTAACCATAAGCCTAAGTGGGGCTTCAGCAACTAGCAGTACATAGACATAGCACAGAGAGAGCGTGATATATGCTGCAAAAATATCGTAGTACAGGATAGCATTACTATAAATAAGAAATAAGGGCATGATATGATGTATGAACTCACCAGGAGAAACCTTCTCAAACGTGCAAGTCAAGCAGGAGGTGTTATTGCCATCGGCGCGATCCTTGAGCCGTTGCTAGTAGCATGCGGCGGCAATATCTCTACAACGTCAAATGCCCCAAGCACAGCGAGTGTAGCAAGCAAGGGGTTACTAGTGCCCGCCAAGTTGCAGTGGGGAGCAGACTTTACCTCTGGCGCTCCCTACGTATTTAAAGACCCAGCTAATCCCAACAATCTCGTTGGCTTTGAAGTTGAGATCTCTGCTGCTCTCGCTAAGCTGATGGGTATTACACAGCATCAAGTCGAAACCGACTATAACAAGCTTGAAGCGGCATTGCAAGCTAACCAGTTCGATATCATTATGAATGGGTGGGAAATTACAGAAGACCGCAAGAAAACGGAACTGTTCTCAGTTCCTTATTATCACTACGGTCAGCAAGCTGTCGTACGCAAGGATGATGAGCGCTTTGCCAAATTCAACGACACGAGTGATGTTTCGCTGACCGACCTAGAAGGCTATGCGGTCGGCACAGGTGCAGGCTATAAAGCAGCAGACATTTTAGGGGCAGATACGAGGATCAAGACAAAACTCTATGATACTAACCTACCCTTCGACGATCTTGTTCAGAAGAAGATTGATGCTGTGTTAATAGACCAACCAACCGTTGCCTATTACGTGCTAGGTGCTGGCCCAGGGGGAACAAAAAATCCAGACTTGAGACC
>JAFAXQ010000195.1 GCA_019240835.1 Ktedonobacteraceae bacterium
ATAGAAGAGGCGCGTAGGTGTCAAGGCTTTTGCTACTTCGTGGACAAAAAGTCGAGAAATCGCCGAAGTACACTGGACAATGGGAGAGAGTAATAATTTCGGGAAGCTGATTTTTATACCGACGAAATGTTCGTACGGGAAAAGCTAGCCAAAGCTCTTGTAAATTGATATAGTGTAAGCAAACAGAAATCATAAGAGCGCCAGGAATAGAACATGGAGCAACACTATGGCGTGCTACGGGTGGTGCGCGTGCGCCCGCCCGTTAATAGAACGACAGAAGGACAGCAGCGATATCCAACTGGTTGGCTGCCAGAGGAACGGCTGGTGCATCTGATTACGTGTCGCCAGACGAGTATCGGGCGGGCATTGAGCAACGACATTATTCTGCTGGACCCCACGGTGTCGCGTGAGCATGCGCGCTTGGTGCTCGGTGACGATGGTTGGCACATTATCAATCTGACCCTGCACAACGTGGTGCGCGTCAATGGGAAACAAGTACACAGTGGTGGCAACCTGCCGTTGAAGCCGCAGGATGTGCTGGTACTGGGAAGCACGATGCTACAATTAATCGCGCCCCAGGTGGCAACAGCGCCTCCAAAGGTCGTCTCTGGCAGCCAAGACGAGGTAACGCAACAACGCTTCTTTGTGCAGAACAATGTACCCCGCACGATTAACGAGTGGCAGCGGCTGCAATCGTCAAATGGACAGATGAAGCTGCAATTTGGCATTCCTGCGTCAGTCCCGTTGTCGCGTATGTCCTTGCCACCTTCGTCGTTGCCAGTGCAGCCTGAACCGGAGTATAGAGCACAACCCTGGGATGAGCCAGAGGAGAGGGTGCTCGGAGCTGGCATTACCATGCAATTCGCCCTACCACAGCGCATGGGGCTACGCACGCGCTGGTTGATCATCGGAGCTGCTATTGCTATCCTGTTCGTGAGTGCGGTCGTCACTCTCGTGCTCAACAGGTTCATCGGCCTGTCAGCTTTGGCACAGAACGGCCCTTCGGGATTACTGACCGCCCTGATTATCCCCCTCATCCCCGCGCTCGGCATCAACCTGCTGATCAACTTCATTGACCGCTTCGAGCGTGAGCCGTGGTTTTTGCGTTTGGGAGCGTTCCTGTGGGGTGCGATGATTGCTATTCCAGCAGCGCTGCTGATTGAGCAGAACGTGGAGGCAGTGATGCAGAATGCGCTGAGACAGGATGCAAATATGTTGGTGCGCTCACTGTTACAAGGCTTGAATGCGGGCATCACCGAAGAAACAGTCAAGGGATTGGGGCTGCTGCTGCTGTTCATAGTGCTGCGAGACCAGTTCGATAATGTCACTGATGGCATCGTCTACGGAGCCTTGATCGGCGCTGGTTTCGCCATGGTCGAGAACTTCGTCTACTTCGCCCTCAACTCGAAAAACTTCCTCGTCTTTCTGATCGTTGGGCGTATCATGCTAGGTTGGCTGTGCCACTCCACCTTCACTGTGTGTTTCGGTGCAGCACTTGGCTATATCCGGCACACACGCAGCCGTTGGCGACACATAGTGGTGCCACTGGCAGGGTATCTCTGCGCGGTCGGGCTGCACACTGTCTTCGACTTCATTGCCTTCTATGCCAGTGCCAGTGTGCTTGCCTCGCCCGGCAACGCGAGTGTGGCCGTGTTCTCCCTGCTGGCCATTATCGGCGACTACATTCCACCATTTCTCGCCCAGATCGCGCTGATCTACGTCCTGATCAAAGCCTTGACCCACGAAGCCGCGGTGATCCGCGAATTTCTTGCCGACGAGGTCAGTCGCGGGGTAGTGCGTGTCGACGAGTATGCCCTATTGCAAAACTCCTTCCAGCGTACGCGTACAGAGCGCCAAGTACTGTGGCGTAGGGGAGTAAAGCAGTGGATGCTCGTGAAGGCACTCTACCAAACGGAGATTGGCCTAGCCTTTCGCAAATGGCACGTAAGCATGGGCGACAAACCCAAACTCGGCTACCGTCAGCCCGAGGACGCCTATCGCCAACGCATCTTCCGACTACGACAAGAAATCATGTCAAAGGTATAATGCGTCTCGTGTATCGTAGTGGCGATCCCTCGCGGTCGCCATATCCTTATGTTCAGCCTGCCCTTGCTTGGGCTTCGAGCAGGTAGTCAGTACGGCACTGCCTATCAGCAGGAGTCAAACGCAGCACACGTTCCATAGCTGCGTTCAACTCTATGGGCTTAAACGGCTTGGTAAGGTATTCATCAGCCCCTGAGAGCAGTCCCGTCATCTGATCCTCCTTGCGAGCCATAGCACTCAAGAGAATCAGCGGAATATGAGCGGTGCGTGGTTCACTACGCAAATGGCGCACCAGTTGATACCCATCCATATGCGGCATCTTCACATCAATAATGATACAGTCGGGATGATTAGTGTAGACAGCCTCCAATCCGTGCATAGCGTCATAGGCCACGATAGTATGATAATTTCTATAGAGATGGACAGCGTATTTGATAAGTTCTACGATAGTTGGATTATCATCAATGACTAACACTGTCCTCATTGCTTTTGCGCTACTCATTCGTTACCTCTCATAAAGCGTCTTGTCCCTGTCAGTGACAGGGGGTCCAAATGGTAACATCCCATTGTATTGTAACACGGCTCTCTATAGTTAAGAACGTACAATGTAACCGTATAATAACAACATAAAGCATACAAATGTTATCTTTTTGCTATACACAGCAAAGTTGACACATTTTGAGGTAAAATGAAAGAAAGTACATGGTCCATCAATAGAGAGGTGAGGAGATGCTTGATCGCTATTCACGACAGATACTCTTCCGTCCAATTGGCAGAGAGGGACAAGAACGCTTACAAGCTTCATCGGTCACTATCATAGGGTGTGGAGCGCTAGGAACGATGCTGGCCAACAACCTCTGCCGTGCAGGTGTCGGAAGCCTGGTGATTGCAGACCGCGATTACATCGAGATGAACAATTTGCAACGCCAAATCCTCTACGACGAGGACGACGTCCTGCGACGCGTGCCTAAAGCAATTGCCGCGGCTGAGAAGCTGCGCCGTGTAAATAGTCAGGTGAAAGTGGAGGCATTGGTAGAAGACATCAACGCCGACGGTATCGAAACGCTTGTGCGCGAGACCGACCTTGTACTAGATGCCACAGATAATTTCGAGACGCGCTACCTGATCAACGATGCCTGCGTGAAATACCAGCACCCCTGGATTTACAGTGGTGTTATCGCTTCGTACGGGGTAACCATGAATATTGTACCGGGTGATACACCGTGCCTGCGTTGTGTCTTTCCTGATATGCCACCGCCCGGTACGGCACCAACCTGCGATACCGCTGGAGTACTCAACGGCATTGTGGCAGCCATTACAGGGATTGCCTCAACCGAAGCAATAAAAATACTGCTCAAGAGCGAAACGATAGGTCGCAGCATGGTCTGGATGGATGTATGGGAGAATACTTATGATCGCATTGAGGTGCCACGAGAGCCAGATTGTCCCACCTGCGGACAGCATCACTACCAGTTTCTCGATACGTTCACTGGCACCAACACTACAAGCTTATGTGGACGCAATGCAGTCCAGGTGCGAGCAAGTTCGGGCAGGCATGGTATCAAGCTCGACTTCGCCACCCTTGCCCAGCGACTTGAGCCACTGGGAGAGGTCAGCTTCAACGAGTTTCTCTTGCGCTGTGTCGTCGATGGGTACGAGTTGACGCTGTTTCCCGATGCCCG
>JAFAXQ010000312.1 GCA_019240835.1 Ktedonobacteraceae bacterium
GTAAGGGCTAGCAGCAAGAAAACCATTCTTGTAGCTTTCACTGCTCGGATGATTTTTCAGGTTCAAAACCTTGTCATAAAACGCTAGAAAAATCAAGAAAACGCTACATTTTCAAACACTAGTTTTAAATACTCACCGACCAACAGGAACACCTTTCCCGTTGCTTTGCTACCCAATCAGTAGAGCGCTACGAGCATTTTTGTCATGTAGGCTCTCACACAGTGGCTACTGGCGCACCCATTCTTGAGGACGTACTGGCCTTTATCGATGCGCGCATAGTTGCCGAGTACCCAGGTGGAGACCACGCTATCTTCCTGGGTCGGGTTGAGGCCATGGGCACCACTAGTAAAACCGTATTTGCTCATGAAGCTGATGTATCACACGCTACTCTCACGGCACAAAATGGCCATATACCAGTCGAAGAAGAAAATCCTCTTGCCTACTACCGTGGGCAATATCGCCATCTGGCTGTCCGCTATCGACAGCCGAGTCTTACTACCATCCACGAGCAAGGCCGTGACTGAGAAAAACGTGAGATTTTATAAATAGAAGGCAGCTTGGTGAAAATGACATCCCTTTTACCAGAACCCGATAGTCTTAACACTATCGCCACAGAAGAGACAGTGAAACTGCCCGTGTTTGTGCACAAGCAGTATAATTTACAGCGCTGGCAGCAGCATATCGTCTATTGTCAGCATAGCAGTAGTCAGAGAGCAATAGGACTCAATACATACCTTGACAACTCTGCACAACGTGAAAGGGTAGGATCCCCTACCTTGAATCTTCCTGTTGAGGATCAAGATACACTTTCCCTTGCTGACATTGCCAGGCAGCAACGGCGGAAGAGGCTTCTGCCGGTGCTGCTCGTAGCTTCACTGCTCTGCGCCAGCCTAGTTATTTTCGTGTATTTGCTGATGCCTTTGACGCTTCTCTTTTCATATTCGGCGTACCAGATACTTGAGTCGTTTCTGATAATTGCTCTCGTTGAGGCCCTAGTCGTTCGTATTCTTCTTTTAACGAAACGGTCGAACCCCAATCTGGCCGCCTTGAGGAGACGACCTGCCAATTATCCTGCTCTTGTTGCTCCTGGCATCGCTTTACCGCAGCGACCTATGAGGTGACTTTTGAGCATAGTCAGTGGCATTTTTGTTGCGTTAATTACTCTCATAGGAATACGGTTTTTTGCTTACTTCCATAGTTTCTTTGCACATTGGCCCCGCTACCGCCAGAGAGTGCAGGTGACGACTCAGGATGTTTTCTGTGCTAGACCTCCATATGTGAAGATTCAGATCACCACCAGAGGGTCAGCCGGAACGACCCAGGTCATCACGAGAGGTATTCGGGCGGTAGTCGATTTGGTCAATGAAGCTCCTTGGCTCTATGCAGCGCTTATCAGTGTCGAGGTCGTGACGGAGTCTGAGCAACAGGCGAATAATTTAATAGGATACTTTGCCCAGGCTCCTATCCCGGTAGCTGCCTACGTCCTGCCTACAGAGTATCAAACGGTCAGAGGTACTAAGCTCAAAGCGCGTGCCTTGCACTACATGGTCGAGCTTCGTCGATGTGGCCTCAACAGCAAGCCAGGCAAAACCTTCATTGTGCATTACGATGAAGAGAGCGTGATGACTCCCAACGAGCTAAAGGGCTTAGTGCTGTATCTTGCCAAGACTTCAAAGCGACTTATGGAAGGCCCTATTTACTACCCTCTGGAATATGGCGAGGCGAACGTGCTCTGTCAGGCAATGGAGGCAAATCGCCCTATTGGCTGTTTTGAGTGCCGGGCAGTCATGGAGCGCGGAGTACCATTCCATCTACATGGCTCGAACCTAGTGATTGACGAAGCGCTGGAGAATGAGCTTGGATGGGATATCGGCAATCTCGATGGGCAGCCGTTTATCGCTGAAGATTTCGTCTTTGGAATGCTTGCTTACCTGCGCTATGGGCGAGCGATCTTTGGTTGGCATGGCTGTGTGATGCTGGAGCAGCCACCTTTCAGTGTGAAGTCGGCATTTCGCCAACGCTATCGCTGGGTTATTGGGGTATTACAGGGCCTCACTCAGATAGCCCGCATGCACGAGTTTCGGTCGCTGCCTGCATCCCTGCGTTGGGAGTTGGTATGGGGAACATGCTACCGAGTCACCACCTTTGCGCTAGGGATGCCAGTCGGGGTATTCTCACTGCTCTATATCATCTATCAGATGCTGCTCGCTGCACTGGGATATCATATTCCACCTCCTAGCTGGTATCTGTCGGCTTGGCTGCTGTTGATTGGGCTTTTGTGGTTAAATGCGATCTTTATCGGAGCTTGGTACAATCTCTCATCGTCTACTCTCTCCCAGATGCAACGCGTTATTGCGGTGGCGCAGGTTCTTGCTATTGCCCCACTGGCTGGGATCGTTGAAAGCACTGCGGCGTTTTGGGCAGTGCTGCAGTGGGTGCGAGGAGAAAGGCGGGTTGTGTGGACCACGACTCCCAAAACGAAACAGGCAGATCGCGTTGCATAGGAGGAAGTATGCTGCGTTGGTCAAAAATCGTCCAGGTTGGACTTGTTGTTCTTGTGTGTATGAGTCTGGGAGTATTCTTCGGGAAGTCATTCATGCGCAAAAGCTTGAGCTTTCAGGCCGGGATCGTCTTTCCACAGTGGGGGTTAGCAGGATATAGCAGCGCCGACCTGTATTGGCACCAAGGGCTGCGCGAGATCGCACAGCAAACGGGAGCTTCCTGGGTAGCAATGACGATTCCACTCTACCAGTTAAGTCTTGCGGGGACAGATATTGAACCGACACATGACACGCCAACGACACAAGCCGTGACTGAGGGTATTCGCCAGGCAAAGAGCATGGGATACAAGGTGTTCGTTGTGCCACAAATTACTGTGGGAGGCAACTATCCCTGGGCGGGGCATATTGGGTATGAAAGTGAGCAAATGACACATACCTGGTTTAAGAACTATTGGGCTGCATACAGTCCCTACATCGAGGCCGCTAGCAAGGCTGGAGCCGACGAGATAGCGATTGGTGCAGAGTACGAGCAGTTAGAACTGGCCTCCCCTGCTGAATGGCTCCTGTTGCTAAACAAGGCCCGTACCGTGTATCAAGGTCTGTTGACGTACGACGAGAATTGGACGGCGTTGGGTCGACCAGTTCCTTCATGGATGCAAAGTCCGTTGCTCGATATGATCGGGGTCTCAGTCTATATTCCTTTGGTTGATACTCCCACACGATTAGCTGGAGAGCAGCTCCTGCGCATCTGGCATGATCGTGTCCAGGTCCCCCTCGATATCCTGGGACAGACCTTGAACAAGCCTGTCCTGATTTCTGAAGTTGGCTATCAATCGAGAGCCGATGCAGGTTACCAACCGTGGCGGGAGGTAAAGGATGCACCCCGTGACGACGCAGAGCAAGCGGAGTTATGCAATGCAGTTCTGGCGAATGTGATGCAAGATACGACGATCGCTGGCGTATTCTTTTGGGTTTGGTCGTATTCCTCATTTGATCTTCATAATCGTGAGAGTGCTCACGTCTTGCATCGTTGGTATACCTCGTCTACGAGAAAATCTCTAGCTGTTGCATCAGCAAGATTTTGACTCCCAAAGTGTGCGACTTCTGCACTCTTGCATATGTACTTGCTCTCAAACCCCTATAGAGCACTTCGATATAAGCCAGCTTCCGGTGCGAAAAGCTGTCAATTAAATTAAGAATGTAGATTAACGTGAGTTCGGGATAAGCGATCCTTTCTAGAGTTCGATGGCTTGCAAGCGCAGGGACGGTTTCTTGGGCTGCTGACAGTACGCAATGAGGCCCGCGATCAGATGGACCAGGAAATTGATGGGACTGCGATGGCGCGAGTGCTCGATCTGACAGACGTTTTTGAGCTGATCGTTGATGGTCTCGATGAGGGCGCGCTTGCGCAAGAGCAGCTTGTCCGAGAGCAACAGCAGGCGATTGTGCATCTTCTTGCGCAGCTTGCTGATCAGGCGCAGTCCTTGAGTCACTAGCAACTGCTCGGCTAAGGGCTGCCAGAG
>JAFAXQ010000079.1 GCA_019240835.1 Ktedonobacteraceae bacterium
CCTCCAAGAAGGTTTCTTTGGCTTCTGTCAGCCCGCGCTGAAACTCAGCCTGCTCACAGAGAGCGGAGAGGACAGGGACAGCGGGTGGAGTGGGGTGCATCTGGTCAGACATAGGTAGTGCGCCTCCTTTTCGCGCTTGACAGCTAAACATGCTTGGTCCCATACTTAGGAGGTATGAGTGTCTAGGCTTCTTAAATGTGGCTAGACGCTTCTCACTGGCCGATGTTCGCGCATCGGCCAGTCTCTTCTAGCACTATAACATACCCTAGATCAATTTGTAGAAAACTGTTGACAAATTGATCTAGGGTATCAAGAGGAATAATGATGTGGGATAGGCTTGTAGCTTTGAAGCACGCCAAAACCTATCTTGTTACCTCAGAAGTGAAAGATAGCTCAAGAAGGCTCCCAACAAAAACCAGATTATTCACCATCACAGACAACTCATCTTGAGTAAGTTGCGTGCGGTGTAGCTCAAGGACAGGGGTACCCCTCACTATCCCCAAGTGGGTCTGTTCCCTCAATGTGGGCAATCGCGCCACCGCCGTATTTCTCGACTTGACCACCTCTAGGCCGTACTTGGCCTTCATTGCAGTCCAAGTATTATATTGCGGGTCAGCCTGTAGCTCTTGAAAAACCTCATCTTTTACCAGTTCTGGATGGTAGAAATTCTCTGAAAGACGGTAGTACACCGGTCCAGCAGGATAGAGAATGCCTTGTCGTAAGAGACGGTGAGGTACCATCTCGCCTTCCCTCCTTCCCAACAGTTTTGCTACCCAGTCTGGTAAAGGTACAAGGGCAGGCTTCTCAAGAAACTCACTGACAGGTTCTAAACCACGTTCCCGAATGTACAGGTCATAGTTGGCGACAAAAGCTGGCAACTTCATTAGAGGCGGCTTGACATACACCGACTTGTCTCTGGCTACTAGTAGCCCTTCGCTCTGAAGCAACTGAACGACTTTATTGACCGTTTCACGTGTGGTATGAAGCTGTTCTGCGAGCACACGATGAGGCGGAATACGGCCATTTGTTCCAAACTCTCCTGCTCTAATCCGCTGACGAAGTTGTTCTGCAAGAACATCTACCTTTGTGTTGTCTACCATATTCTCACTTCTTCTTGTCGAGCAACGTTGCTTGACTTTGTAATCTAGCTCAATCATACTGCTAAACGAGATAGAAATCAACGAGCAAATTGGGCTAGATCAATGTGCGTGGTCTTAGAAGGGAGAACCAAAGCTCAGGGAGGCTAACAATGTGGAATATAAGGTTACGCTTGTCTACAAGGAGTCTCTGTTTGTCAAGGTTTTTTGACTGCATCTGCCACTTGACCTCGCTCTGCTATCAGGTCATAATGTGCTATGTGGAAAGGGAATAAGTTCATGCTACGTATTATTTATATGGGTACTCCGCAATTCGCAGTACCGGCACTGGAAGGGCTGGTCAAGAGAGCTGCTCCTGGCGAATTGTTGCCAGAAGGCTACGAGATTGTTACCGTCATTACGAGGCCAGACAAGCCGACGGGCCGTGGACAGGATATCGTCTACTCACCAGTCAAGCGTACGGCTTTAGCTCATGCTATCCCTGTCTGGCAGCCAGGCTCTTTCAAAAAGCAGGAGAACAGCAACGCACTGGCAGCCTATCATGCTGACCTCTTTATCGTCGCAGCCTTTGGACAGATTTTGCCACAGACAGTACTCAACCAACCACGCTACGGCACACTGAACATTCACGCCTCGCTGTTACCCAAGTATCGTGGTGCCGACCCTATCGCTGAAGCTATTCTACAGGGTGATAGTGAGACGGGTGTCACGATCATGCTGCTCGACGCGGGTGTAGATACCGGGCCGCTGCTGCACAAACGCAGCATTGCGCTGGCTGATGACGAGACGGCTGCTAGCCTTACGCTCAAGCTCGCAGAGCTTGGTGCGCAGGCATTGCTGGAGGTACTGCCTCGTTGGATTGCAGGAGCAATTTCGCCGGAGCCGCAGGACTCGCAGCAGGCCACGCATACACGTATGTTATGCAAAGAAGACGGGGAGATACGCTGGAACAAACCAGCGATGGTATTGGCACGACAGGTACGGGCCTATACCCCCTGGCCCAGCGCCTATACCTACTGGCGCGGCAAGTTGCTCAAAATTATTGCTGCCCACGCTGCACTCGTGGAACCCGCTGTCGTGCTGCCAGCGGGTACTGTGAGCGTGCGCGAAGAGGCAGGCCACCAGGTACTTGCCATTGTTACTGGTGCCAGCTTGCTCATAGTAACCCAAGTACAACTCGAAGGTAAGAAAGCAATGAGTGCAGAAGAATTTCTGCGCGGCTATTCCCAGATCAATGGCGAAGTCTTAGGCTAACACGTTATGTGAGAACGGCCATTATGCCCGAGCATGCTGATCGTTCTCACATACCACTACTTTGGGCGGTTTACCAACGCTGCAATGATGCACACGACAGCAATGGCAGCAAAGCCGAGAGCATGAGTTGGATGACCCGCCATTGGATCGTGAGTGACGAGTATATGACTGTAGCCGGGAATGATATAGTACACGCTAAGAGCGACGGCTATAACGGCAACACCAATGGCCCCAAAAAAGAGGGTAGGGTTGTTTGAACGCACCATTGCAGAATGTCCTTCTTTGTGCTAGAACTACTTTGCAGTTGCCGCCTTGGACTTCGTGACGAAAATGGCACTGATACCAGCGGCTAAACACACAACGCCGAGGACTATGACGGCATAGGCTTTGCCATGAAAGCCCATACCTATGAGCATATAGAGACCTGCTGCCAGAGCAACAGCGCCTAGGGCGATAACCGCGTAGAAAACTGCAGGGTTCTTCATCATAAACTACCTCGATCTAAAATCTAAAAAACCACTTTTCAGGATACCCGAATAGTTACTACCATTGTATCAAACCTATCAATCTTCTGAACAGATATCTGCATGTGTCTAGCCAATTTGGGTGGGATCTGAGGCTACGTTCATCTATGTAACACGGTAAAGAATAAAATGAGCGAGATTGCGCCGGCTATCAAGCAATAGTAGGCGAAAGGGTCAAGCCGCCTTGTTTCAAAGTACTTCATCAGAAACTTGGTACTTAGGAATGCCGCAATGCCAGAGAGAGCCATGCCAGCGATAATTAACAGTGGGCTAAACATGCTCTGGTGGAAGAGAAGGGGCACTTCGACGAGCGCTGCTGCTAGAATAATGGGAGTGCCTAGCAGAAACGAGTAACGCGCTGCATCTTCGTGCGTAAGACGCACTCCTAGGCCGGCAACGATGGTCATGCCGGAGCGAGAGAAGCCGGGGATAAGCGCAAGAGCCTGTGCGCCCCCTACCGCGATGGCTTCTTTCCATGTCAGGGAAGTGAGAGGACGAAATTTTGCCTCACGCTCTTTAGCAGTAAGGGCACTAAATTGTGCCTCTGCTCTACGACGCACTTGCTCACCGAGGAAGAGTACAGCGCCGTTTACCATAAGAAAAGTTGCTGCGATCAAGGGTGAGGCAAAAAGGTGCTCCAGAGGGTCTTTTAGGAAAACCCCAAGCAAGCCTGCTGGAATACAGCCGATAATGATGAGCCAACTTACCCACTGCTCTGTGCCAGTACGCACTTCGCCTTCTTTTACACTTTTGACGAGTGTTTGTCCTACCTGCAGCCACTCACGCCAGAAATAGATAATAAGCGCAATACTGGTGCCCAAGTGCAAGGCAGTAATAAGTGGCAGAAAACAGCTCTTACCACCACACGCTGTACCAAGCTCGATATTGCCCCATCCAAGTAGCCCCGGCAGAATGACAGTGTGGCCCAGACTGCTAATAGGGAAAAGCTCTGTTACTCCTTGTAGCAGAGCGAGAATGATGGTTTGCCAAAAGATCAGATTCATGGATTACTCTCTTAATTATGTTATTTTCCTTGGTACTGCTGCTGCAGCCTTTGAAACTCGTCAAAAGTTTTGGCGAAGAAGGTATGTCCATCCTTGGTGTTGAGGAAGTAGAAGTACTCACTAGTGGGTGGTGCGGCTGCCGCCTCCATGCTAGCAAGCCCCGAGCTGCAAATCGGCGTGGGTGGGAAGCCCTTGAACGTGTAGGTGTTCCAGGGACTATTGGGAACGATGTTCTTAGCACTATCTGTAAGTGGTGCCCAGTAGTCCGCATTGGGTGGAGTAAAGGTATCTCGTGCGTACTGCACAGTTGGATCAGCGTCAAGGAAACCCGCCGTTTCGTTATTGGGTATGTTCACACGATTCCAGTAGACAGCGGCAACACCTGGGCGGTCCTCGTCGAATCGTATCTCTCGCTCAACCACTGAAGCCAGGATCAGCATCTGGTAGAGGGTGAGATGGTGCTGTTGCGCTGTTTGTTCGAGCTGATGCCCTTGAATGGTTGCTTGCAGTGCGGTCAGCATCATATTCACAACATCACGGGCTGAAGCATCTAGTGGAACCTCGTAGCTGGCTGGGAAGAGCAGTCCTTCCATACTATCGCCAGATGGTACAGAGCGCAAAATGGGATACTTGGCCGCATCGGGGAACTGATCAATGTGCTCGGTGTAGCGCAAGAAATCGTTGATGTTAAATTTGATCAAGCCCTGGGCGGCAAAGCGATGGGCAATCTGCTCAATACGCCATCCTTCTGGGATCACCACACGAATGCCATCGGGTTCCCCGCCGAGAAGCTGGTCAATGATATCGCTAATGGTCATGCTCGTGTTGAGCTTGTTATATATGCCAGCCTGAAGATGGGTATCCAGGTCCTTAATGCGTGCCCACACACGAAAGGCGAGTGCATTGCGAATAAGCCCCTTTGCCTGCAAATTATCAGCAATATCAGCGGTGCTCTCTCCCTTGCTAATCTCGATGGAAATGGTACGACCGTGACCGTTAGCATCCACAGGCCGAAAGATGTCGGTAGCAGTAATCCACCCATAGTACGCAACACCGAAGATAAACACTCCGAGCAAAAGTGCCGCAACAATGAAAACTTTCGGTCCCTTTTCTTTCATCATCTCTTTTCCTCGCCCTTGCGTCTCAGATGCTCCAGATAGTCCTCAAGAATGACGGTGGCCGCGAGAGCATCAAGCTCTTGCACTCTACGACGTCTCCTTGTCTGATGCCGTTTGTGCCTGTCAAGTTGTGTAGTGCCCTCGTGTTCAGCGCGTTGTGCGAGAAGGCGCTGTGCCTCAATCGTCGAGAGCCGTTCATCCCAGAAGGTAAGTGGAATGCTAATATGTGCTTTCAGACGCTCAGCAAAGGCCTGAATCTGCTCAGCTTGTGTGTGGAGTTGACCATCCAGACTGATCGGCAGGCCAACTACAAGTCCCTGTACCTCCGTTTCGGCGATCAAACGTTGGATAGCAGCCCATGTCTGTGTCTCGTCACGAGTTACGTGTAAGGTGGTATAGGGCGAAGCAAGAATGCCGCTTGCATCGCAGACAGCTACCCCAATTCTTGCCTCTCCAACGTCTAATGCCATTAATCGTGTCATGTATATTTTCTTCTAGCTTTGCCTGAGTTGATATGAGCGTGTAAGGTGTGGTAAATCATACCTTTACATTGTAACGAAGTACAGAGCATTTTGTTGCATATGGATATAACTATCGCGTCGTTCCAGGTACAATCTTGACGTTGATATGGCCTGTCCACCAAGGCACAAAGGTGATGAAACTGGGAGAAACCTGGATAGCAACGTTCTCGACTTGAGCAGCCTTGAGCAGCGACTTAGCATCAGGGATCGATTTGCCTGCGATCAGACTCTGCACCTGGTATTTGTCGATAGCGGGCACAGCTTTGCCTGTCGCCGTAAAGGCGAGCGTGAGGGAGTTGGCATCTCCCGTTGTTGTGGGCGGGGTCACGGTCACCTCGGCATCGGGTGCAATGATGTAGCCAGGTTGCGTCTTGTGCAATACATCGTCCAATTGGGCAATAGACGCCTGTTGGAGAGTGGCACTACGTACGACGAGCACCTTGACGTTGATAGACAAGGTCATAGGGAAGGTACCAGCATCGACAATCTGACCCGGTGGGGGAGCGCTGGTCACCGTTTCAATCGTGGTGGGATTGCTGGCTACATCGCCACGAGCCAACTGGCTCTTCACCCAAGCTGCAATCGGCGTAGCAAGCTGTGCATGCAAGGCAGCTTGTGCTGTCTTCAGATCAGCAGCGGTAACCGAGCTAGCACTGCCAACTCCTCCGCCACTAGTGGCGGCATCATTGGTGACTTGCAATTTCAAGTTCGTAACAGGGAGCTTGTCGTAGGTGGCAATAGCACTCAAACTGCTGTCTGGAATGACCGTGATGCTGCCAGCAGGAACATTGCCACTCTCTCCCTGTTTGACCGCTTGGACGGAAATGGGGATGGTAGTGTTGCCCAGACTACTCGTCTTCATTTGTGCCACCACATCCGTCGTAGTCACAAACTGCACTCCAGTGCTCGTGCTTACAACAGTCCCGGTAGGAATTTCTACTGAGTCAGCGCCGTTATTGGTAAAAGTGACCGTGCCAGTCGCTTGAGCCGTTCCCACTTTTGTCGTGCCTGTAACCGTGCCAGTCCCACTTTTGGTGAACGATGTGGTGTACAAGTAGCCAGGTACGCTTCCCTTTGCAGGAGACGCGCTAGCGACGAGCTTGACAGGCGCAGAAAAATTCTGTGAGAACAGCGTGAGCGTGACAGTGGCCGAAGGACCGAAATAGACGAGGCTGCCAAGCAGCACGAGTAAGAGAATAATTAGAGCGATCAGCACACTGTTTGCCCCCACGCCTCTGCGCCGCGCCGTAGGTCTTCTTGCTGCAATAGGCCGCACTGGCGTTCCCGTTGCTCTTCCTGCATGAGCCGCCCCCTGCTGACTTGTCTGGCGCGCAACTGGGCGGGGAGGAGAAGCTCGATTGCGTTCTGAAGGTACCTGCTGTGAAACTTGCTCACTGCTAGAGGCCGAAGCCAGTTGTCTTGAGCGCGGTCTTGTACTCGGTGAGGGAGTTGGCTGTATCGGCTTCTCCTCTACAGGAGAAGGGGCCTCTCGGCTCTCAGGGTCGATTTGCGGTGGTAGTTGGGTGCTTCTCCTGATGCGACTACGGCGCGCAGGAAACGTATGCGCTGGGCCAGCCGTGTCTTGCGTGTCTTCTGGAATCGGATCAGACACCGAGCGAGGCAGAGTTTCTGGCGTGTCGGAGTGAATGACGAAGTCGCCTTGGTCACCTTGATACTCGATCTCACCGTCAACGATATCCATAGGCTTCTCTGAGCGACCGTGAATACTATATTCGTCTGCATCAAAGTCTACTGAGGCTGAACCGCGTTGCTCAGGTATTGGTGGTGTCAGTGAGTCTTCCATCTCAAGAAAGGGATCTTGCTTTTCATCGTGTGAGGAAGTCATCCCCTGGCTTTGGAATGACTCTGCCGCTGCTTGAGCCTTGCTTGCCTCGTGACCTTCCATAGCCGCACGTCGAATATCAAGCGCTTGGTTGAAGTCTTCAGAGAGCGAATCGGGTTCTTCAAGCATATGCTCCGGTGAAAGCGGCGTGATGGGCGGTACGGTATCGCGAAAGTTATAGGGGCGACTGGAGTGTTGATCGCCAAAAGTGGACGAAGCAGGCTCACTTATACTCCCCGACGTAGTAGCATCGTCCTCGTGCGGTGGCCTGCTGCCGGGTTCTCG
Source organism: Ktedonobacteraceae bacterium (assembly GCA_019240835.1). Classification (GTDB taxonomy): domain Bacteria; phylum Chloroflexota; class Ktedonobacteria; order Ktedonobacterales; family Ktedonobacteraceae; genus JAFATZ01. The sequence continues at coordinate 7,647 of JAFAXQ010000079.1, forward strand.
TTCAACAATGGAGCGATCGGCGACGGAATTTCCCTGATACGCGTTGTAGTTGCCAAGAGAATTTTGTCCATTGCGTGCGCCTTGCGTGTTTGGAGCGTTTCGCGTTGACAATGAGCGTGATTGTGACACCTCACTGCGGTTCCTCGTTGTCGCGCTTCTGTGGCCTGGACGACTCGCAGCACGCGCTCTGCCCGTAGGAGAAGTGGCCTGTTGCGGATGAGCGACTCTAAATTGTGCGGCCTGTGCTACCGAGCGAATTTGCGCATCGGAACTAATGATCAGCACGTCTTTATCCAGCTCATGAGCGCGCCGATACAGGTTGTGCCAAGCAACATGACTACGCAATTGTGTCTGGCGTGGAATCACCAGGGCGATACGATGTGATGGGATCTGTTCAAGACGCTCACGTACAGTCGTTAAATCGTCCTCTGGATTGATATAGATTGTCTGCTCATCGCTCATAAACCCATTTTACCCTTTTCAATCGACTGAAAGCCTCCTGCATTTATATATGCATGTTCTCAATTACTCGGCCCAAAGCCCTGTCCAAAACGTTGTTCTCGTTCTGTAATTCAATCGCCTGATAGGCTAGTGCCATCGGTGTAATATCCTGTGCGTTGCTAAGTAGTCCCTTGTTATCAATGATGGCCCCAACCATTTCAGGCTGAACAGTACGTATGCTCGGTCGACGAGAGAAGGGGAGCCGCTCCGTCCAGGGAAAACTCTCAAGCTTCTCCTGCAAGTCAGGCAGAGCAGAGCCGCCACCAACGGTGTAGATAGCGGGTGGCAAAAGCTCACCTTTAGCTAATTCCTCGATAAGTAACTCAACACTGTCCATCCACGTTTGGCACTCTGGAGCGAGGATAGTCTGAAGCTCATTCTTACTCGCACCTTCAATCTCTCCATTACTATAACTGAGTTTAAGGCGTTCAGCATCTTTGACCGAGATACCCTTACTTGTGGCTATGCGGCGTGTAAAGGTACGGCCTCCTAGCGCAAACATACGTGTCTCCTCGATGCCAGCCTGTCGTACCAGCGCGATATCGGTGGTGCCGCCACCGATGTCAATGAAGATGGCCCCACTGTCGGCGCTCGCGTTCGTGCTCAGACAACGTGCCAGAGCGTATGGTTCTGCCACAATTGCGTGTAGTGTTAAGTCTAGCCCCGTTGCAACCGTTTGTAATGCCCCTATCTGCATGAGAGGAGCGAAGGCACTGAAGAGCGTAAGGGTAAAGTGGCGGCCACGAAAGCCTATCGGGTTGTTAACGGCCTGTCCATCAATACGAACGGAGATCACGGCTGCATTCGTTAAGCGAACCTCGATGTGTGGATAGCCCGTCTCCGCTGCAATGCGCTCTTTGGCATTCTTCAACAGCTTCTGTTGTGCCTGTGTAATGAGCGCTTCCAACTCTTCGGCAGTAATCGGCTTATCAGCTTTCGGACGTGTCCGGCTTAGGGCCGTTGAGCTACCCTTTACCAGTTCCCCAGCGATACCGATCACAGCCGAAGGAGCTACGATAGAGCCTGCCTGCTTTTCCGCCTTGAGTAAGGCTTCGTTACAGTTGGCAATAACTCCGGGGATATCGGTGACAATGCCGTCGGACATATGAGCGTAGCTCTGTGGGTGACGCCCTACCCCTAATACCTCAGCAACTTCTCCGTGTATTTCTATAATGATCGCTTTGGCGTAGGCAGTGCCGATGTCGAGAGCAGTAAAGAGTTGACGCTGACCATTCTCGTCAGGGGAGAACTGGCCATCATACTCGTAGCGTCCATTTTCTTCGTGTTTCCCTGGAAAGAGATTACGCAGACGTTGAAGAAGATTCATCATGTCCTTGTTCCAAACCCTGCTGATACACTGCCATACATGTGTGTGATGTGCATGTCCTGTACGTTATAGCACAAAAGCCAGGGCTTTGGCAAAAAGGCGAGTGCCTCAGATCCCCGCTTTATTGCTGAAAATGTTCTTTTACATAGGGAGCAACGAGGTCGAGCGCGGCACCGAGTTCCGCTTTGTTTTTACCGCCACCTTGGGCCGATTCGGGGCGTCCACCACCTTTACCACCGAGGCGTTCTCCTACAAGGGCAGCGATTTTGCCTGCGTGTAGCCCATGCTTGGTGAGAGCAGTGTCGATGCTTACCTGGATGGCGACTCGCTCTGGTAATACACTGGCGAGAACGACGACCCCTGGTTTACTGAGTTTGCTGCGCACCATATCGCCCATTTCGCGCAATACTTTGTCGTCTGGTGCGTGTACAGTTGTTGCTACCACAGGTATACCCCTTGCCTCCTGGGTATGTCTGGCAATGCTCTCAGCCTGACGCAACGCCTCGTCGTGCTGAAGCTGCGCAATCTGGCGACGAGCTTGGGCCAGATCCTGTACAAGCTGGCTCACACGTGTTTCAAGCAAGTCTGGCGTGGTTTGCAGGGTAGTCGCTACGGCTTCGACGGTGCTGTTACGACGGCGTAGGTACGCCTCGGCACCGCGCCCCGTAAGCGCTTCAATACGTCTGATGCCAGCCGCAACACTGGCTTCCTGTACTGTAATGTAGAGGCCGATCTGGCCTGTAGAGGTGCAGTGTGTTCCTCCGCATAACTCAATACTACTGCCCATTGATACGACGCGCACCAAGTCATCGTACTTCTCGCCAAACAGAGCCATTGCTCCGCTAGACATTGCCTCCTGTAAAGATGTGACCTTCGTATGAACGGGATAATCGGCGCGAATCCAACGGTTGATCTGTTCATCAACCTGCGCAAGCTCGCTTTGCGTTAAGGGACGTGGGCAGGCAAAGTCGAAACGTAGACGTTCAGGCTCGACCAGTGAACCGCGCTGCTCTACCTGAGGACCGATGAGGTCACGCAGTGCCTTATGCAGAAGATGGGTGGCGCTGTGGTTACGCATGCTGTCTTGGCGTCGCTGCTCAATGACGTTGCTCTGTACACTATCGCCGACGCGTAGGTGCCCTTCTGCCAACGTGCCATAATGTACAATAAGCCCTTTCAATGGACGGCGCGTATCACGTACCTGGAATATCCCCATTGGTGCTGTGATCTCGCCGCGATCACCGATCTGGCCGCCGCTCTCAGCGTAAAACGGAGTAGCATCGAGTACGACTAGCGCTTGCTGCGGCGCGCTTATGCTCTCGACTTGCTCACCGTTGACCACTAGGCCAACCACTTTACCGCTGCCTGTAATGCCATCGTAGCCTAGAAACTTCGTCGGCCCGACGAGCTGGAGGATCTCGGCAAGAGGCGCATCATCCTGTGCCTGTACGAACACATTCGCTGCTCTACTGCGCTCTTGCTGGCGCTGCATAGCCTGCTCAAAACCGCAGGTATCAATGGTAAATCCCTGTTCTGCTGCAATTTCCTGTGTTAATTCTACGGGAAAACCATGTGTATCGTAGAGTTTGAAGACCTCTTCACCTGCGATAACTGTCTGTCCATGCTGCTTCAACTTGTCAAGCAGTTCGTTCAAGAGCTGCAACCCGCTGTTGAGCGTTTGCCCAAACTTTCTCTCTTCAAGGTTCAGCACCTCACTAATAAGCCCTCGCCGACTGCGTAGTTCGCTATAGTGATCGCCCATCAGTTCAATCACGGTGTCGGCGGCCTGCGAAAGAAATGGCTTCTCCAACCCGAGCAGTTTGCCATGACGCACAGCGCGCCGTAGGACACGGCGAAATATATAGCCCCGCCCCTCGTTGCTTGGTAGCACACCGTCGGCGGCAAGAAAGACGAGCGCACGGGCATGATCGGCGATGACGCGCAGCGAGGTGTCAGTCTCAACTGACTTGCCGTAGAAGGTTCTGGCGAGCGAGGCGAAATGGTCGATGATGCTATGAAACATGTCTGTGTCAAAGATCGATTCTTTGCCTTGCACTACCAGAGCGAGACGCTCTAAGCCCATACCTGTGTCAATGTTCTTCTTCTGCAGAGGTTTGCGCAAACCTTCTAGATCCTGGTAGAACTGCATGAATACCAGATTCCATATCTCCAAGAAGCGCTCACAATCGCAGCCGGGCTTGCAGTCAGCCTGACCGCACCCGTGCTCGATACCGCGATCATAGTAAATCTCGGAATCGGGGCCACAGGGACCAGAGGCACCAGGTGGCCCCCACCAGTTGTCTTCAAGCCGCACAATCGCCTCGTCGGGAAGGCCCGCTACCTCTCGCCAGTACACGGGAGCCTCGTCGTCTTGTGGATGTACTGTAGGATGCAGGCGCTCGGCGGGCAAGTTGATAACCTGTGTGAGAAACTCCCAGGCGAAACCAATCGCTTCGCGCTTGAAGTAGTCGCCCACCGAAAAATTGCCCAGCATTTCAAAAAAAGTGAGTGTGCGCTCATTGCCAACCTTGTCAATATCAGTGCTGCGGAAGCATTTCTGTGCTGAAGCCAGACGTGTTGCAGGAGGAGTTTCGTACCCCAAAAAATAGGGAATCATCTGCTGCATACCCGCAGTAGTGAGCAGCACCGTCGGATCATTGTGTGGTACAAGTGATGAACTGGGAACCTTGAGATGACCCTTATTTACGAAGTACTCAAGGTAGCGCGTGCGAATTTCGGCGCTGGTCATGGGTATTTTTACAGCCACGGCTTCCTCCTCGTAATACCATGTTCTCTATGCAGAATTATTGTCGAATTGTTATATGATAGTAGGCATGGGCATTATATCAGAACAGGGGAATCATCGCAATGGACAAGCAGCATCCAGATAGCGCCTACAGCAGCAGTGTCCCAACCATCACAACGCCATGGCGAACGTTGCTGGTGCTGTGTGGCCCCGCTGGCTGTGGCAAGAGTACCTTCGCCCAACGCCTTGTAGAGCAACACACTCATCACGCCTTACGAGCGACAACGGTTGTATCGTCGGACTGTTGCCGTGCTCTGGTCTGCGATGATGAAGCAAACCAGCAGGTTAATCGTGATGCTTTTGACCTGTTTCACTTTATTATTCAGAAGCGTCTCTTACAGGAGCGATTTACCATTGCCGATAGTACTGCTCTTCAATCGCAGGCAAGGCTCAAACTGCTCGAACTAGCGCGGCGCAACCACTACTCATCCCTGCTGCTTATCTTTAATATCTCAGCGCCAACCTGCCTGCAACGAGACCTAGAACGTAGACGTAGTGTTGGTGAGAAGGTGATAGCCCGTCATACACAACTGCTGCAACAGACGCTGCTTGCAGCGCCGAACGAGGGGTGGAATCAAGTATATACTCTAGATGAACAAAATGAGAATGTGCAGTTGAATATTATTTGAAAGTGCATTCCTCTTCAGCCCGCAAAAAACAGCACACTTTCAGTTTATGAGCACTGCGGGTGCCAGCAAAAATAGTCATGTTGATCAACGAGGAGGGGTAAAGGTATAACCTACACCGGGCACGGTCATAATATAACGCGGGCTATTTGGGTCAGGCTCGACCTTCTGTCGCAGGTGACGTATGTGCGTTTTCACCAGACCGGTATCGCCTACTTCGTTATAGCCCCAGACGCGCTCAATAATCATATCTGTGGTCAGCACTTGCCCAGTATGGGTCAGTAATAGGTGAAAGAGGCGACTCTCTGTAGGGGTCAGCCTTACCTTCATACCGTCTCGCGTCACCTCGTGGCGCATCGCATCAAGTGTCACAGGTCCAATAGTGATAGTCGATGAACCGGCGATGTCTATTGCGCCAGTTGAGCGACGCATGACTGCCTTGATGCGTGCCAGCAACTGCCTTGGACTGAACGGCTTGCGCAAATAATCATCGGCTCCCATCTCTAACCCACGTATTTCATCATCTTCACGATCATGTGCCGTCAAAATTAAGACCATTGCATTACTTTCACTGCGCATTTGACGGCAAACTTCAAAGCCGTCCAGCTTAGGCATTTGAATATCAAGAATGACAAGGTCCGGCAATGTCTCACGCCAGCGCTTCACTGCCTGCTCTCCATCAAAAGCTCGTACTACCTCATAGCCGTGTCCTTTGAGCCAATAGCTCAGCATATCTACCATATCGCGGTCGTCGTCTGCCACCATGATTTTCACGTGCGCTCCTCCTACCTATACTTATTATACAAGCATAAACATATATCTTTGCACGCAGGCTCCATAATTGCATCCTCTTGTGTTATAACGCGATGAAAACAATTGCAGTAACATTATGATACAATTTGGGCTAGAACCAACCAGGCGTGTTTGCGCGTCTCTCCATGTCAAAACATGTTTCTCCCTTGATATGTTTTTACTCTCACCCCCTATTTTATGGTTAAGTTTCAATTTGCTTGCCATTCCTCTTGACAGATGATGTATAACTTGTGTACACTATAACTCCTGACGCTTTTTTGTGTCGTTGGAACTTGATACAAGGTGAATGTGATCACTCCCTAAGAGGTGCTTACTATGCTAGTACGCGCAGCAGCGTACAACTCCTTAATTAATCTATTCTTCTATCTCTTTTTATTTTCTTTTCTCTTCCTCTTCCATTTTCTGCAAGTACTAAATTTTGCAGCGATCAGATGAGATCCCCCTAAAAAGGAGTGTGCTATGGCAGCATCGCGTTTTACACTCGGAGTTGAAGAAGAACTTCAGATGGTCGATAAACATACAGGTCAATTAGCCTCTCGTATCCATACTATCCTCGAAAAAGGTGCCCACGTGCTGGGCGATCAGATCAAGGAAGAGTTCCTGCAAGCAATGCTTGAAGTTATCACCGATGTCTGTCCTAACATGGTAGCTCTGCGCACCGAACTGTACAGGCTACGAACAATGACAGCAGAACTGCTGGACAAGGAAGAGCTAGCACTCATTAGTGCGGGGACACATCCTAGCGCTCTCTGGTGGGAGCAGGTGAGATCTCAGGGTACACGCTATGAGCAGTTGGAGGAGGAGTACCAAGATGTATCGCGCATCATGATAGTCTGCGGGCTTCATGTGCATGTCGGCCTTGAGAATTATGAGGCGGCCATTCCGTTGATGAACCAATTGCGCACATGGCTACCTCATCTGCTGGCAATCTCAACGAACTCTCCTTTTTGGAGTGGGCGTAACTCCGGCCTCAAGTCCTATCGTGCTATAGTAGCAAAGGGGCTTCCTCGTTCAGGTGTGCCGGATATGTTTAACTCAACAAGCCACTTTCACGAATATACTAACAGTTTGATCAAAACAGGTTGCATCGACAATGGCAAGCGCATATGGTGGGACATCAGGCCCCACCCATTCTTCTATACGCTTGAGTTTCGTGTCTGTGATATGCCAGCGACCATCGAAGACGAACTGGCAATTGCTGCGCTCTGTCAGGCTCTAGTCGCGAAGCTGACGTGGATGTACAAACATAATGTAATGACTTGCGTGCTACCTCGCCACTTTATTGAGGAGAACAAGTGGCGTGCAATGCGTTATGGTCTAGATGCTGAGTTTGTAGATTTCGTACAGAATCGTCGCCTAAGTATGCGTGAAGCTATTGCAGAACTGCTCGACTTCGTGGATGACGTGCTTGATGACCTCAATGATCGGCGCGAAATCAATCATCTACGTGCTTTGCTTGAGGATTCACGTGGTACAGGTGCTGACCGCCAACTCGCAGTTTACGAGCAGAGTAGCAATTTACAAGCTGTCACGCACTTTTTAATGCAGCAGACCCTGCAAGGCATAACTTCTTCTATTGTGAGGTAGTACTCATGCACACCTATGTCGGGCCCCCCTTTAATAGGCAACTAGTTCACTGGACCAACCTACGGGTGCGTCCCTGCCATGACCTCGCCTCAGCGGCAAACTCACGTCATGGCAGGGGCGCACCCGTTTAGGGCCTCTTTCTCTCCTCCACTTGGGCGGCGGTTCCTTCCCTGTTTCAATCCTCGACAGTTCCCTACGAACTGTCGCAAAGCCTGTTTATCGTCAAAGGCTTTTTTTCTTTGCTACCAAATGTTATAGTACAATTTAATCAAAGCTTAACGTTTATTTAAGGGAGCTATTCCGCAGCTCTCTAGGCAATAAAAAAACAGTTTTTCTGGCTTAAAGCCGCTATAGTTTTGTGAAGTAATGAAAGTTCACTTTTTGACTGAAGAGATAAAAAGATGTATACTCATCAAAAAGGACGTGTGCCAATAACTCTGAAGCTAGGGCATCGTGAGGTATAAAGGGGAGAAAGAAATGGCTGCGAAAGCTATAACATCATCGCCATCTCAAAACATTGGGGTGGGCAGCATAGTCAAGTGGTTGCTGGGGCTGTTCTGCTTCGGAGTGCTAGCCTCCTTGCTGTTACAGCTTATCATTCAATTTATGACTCCTCCACCGGGTCAGCGTTTGCAATTATTACAGGACATGCCATTGCCCAGCATAGCGATATCCCACCGCGGTCAGGCACAGCAGTCCATACATTTTGATCGTTTTGACTTCCAGGCATTAGATACACGGACCGGTTTGTTGTTTATTGCCCATGATGGACCAAGTGCTAATAAGTTACCACAAGTCAAGGCCGAACTTTTTGGTGCTTCCATCAAGCCTAGTATCGTAGTCTTCGATGTCGCGCGCAACAAGTACGTCGCTAGCATTAGCGACCTGATTGTGCATGGTATCACGGTTGCCTCTGACATTCACGAAGTATATGCTGCCGATGTCAATCACAACGTGATCACCGTGATCGACGAGCAAGCTTGTCAAGCTGCTATCAGTGCTGGTCAAAATGTGTGTGCCGTCGCCAAAACCATCAAGGCTACGCAAACGCCGGACAGTTTGGAGTACGATGGAGACGATCACGAGGTCTTCGTTTCCGAAGCAGACAAGAACACGCCGTCAAAGAGTGTCGTAGATGTGGTTGATACTCAGACCGATAGCATAGTTAAAACGATTCCCGTCCCTTCCATCGTGGGACATGTCCGCTATGACCCTGCTTTGCACCTCATATTCATTGTAGTTACCACCGGTACAAATGCCGGCAATGAACTAGACGCTATCGACCCTATCACCAATGCTATCACAGCACGCATTGCACTGCCGTCTGTGTGTAATAATGCACATGGTCTGGCTGTCGACACGGCTCAACAGGTCGCTTTCGTTGCCTGTGTCGATAGCCACAACCTTGCAGTCGTCAGCCTACGGACGATGAAGGTTATCGGAGACCCCAACAATTTTCCGCTCGCCACTAAGCCAGATGTCGTGGTGGTAGATCACATCCTGCACATCCTTTTTGTCGGATGTGCTACCGGGGTTTCTGTGTTCGACGAGAGTAAGGCCTCCAGTGGATCACTGACGAAGTTTAAAGATTACCCCGTCAGTACAAATTCCTCGCATAGCATCGCCGTCGACGATAGCAGTCACAACCTCTACATTCCACTTGTAGACGTTGGTAATCGGCCTGTTATGCGGATCGAACACTACAATTCCCGAGGAACAGTGTAAGGGCGCTGACATAATGTACAGTGAAAAAACCCATGTATAATATCGAAAACTTACTTTTTGTTGAATATGTGAGAGGAAGAATCAATGCTTTTCTGCTTTATCATTGAAAGGGAATATCGACGTGAACCCATGCCGATGGTGGTCGCTGATCGGTTGACCCAATGGGGCCACCAAGTCGATTTGCTAGAGCCACAAGCAATGGTCACCAGTTTATCCGACCTAGCAATGCGTAAATACGATGCTTATGTACTGAAGACAGTGTCCGATGGCCCAGGACTCAGCATTTTGGAGGCAGCAGAGGCCGTAGGCATCCCGACCATCAATAATTCGCGTGCTATTCGTCTGGTGCGCGATAAAGCAGTTGCTGCAGCAGTCGCTCGTGCACGGGGTCTGCCCTTTCCGCAGAGCTACTTTGTTACCCATCCACGTCTGCTCAAGCAGATTCCTGCAGAGGACTATCCGCTCATTGTGAAACCGAGCAATGGCAGTTCTCAACGAGGCATCTATCGACTGGAGAGTCCTGCTGACCTGGAGAAGTTAGAGATGGCCGATGTGAAGGCAAATTTCTTTCTCGCACAGCGTTATATAGAGAACACAGGCTTCGATATCAAGCTCTACGTCACGGGCAAAGAGGTGAGAGCTGTAACGAAAAAATCGGTGCTTCACGCTGCCGTAGAGGAGAAGCTCATTCCGGTCACAATGGCGCTGCGCAAGGTCGCCCTGGATGTTGGCAAGGTATTCGGGCTGGATATCTACGGTGTGGATGTTCTTGAGACAGCCCAGGGGCTGATCGTAGTGGACATCAACGATTTTCCTAGTTTCGGACTGGTACCGGGGGCTTCCTCACGCGTCGCGGAATACATTCTTCATGCCGCAAAGCGGGCAGAGATGCAGCGCGAAGCCCGTCTCCAACGTGCTCGGCGTCGTCAGGCATCACTGACTGAACAGGATGGTCAGGAGGCTATACAGGAGCATGGGCGTGTGTAGGAATCCGATGTATCGCGTCCATACAGTCTTCCAAGGAGGTTTGCGTTGGATATATGTCTTATCATGGATAATCCAGAAACTCCGAGGCATCCTGTTATCTCCGTGGCGCTTCGCCAATTGGGTGCCTCGCAAGCTGTGCGCTTATTCGATGTGCGTACCCTTACGGGTAGTACTGCTATTGCCCAGGAAGCGGCCAAACCCCTGGCAGCTCTCTACTTGCTGAAGTCACACGCACCGCAGGCATTGGAACTTGCACACTACTTGGAGCAGTGTGGGGCGTTGGTCCTCAATAGTTGGGCATCTTCTCTGGCCTGTCAGGACCGTGTTCTGATGGCGCAGTATATGGAAGAGGCACATCTTCCCTGGCCTCATACGCGCAGCTTTCTGTCACTTGCAGACTTGCTTGAGCAACGGAGTGTGCTTGCGACCCTTTCGTTTCCATGCATTATCAAGAGCTATTACAGCCACCGTGGTGATCTTGTTGGCAAAGTTGATGGCATTGAGCAATTGTTGGCACTAGAGCCACGTTGGAGTCAGGAGCCAGTGATTCTCCAGGACTTCGTGCCTAGTGACGGCTGGGACATCAAGTTGTGGGTGATCGGAGAGCAAACTTTCGCGGCACGACGGCGTACCCCTCTAGAGCCAGATGCACCAAAGGAAGATTTTCCCATTGCACCGCAGGAACTTCCAAAGGAGTGGGCACATATTACCCACGAGATCGGTCGTGTCTTTCAGTTGCGCCTCTACGGTGTCGATCTATTGCTCACCGAACGCGGGCCAATCATTGTGGATGTTAATTCGTTTCCAGGTTTTCGCGGCGTCCCCGGTGCTGATGAAGCGTTGGTGCATCTGGTCGAAAAGCTGCTACAGGAAAGGCAAGCAGTATGAATCATTCCGCGGATTCTTTAGATACTGATACTTCCTTGTCAATTGTGGAACTTCCCTTGGTGCTCACGGCGCTCTTTGCAAGGGTCCGTCGTCCACTACTGTCGGCTTCTCACGAACCACTGGGATTGTTTGTACGCTACCTACGTCGCAAACCTGCAAGAGGACTCGCTGTCATCTATACGGTAGACGAGCTAAGAAGCAAACCTTCTCGTAAGAAAGTAGCAAATGCACCTAACCGCTCTGTAAGTCTCACGCTCGACGAGCAGGCACTTAAGGGCGCTCGCATTCGCTTTAGCACGCAGCAGGCGCAGCAAGCGCCGCTAGAAGTGCAGTCTTCGGGAGTGATCCGCGTAGCAGATCTAGGACTCTCTGTGCAGGCATTTCCTGCAGATAATGGCCTTCCTGCGCTGGCCACAAGCTGTGATACCTCTCGCCACAGCCTTCTGTTTGCCACCTTAGAGAGTGCGGCACAAGAGGAGTTGCGGAGTTCAGCCTGGCAGCTCATCGCGGCACAGGCACAACCAGTACGCTATAAGCCCGCGAATCGCTGTGTTATTCGCTACCGATTGGTTCTGCAGTCGAGCACAATGGCTTCACAGCGCGACCTGACCATCTTCGGCAAAGTCTACGCTGATCCTCACCAGGCGCACGCGGTCCAGATGTTGCAACGGCAACTGTATGATGAACAGGCAAGAGCAGGCCAAGTACCGTTCCTGCCGCGTCCTCTCGCCATCATTGATGAATTAGGTCTCACTCTCAACGAAGCAGTACAGCCTATAGGTGCAGATGAACTGGATACAGATGGCTCAGGCGACTTCGAAGCACAGTTGCGTACAGGCACGCAAGCGCTGCAAGCGCGTATAGTACGAGGCCGTGGCGGGCAGATCACCCAAGTCATGCTACCGAGCGAGGAGCTGCACCTGAGCGCACTGGCTTTAACCCGCCTGCATACCAGTGTGGTACGCCCAGAGGGTGCGCCGCGCACTGGTGCGAAGGAGGCGAAGCGCACACGCGAACGAGCGGCGCTGCTGGCCGCACACAATCCGCAGCAGGCTGAAGGAGTATGGCATCTTGCGCACGAGCTTGCCGCACGCCTGGAAACGCTGCAACCTGCTGCCTATTGGCCCGTTCATGGAGGCTTTAAAGCCAGTCAGTTACTCTTCCACGGCCATAACGTCTTTGTAGTAGACTTCGATGGCTTCTGCCTGGCCGACCCTGCGCTCGATGTTGGCTATTTCCTGGCCTATCTACGTCCGAGTGGGTTGTGGTATCAGCGTGCGGGCATGCGTCAATGGTTCGCAGATGCCGCTGAGATCTTCATGAACGTCTATCGCCAAGGGCTGCTCGAACGGGGAGAGGCTCAAGCTGTCGTCGATGCTATCCTGCAGCGTTCTCGTCTCTACGAGGCCGCGTTGCTCTTTAAAATCGCGACCCGCCGCGTCAATCGTCTCAATAGTCCACGACCTAAAGAACTAGCAGCGATTCTTCGTGAGATTGCTACTTGTCTGGCGGAGAAGTGAGGAGGAGATTATGTTATTCAAGTTCTTATACCGCAATCTAAGAGGTTATCGTCTTCTTGTCTTGCTCGCCATCCTCATGACGGTCACGCAGGTAGGCTCTGACATCCTTGCAGCCTTACCGCTCAAGTTTATTCCGAGTAAAATTCAGAATCCTGGCTCGGACCCGGCCTGTACGTACCCGTTTCTGGGTGGGGTGCTCAATTGGTTTAACAGATTTGACTCGAACCCTCCCACACAAGCGCCATGCCCACTCTCATCGCCAAATCCCAATCTGGCATTTAGTCACAGCACGAATGGCGTCATCATCTTCTCAGTGGTAGTGTTGCTGATCTTTAGCATTCTCAGTGCCATTCTGATCTACGTTGAACTCTCTCTGGCTACTAACATCGCACAGAATTTGACGGCACGGCTGCGCCGACAATTGTTTGAACATTTGCAACGTCTGTCACTGGACTGGCATGGTAAACAGAAGAAGGGTGATCTCGTTCAACGTATCACTGGCAACATTGCCGATATAGAGAAACTTGTCACAGATGGGCTGGTGGACCTGCTGGCTGGTAGCCTTACACTTATCGGCGTGGCGATCATTATGTACACGATTAGTCCTCCATATACACTGCTCTCTATTGCTATTGCGCCCGCGCTGTTCATGATCGTGCTGACCTACACGAAAAACATCAAGGCGGCTAGCAAAAAGGCTTCCAAGGCTGCTGGGCAGGTGGCAGATGTTGCCACAGAAGACATGAATGCCTTGACGGTTATTAAGGTCTTTACACGTGAAGAACAGGAGGATCTGCGCTTTGGACGATACGTCGGTAAAAATCGTGAGGCCGCACTGCGTGCTGGGGGTCTGCAAGCTCAGTTCACACCCATCGTTGCCATTCTGGTCGCGCTCGGCACTGCCATTATTGTAGGTGTAGGTGGCTATGTCGCGGCTGACAACTCCTTCCGCGTTTTTGGGCCGCTTGTTATCCAGCCAGGTGCCGTCGATATCGGTACGTTAATCGTCTTCCTCCTCTACCTCAAGATGCTCTATCAGCCTATGCGCGACCTTTCCAAGTTGACCAATCTCGCTAGTAGCGCTGGCGCTGGCGCTGAGCGTATTCAGGAGGTGTTAGACCAGGCACCAGAGGTACTTGAGAGTGGCGCTTCCTACTATGGACCACGAAAGCTGCGCGGTGAGATTACCTTTGACAATGTCACATTTGGTTACAATAAAGAGCGCCTCGTGCTTAATGGTATCAACCTGCACATTCAGCAGGGCAAGAAAGTTGCCCTTGTAGGTCTTTCTGGCGGTGGTAAGACCACACTGGTCAAGCTGATTCCACGCTTCTATGAGGTCACGAGTGGGTCGGTGATGATTGATAACGTCGATAACCGTATGTATCCTCTCAGCATCTTGCGCCAGAATATAAGCATGGTCTTGCAAGATTCCGTGCTCTTCGAGGGAACCATTCGCGAAAATATTGAGATTGGCAAACCAGGAGCTAGCGAACAGGAAATTATCGAAGCTGCACAGCGGGCGCACATGCACGAGACGATCATGAGTTTGCCAGACGGCTATGATACATACGTGCGTGAACAAGGTAAGAACTTCTCCGGTGGACAACGGCAGCGTCTGGCCATTGCGCGTGCGATTCTGCGTGATGCACCTATTCTGGTTCTTGATGAGCCAACTGCGAGTCTAGATGTTGAGGCCGAGGCTGAGGTCATGCACGCTCTGGACACGCTGGTCGTCGGGCGCACGGTGCTGATGATCTCCCATCGTCTCAGTACGCTCGGCAACGTGGATGAGATTATTGTGCTAAAGGATGGCCGTATTGTCGAACAGGGCACTTTCAAAGAATTGAGGCGTCAGGACGGTGTATTCGCACGCCTACTTGAGGAACAAAACCGCTATAACGCCGAGCGTGCAGGTGACAAGTCGATCCTGCGCTCAGCTTTTGCCTTACCACAATATGTTGCTGCAGAGCAGCCTAGCAACTTTTCTCGGCAACGCCATGTCTCGCCTGTACCTGTACAGCAGTATAATGGAAGTAAGAACAATGCTGCCGTTGGGCAGTGGGCGTCAGTGCCGTCTAAAAATGCGCGTGTGCTGATCGAACTCGACGGAAAGATTATCGGCGAACAGCAACTCGATAAGCCAGTGCTCAGCGTTGGTCGCCTCAGCAACAACGATGTGGCAATTCCCAATCAGCGTGTCTCTCGTCTACATGCCAAGATTCGCTGGGAGAATGCAGCATGGGTCATTGAGGATGCCGATAGTGTGAACGGTCTTGTCTACGAAGGCAGTCGTATTGAGCGGCACGTGTTCTCCAATGGAGACCGCATCTTTGTTGCCCCAACGGCGGTGCTACATTATCAAGTGGCTTCGTAGGGGGATTAATAGCAAATTTGGTGCAAGAGGGATGCTTGGGAGCATCCCTCTTGCACCAGATTTGACTTCTCGTATTCTTAACATGCCCTTCCAGTATAGAGCATCGGTTAGAAAATGCCCAACTGTACACCTAAATTATGCACATACGGATTCGTGCTGCTCAGCTCCATCAGTTCATGGTACAACGTTACTACCTGTGCTTCTCCTGTTTGTGACCCCATCAGCTTGGCAACTTCTAGGGCTTGGACTGCCATCTTTGCACCCCCCTCAAGGTCATGCTCTGCGAGAAAAAGCCTTGCCTCTGTCAAAGAGAAAAACATGCGCCATACTGTAAGTTCAGCGGGAAATGCTTTCCATGCCAGATTGAGTTCATTGCGTGCGTCTTTGAGATACTTTTTGGTGGTCGGGTGCAGTCGGGAAAACTGTAGCAAGGTCTTAGCTTTCTCATGGTGAACGGCGGCAAGATTGGGCTTGAGAAAACTACTGTCCTGCTCAATATTTCCTTTATACACGAGCGTTAATGCTTTCTCTAACCAGCGCTGAATCTGCTTCTCCAGGGTTTCGTCACCGGCGGTATATATCGCGTTGGCATTGGCTGCCACCAGATACACATTCATTCTGAGCGGTGACCGCACGTGTTCTACACGCTCTACTGCCCCTTGGATCGCTTGCTGTGCCAAATCGTAGTTACCGTGCCCCATATGCAGTTCTGAACCTCTGAACAACGCTGCTACGAGTAACTCGTTGTCCTCAAGGTCAGTCGCAAGCCGAACCGCTTCCCTGCTGTCAGACAAAGCAACCTTTTTGTCATTGTCGTCGGTTCCACGATAGTCCATGATTCTTAAATGAAGCTGATAGAACTGGCAGAGCAGATATTGCCAGGCTTCTTGTTGTGAGGCTGGCGCTTGTTTGGTAATAGCCCGTAGCTTGCGCAGTCGCCTGTCAATGCGAGGGGCAATCTCTAGCAGTTTGCCAGCATAGAGGCATTCCCAGCCCATGACCAGTAGATCCTCATACTGGTAGTAGGCATCTTCTTCGAGCAGTTCTACCATATCAGACAGAGGGTCTGTCGGGTTTCCCATCGCGTCTTGGTAGGTCACCAGACGCCAATCTAGCCCCAGCAGGGCCGGGGGGATTCTGAGCAACTTGGCCAGCAAGATGCGGCGTTCGTGATCGTTGAGCATCATCGTAATTTCCCATTCTTGTACGGTGCGTAGATTGTAGCCTGACGCTGCGGCAAACTCCACCTGCGTTGGGTAGCGCAGCTTGCGGTAATGGGAGATGACCTCTCCCATATGCGGTAAAATGCCGTTGCCAGGGGAAAAGTCCCCGTAGTGTCTCCACCAATACAGCTCACTCATATTGTATCTCACCTCTCCCTTGTTGAGTATACTTGAGAAAATCTAGGAGTATTGTATAGGTTAACGTGCAACTGTGCAAGCAGGCATGTGACCTTAGCTTGTGTCCCTTGTCAGCGTTGATAGCCATCTTTCCAGACAACTTCCTTCCGGTGTTTGTGCGTTTCTCGACGCCTCCGTGCTATAATAGCTTCAGAGACAGGCTTTACGGCAGTTCCCTATGAACTACCGAAGGCTGAAATGAGGAGGAAATTTCCACATGCTCGTACGTATCACAGTCATGGTACTGCGTATCAGCGCTATATTGGCACTCATTCTTGGCATTCTCTTTTGGTTCAACGTTGCCAATAGTCTTCTTCCCATCCACATGCTATTAGGCATTATTGTTACGCTCTCACTATGGACGTTGGGCGGCGCGATAGCCGCGACCAAAGGCAGCATTGGCCTTACGATAGGTGCTTTCGTCCTGGGTCTACTGGTTATTGGCCTTGGAGTGACGCAGCAGAGGCTGCTGGTGGGTTCACTGCACTGGATTATTCAGGTGCTGCACCTGCTATTTGGGCTAGCAGCAATAGGCATGGGAGAGGCAATAGCGGGTCGCTACAGGCGTCTCAATAAAGTAGTAGTCGCCAATTAAAATTTGTACAGGAACAGGTAAAAAAAGCCTACTCCTGTAGTGTGTCTTCTCCGTTAATTGCCGACTCATACACTTCCAACAGCCTGGGCACGGTCTCGTATTTGCCCAGTTCAGATGGATCGATCCAGCGCATCTGCGTCGCCTCGTAATCCGTCTGAATGCTGTCGGGCGTGAGCACTTCGAAGAGGAAAGGGTGAATGTAGAAGTGGCGTCCCAGCTCCTCGTCGCTGTACTCTACAACAGCGCCACGTTTAAGCATACGTACCTGCTCGCCCTGGAGCGTCGTCTCCTCGCGTATCTCGGTGTATGCTTGCTCATCAGGCGTGACATTTGGCTCGACGAAGCCGCTAATGCCAGCCCATCGACCACGATAACTACCGACGTGCTGGCTACGCTGCACAATGAGTATATGCCCACTGTGCGCATCTGGATCGGACGATGTAACAGTTCCCTTTTGGATACGTTGCAAAAAACATGTCACAACATGTGTTTGTTGAAGCTGTGGTTGCGTCGTCATGGTACTATCATATCACACCTAGGCCGACTATCCCCATAGGGGATGCGAGAAGGCAGACAACGGCTTTTACATCACCCTGCAGGAGTGATTTTTTAGATGTATATACAAAGGCACCCTTCAGTAGCACCTGAGTCAACACAAGCAATGCAGAGTACGCCAGTAGTGAAAGCTACGGAGCAGCAAGCTGCCATTCGCCTGTGGTGGGGGGCAACGCTGGCCGTTCTTCCCGTCTTTGTCGTAACGCGCTTTGTCTTTCTCATACTGACCTACTTCGGCGGTGTGCTTTTCTTTGTGCCCAACTACTGGCCCGGACATCGCTCGCTTTATGATATACTCTATACGTGGTATCATTGGGATGTGATTCGCTTTGCCACTATCGCTACGCGTGGCTATGTCGGCTTGGAATATGCCGCCTTCTTTCCTCTATATCCAACTCTAGAGCGTACGTTAAACGGCCTATTTGGGGGAAACGTACTGCTAGCTGGGATGGTCATCTCCAACGTGGCCTATCTCGCCGCGCTCGTCGTGCTGTATCGCTTCGTAGAGGTGGAGTTTGACAATGCTACAGCACAACGCACGACCCTCTATCTCTCGATCTTTCCTTCAGCGCTCTTTTTCTTTGCCGCCTACAACGAGTCACTGTTTCTCTTTTTCATGCTGCTGTGCTTCTACACGTTGCGGCGCGGCTCATGGTGGTTGGCGGGCCTGTGCGGTGGACTGGCAACGTTAACGCGCTCGATTGGGCTATTGCTCTTTGTCATCTTTCTGTGCGAGTTCGCCCGACAAATGCTGCCACGATTACGTCAAGCGTGGCGAGACAGGCAGCCTCTGCGCAGCTTTGTGCTGCTCACAGGACTTCCGGCGAGCCTGCTCATTCCGCTTGGTTTGGCTATCTTTGCTTATATGCTCAACTTACGCTTTCATGATCCATTGGCCTTTACTCATGCTCAAGTACATTGGCGTGAAGGGCTGAGTCCACCGTGGACAGCGCCACTGGTAGCCATCAAGAGCATTGTGCGGCTCTCGCCGTTTACTTTTGCCGTTGCACATGATGTTATAGACTTGACGGCCTTGTGTCTCTTCCTCGTCCTGATGGTGCTCTGCTTTATAGGGCCTGAACGCTTTGCCTGCGACCAGTGGACCTTCGCGCTATTCGGCCTGATGGCGTTGATCTATGCGCTGCTCTTCCCTGGCATACCAGGGGCAGGAGGCATCCCATACGACCCGTTGCCCTCTATGCAACGCTTCGTCCTAGAGATCTTTGCAGGTTTCATCATCCTTGCGCGCCTTGGTCGCCGTTCCTGGTTCCACCAGACCTATCTGCTAATTGCTCTGCCTATGCTCGCCCTTCTCACACTCCAGTTCCTCACCGCACATTGGACTGTATAGACCCCTCAAGGCTTCTTGAGAGTCCTATTGACGCTTGCTTAACATTCCTATATAGTAGTAGGCTAAGGGTGAGATGTGCCTTTCCCTACTAAATTATAATTCCGCGCCTTGTCAGGGCCTGTTTGCCTTGCTATTGGAGGTAGGCCAACGTGTCGCCATATAGTATCTTCGCCGTGATTACCCTGATTATCGTTGTAGGGGTAGGTGTCGCTGGGTATCTTTACGGTCGGACTCAAAATAAAGAGCGTTACGAAGCGAGCCTGCGTGCTGAGAAGGAGAATAGTGAGCGCCGCCTTCTAGAGATACAGAAGCAGCAGGCGGAAGCGTTGCATGAAGCTCGCGATGAGACTGCACGCTTCCATAGTACTATTGAACGTGAAACCACTGAGCGACGTGCTGAACTATCGCGACAGGAACGTCGTCTGCAACAAAAAGAGGAAAATCTTGAACGTAAAATTGAGATTCTCGAACAACGGGAACGCAAGATAACGGCTAGGGAACGCGCTCTCGAACAGGTGCGAGAGGAAATAGTGGAGATCGAGCGCCAGCATCTTGCCGAACTCGAACGTATCGCGCACATGAGCGAGGAAACGGCGCAAGACCTACTGCTGGAGCGTGCTGAAACACGAGCACGTGCTCAGGCTGCACAACGCGTGCGCATAATCGAAGAGCAGGCACGCGAAGAGGCGGACATGCGTGCGCGAGAGATCATCACGCTTGCCATCCAACGCTGTGCCTCCGATCAGGTCTCTGAGGCGGTGGTCTCCGTCGTTCCACTGCCCAACGACGAGATGAAGGGGCGTATTATTGGGCGTGAGGGTCGCAACATTCGTGCCCTGGAAGCTGCCACTGGTGTTGATCTGATCATCGACGATACGCCCGAGGCAGTTATTCTCTCCGGCTTTGATCCCGTGCGCCGTGAAGTGGCCCGTATCGCTTTGACCAAGCTCATCCTGGATGGGCGTATTCACCCGGCGCGTATCGAGGATGTCGTCGCTAAGGCACGGCAGGAGGTCGATACCATTATTCGCGATGCTGGTGAGCGTGCCGCCCTGCAAGCAAATGTGCATGGTTTGCAACCGGAATTGCTCAAAATTCTCGGTCGTCTTCACTACCGTACCAGTTATGGCCAGAACGTGTTAGCTCACTCGGTTGAGGTCTCTATCCTGGCTGCGACTATGGCCTATGAGTTGGGGGCTGATGTCAACATCTGTAAGACGGCGGCGTTGCTCCATGACATGGGCAAAGCCATCGATCAGGAGGTAGAA
Source organism: Ktedonobacteraceae bacterium (assembly GCA_019240835.1). Classification (GTDB taxonomy): domain Bacteria; phylum Chloroflexota; class Ktedonobacteria; order Ktedonobacterales; family Ktedonobacteraceae; genus JAFATZ01. The sequence goes on from JAFAXQ010000079.1 coordinate 27,973, forward strand.
GGCCCTCATGCTATCGTCGGCGGAGAAATTGCTAGACGCTTTGGCAAGTCTTCCAAGATCATTCACGCGATGGTGGCGCACCACGCTACGGAAGCAGAGCCACAAACGCTTGAGGCTGCCATTGTACAAGCTGCCGATGCCATCTCCGCTGCCCGACCTGGAGCACGGCGTGAAACCGTTGATCTGTATATCAAGCGTTTGGAGGCACTCGAAACTATCGCCAACTCGTTCACTGGCGTGGAGAAATCGTTTGCCATTCAAGCAGGGCGCGAGATACGTATCGTGGTAAAACCCGAAGAAGTCGACGAGCATACTGCCAACCGTCTCTCTAGTGACATTGCCCACAAAATCGAGGAGAGCCTCGACTACCCGGGACAAATTAGAGTCTGCGTTGTGCGCGAGACACGCTCAGTCGATTACGCCAAATAGATAAATATGCAACATCGTTGTAGAGGTATACATGACAAACGCTATTGACCTGCATACACACTCAACTGCTTCTGACGGTGTGTACTCTCCTACTGTACTGCTGCAGTATGCCAAAGCAGCGGGCATACATGTACTGGCCCTTACTGATCATGATAGCACAGAGGGGGTTGCTGAAGCAGCGGAGGCAGCGGATGCTCTGAATATCGATTTTATCCCCGGCATCGAGATCAATACCGATATTAGCGGCGGTGAAGTCCATGTGCTCGGCTATTTTCTCGACTATCAACAGGCTGCGTTCCAGAATATTCTACGTGTTTTGCGCGATTCACGCGAGCTTCGTGGCCAGCGCATGGTGGAGTTGCTTAATCAACAAGGAGTACACATTTCCTGGAAACGAGTACGTGAGATTGCCAATGGCGTTGTCGGTAGGCCGCATGTCGCTAGGGCCTTGCTAGAGGCGGGATATGTGCAGACGATTGGCGAGGCCTTTGATAAGTACATCGGCAGAGGCAGCCTAGCGTATGTGCCGCACTACAAGCTCACGCCCAATCAGGCTGTGCGCCTGATAGCGAGCGCCAATGGGTTGCCTGTCATAGCCCATCCGCTCAGCATACCGGGGCTAGTCGAATTGCGCAACTGGTTGCCGGGCCTATGCGAGGCGGGCATGGTCGGCCTGGAGACCTACTACGGGCAATACACGCCGCAGGATGAGCAAACTCTACTCGCCCTTGTGCATGAATACCAACTCATTCCCACTGGTGGTAGCGACTTTCATGGGCCAGATATCCATCCTACCCCGCTGGGTGGTCGCTACGTCCCCTGCGAAGCTGTAGAGCGTCTCAAAGCCGAATCCGCAAAAAGGCGCGCCATGACGCCTCCCGCATTCGAGTTACCCCTGCCGGAGAAATAATTTTGGCTTGTGTGGTCACCATACTCCCTAACCACGAAGGTCCTCTCACGTTGACAAAAGGTATTAGCGTGACCTAATATTAATATATCCTTATTGCATTGGAGTTTAGACTAATTCGGCCCGAAAAGACATGGATCCAGTGGTTTCTCAAGCTTGAGATGGGCGGATAGGCACTATTTGGATGAATTATTGGTATGTTGGGACAGAACAAGAGGTATTGCGAACATGCTAATAATTCAGGAACATGATCTCAGAAATCCGTCTCCTAAACATTCCTCTTCTTATCGTTTTAACATTGATTCGCTGGGGACAAGCTCTCCTCGATGTCAAGTTAGTCTAAACGTCAATATTGCAGAAGATGGGGGACTCTTTTCAGTGAAGGATGGAGAGGCCATGAATGTTGAAGTAGCATCGTATGCCGGAATTTTTGAGAGTATTAAGCAGCGAAGAAGCATTGGTCACATGACGCAGCAGCAACCGACCCGTGAACAGATCGAACGTATCCTAGAAGCTGCTACCTACGCTCCCAACCACTATGTGACGGAGCCTTGGAAATTCTTCGTCCTAACTGGCGCAGCTCGCGAGCAACTTGGCAGAGTCATGGCCGAGGCACTGGAGGCTCGTCTAACGGACACTAGCAGCCATAGAGCGCAGGCAATGCTGGCCGCAGAGCGCAGGAAACCATTCCGCGCTCCCGTTATTATCGCCGTGACCATTCCAGGTTTGCGACACCTGCACGGAGTTGAGGTCGAGAACATTGAGGCGGCAGCGGCAGCCGTGCAGAATATGCTGCTCACCGCCGAAGAGATGGGCCTTGCGACGCTGTGGCGTACAGGGGAAGCTGCCTATGATCCGCATGTCAAGCAGTGGTTTGGCCTTGCGCCAGAGGACCATATCGTAGCTTTCGTCTATCTTGGCTATCCGGCAGTCTCGCGCCCAACTCGTGTGCCGACACCTTTCGGTGTGAAAACTACGTGGTTATCGTAATAGCATCCTGGATATCACATAATCGTTCAGCTATGTTTCTCACAATGGAATGGCTTCTTTCAAGACACGTTCTCGGATACGCTCACGCAATCCCCGTTCTGTCACAACATCTACTTTGTGGCCGAGCAGATCCTGCAAATCCATCAGCAGTCCACCGAGATCGAAGAGGCTGCGTCCTGGCTCCAGATCCACTAACAGATCAATGTCGCTCTCCGAGTCGGCTTCACCACGTGCGACGGATCCAAAAATGTGTATATTGGACGCACCACGCTTAGCTGCCATGTACAGAATATCCTCACGCTTCTCCTGTAGAAGGTCGTTCAGAGACATGGCCTTCCGCCTCCTTTCCTTATTCTATTATGCCCTAATGATAGCAAAGTTTTCACAAATAAATCTCAATAATTCACTTCTTCCCCCAAATCTTGATCGTCATATCCAGACTGCCACTAACCACAGTCTGGCCATCAGGACTGATGGCTACAGAGCTAACAGCATCTGTGTGTTCTCGCAGAGAGCGGAGTAGGTCACCTGTCCGCACGTTCCATACCTTGATCGTCTCATCCTCACTGCCACTGACTAGGATTTGTCCATCGGGACTGATGGCTATGGAGCTAACAGCGTCTGTGTGTCCTTTCAGGGAGCGGAGCAAGTTGCCTGTCTGCACGTTCCATACCTTGATCGTCTTATCACCGCTACCACTGACTAGGCTCTGTCCATCGGGACTGATGACGACGGACCAAACAGAGCCTGTGTGTCCTTTCAGGGAGCGGAGCAGGTGGCCTGTCTGCACATTCCATACCTTGATCGTCTTATCCCAACTACCACTGACTAGGCTCTGTCCATCGGGACTGATGACGACGGACCAAACAGAGCCTGTGTGTCCTTCCAGGGAGTGAAGCAAGATGAGACCGTCGGGTTTCTTAGCTAGAGCTAAGAGAGAGTTGGCCATCAGTTCTTCGACTACCTTGCGGATACCTTCTGCTATGTTGTAGAACGCTTCATCTTGATCTGACCAGCTTTTCACGGGCCTGGCGTCTTTGGGCAATGCTTGGAGTTTGCCAAGAGGCTCTCCCTGCCAGTAGACGTGACGCAGAATGATGGGGATCACACGCGTCGCACCGCGTTCGTGTCGCTCTAGCGCTCGTTTCATTTCGACGCCGTAGCAGTAGTCCGAGTCCATGAAGTCGGGGCTGACGAGCAATAAAACGATCTGGGCGTTGTTGAGGTGTTGGCTGATCTCACGTTCCCACTCGGTGCCTGCGCTGATGTCGCGATCATGCCACACGTCGATGAGACCCTGCCGTTGCAAGGGGCGCAAGTGGCTCTTGAGCTTATTCAGCAGGTCTTCGTCTTCGTGGGCGTAGCAGAAGAAAATTTTTACCGACATGACACCTACTCTGACTCGTTTGTTCTTTACACTGTGTTGATGTTGTGTTGTGGTGCTCATTATAAACGAAATCAGTGGTAGCGGCAATGAGAGGGAAGAGCGTGGGTATTGGTCACTTTTTCGCGTCGAGGGGAGGTGATTTACATGAAGGGCGGCGTTGGTTGGAGCGAGCGTTAGCTGATGCTCATGGGTCGGCATCGTTATCATTGCTGAAGGGATATGCGCCTGGTGCCGAGGTGCGCAATGTGAAGCAAGCTATTACTATGCTGGAACATGAGCTATTAACAAAGCAGGCTTCTATGCACGAACAGCTTGCAACATCGTCACCGTTACTCAGTGAACTGACAGAACGCGAAGCTGAAGTGTTACGTCTGGTGGCAATGGGATTTACCAATGCACAGATCGCCGAACATCTCATTATTAGCACACGTACAGTTCACTCGCATGTGCGTTCGATCTACAGCAAATTAGGCATTACTTCGTGTAGTGCAGCAACGCGCTATGCTATTCAGCATCAGCTAGCATAGGCCAGAAGGATAGAGAGTTAGGTGTAACGAAAGAGTGCCCATGAGGTGCTTGCTCCTAACTATCCTATTGCAGCATTGACACTTGCGGTTGCTATGCGAGATTCTTTGTTCAATTGTTACGTTCAGGTGGAGTGCCTTGAACCAGAGGGAGCATGAGGGTGGCTGTGGTTCCCTGCTCAGGGACGCTGGTCAGGGTCAGGGTGCCACCGTGCGCGTGTGCGATACTGCGAGCGATGGAAAGTCCCAGACCTGTGCCTCCCGCCTCACGTGAACGAGCTTTGTCCACACGGTAGAAGCGTTCGCCCAGATGTGGTAGGTGTTCGGCGGCAATGCCGATGCCGGTGTCGCACACCTCTAGCAGTGCGTGTGCGTCTTTCATCGCTACGCGTAGCGTGACACGGCCGTTAGGCCGATTGTATTTGATGGCGTTGTCCAGCAGCGCGAGCACAGCCTGTTCCAGCAGCGTCGGGTCTCCAATCACCCAGGTGGTGCTGGCAGGCTGCACCGCTATAGGGATGCCCATCTGGTCGGCTAGGGCTTGCACGCGCCGTGCTCCTGCCAGAGCCACATCGGTGAGATTCAGCACCTCGTGCTCCTGATGGTGGGAGGAATGGTTGTCCAGGCGGGCGAGGGTAAGCATATTCGTTGCTAAAGTTGCCATGTGGTTCGCTTCCGCCACGATATCTTCTAGCAGCGCCGCGTCTTCCGCCGCTAGGTGCTCACGACTACGCAAGAGGACTTCGGCGTCTGCGCGTAGCAAGGTCAACGGGGTACGCAGTTCGTGCGAAGCATCAGCAATGAAGCGTTGCTGTCTAGTCCAGGCCAGGTATGCTGGTGCCAGCGCACGGTTTGCCAGGAACAGCCCGCCCAGTCCTGCACCCAGCAGTGTCACTCCCCCAAAAGTGAGCAGGAGCGTGAGTAGCAAGGATAGCTCGCTTTCCTGCCTCTGAATGGACTCGCCAATCAGCACCACACCTACGTTGCCTGTTGCGCTTGGGATTGGTTGCGCATAGCGATAGATCGCTCCGAAGGAGCCTCCTGCATCGACTGTGTCCGTTGTCGACTGGTTCGTCTGCAAGGCGGTCTTTACGACAGAGTCAGACAGAAACGCTGATGGAGTCGGCCCTGTGTTTCCATTCTGCAGCAATGAACCACTCTGGTCGAAGCAAGCAACCCACTCGATCCTGGTAAATCCCTGGAAGGGAGGAGGGGCAAATGACGAGCAGGCACGGTCCATTTGGCCCAATAGCCACTGTGCCATATGCGCACGAGCGGTAGCGGGAGCCATATCGTTCTCAATATGGTTCAGAAGCAGATAGTGTGCCCCAGAGTAGAGAGCTACACCGAACAGCACTAGTGCAGCGCCCAATACCCCGCAGTACCACAGCGTTAAGCGAATACGAAGTCCTTGAAACAGTGCCATCTCTGGTTCCTGTGTGAAGGATGCTTTTTTGCGCTGCTGGGACCACCAGGCAGCACTGTTCCCGCTCATGTGTTGCACCTCCTCCTTTGGTGCTATGCTTCGATCTTGTAGCCCACGCCTCGCACTGTCTTGATAAGTGAGCGCGAGAAGCCATAGTCGATCTTCTCACGCAGATAATGAATGTAGATATCCACGACATTGGAAAGAGCCTCCATGTCGTAGCGCCACACTGCGTCAATGATTTGCGTGCGCGTGAGCACTTGGCCAGCATGGCGCATCAGGTATTCCAGCAGGGCAAACTCTTTGGCCGTCAGTTCGATGATACGTCCGCCACGCCTCGCTTCGTGCCTCGCCATATCGAGTATCAGGTCGTCTACAGACAGTTGATTGGTCTCGTCGAAACGACGATCACGGCGACGCAGCAGGGCGTTGATACGTGCCAGCAGTTCCTCCATCGCGAAAGGCTTGGTCAGGTAGTCGTCGGCTCCCACATTGAGACCCGTCACACGGTCCTCCACCGCTCCCCGTGCTGTGAGCATCAGCACGGGCGACAGAATGTGCTCTGCACGCATCTGGCGGCAGATTTCGAGTCCATCGAGCTTGGGCAGCATCACATCGAGAATGACCACATCATAGCTATCACTCAGAGCCAGATCAAGGCCACGTTGCCCGTCGTGGGCGAGATCGACTGTGTGCCGCTCTTCCAGCAGGACGCGACGCAGCAGAAACGCTAGGCGTTGCTCGTCCTCCACTATAAGGATGTGCATTTGTCAGCCTCTACTCACACGAGATGGTTGATGCTCAATCAGTAACAGGATGATGAGCTTCTATACCAGAGCTTGTTACAATCCCTCCTGTCTCACTCTGGCAATCGTTATCATCGGAAGGGATGGCGCTGCTGCCTGTGCTGATAGGATGCTTTCCATCCAATACAACTTGTTAATGTATCGTAGCACAATCATACAACTGATTCGTGCCACCTGCGCCAGGGCCGCCGCCAGCGCTCGAACTGGTCGAGGTAGATTGCCACAAGCTCGTGGGCACCGCTGTACAGTGCTGCGTCACCCAGCTTGTGAGAGCGCTCTGCTGCCTACCGCCAAATCCAAAGCCGCCTTGCCGCAGACGATTCCTAATCTGCTGAGGTAGCTGATTAAGAATCTGCGGCGGCAGTTGTTCCCTTGTGCCTAGCAGGAAGAAGCGTACTGTGCCTTTGGCAACTAGGGATGCCAACTGCTTAGTCGTCAGGATAGGATCACCGCCCCCGAAGCCTCCCATTGCCATCACAGGCTTATTCGTTGCGAGAATGATTGCGTCAGCGCTCATTGAGCTAGGTGTAGCCACTAGAAATTTCGCGCTGCCCTGGTTGGCATCTAGATAGCGAATCAGTGTCGGGTCGGGGTGAGCATTATTATCTCTGCCACCTGCAAAATTGCCCCCGAAGCCATCGCGCTGGGTTGGTCCCGCTACTAGGGTATCGGCTTGCGTACTCGTGAGGACGGGGATGGCTGCCCACACTGTCGGAGCAAGCATCAGAGCCAGAACGCCGATGCTGAGCGCTGGCAAGAGGAAGCGGGCAGTGGGGGCTTTGACACCAAGACGCGGGGCGATATGAGCACTCAGCAGCCACCCCACCGCCAGGACGCACAGCACGACCATGAGCGGGATCAGCCACTGACCCCACGCGGGATAACCAGTGAGAATGTGTACTTGCTCAGCAATAGTAGCAATCAGTGCCAGCGGCAGCAGCCAGCCTCTCCAACCACCACGTCGGTAGTCTTGCCACATCGTCACAATACCTATCCCGAACAGCGCAGCAATGGCAGGAGCCATCTCCGTCATGTAGTACTGATGGAAGAAGCCCGCCACACTAAAGAAGGTGCCCATCGTGAGTAGCCATGCCCCCCATAGCACTAGGGATTGCTGCTGCCGATCTTCTGACAGGCGCAGACGCCGCTGCCAGGCAAGTGCAAGCATGCCAAAGAGCGCCAGTGGCAGGAGCCAGACGATCTGCCCTCCCAGTGGTTCATTGAAGAGGCGCAGCGGACTAGCAGCACCAGTACCGCCAAACCCTCCCAACTGTTGCGGCGCTCCATTCCTAGCAGTGTTGGTCGATCCACCAGTTCTGTTCGTGGAGGAAGTTGCAGTAGTGGGTCGAGTTCCAGCGGTTGACCCCCTGTTTGTGCCGGTGTTCACGGAACGGTTGGTGGCATTTGTGACAGTGCGTACACGTGGTCCTGTCCCAAACCCTCTGCCAAATCCTCTCAAGAGGCGATCAATACCATTGTAGCCAAGGGCAAGGCTAATCTCCGAATTGTCCTGGGTGGAGCCAACATAGGGCCGTTGCGAGGCAGGTGTGAGATCTACCGCCAATGCCCAGGAGAACGAGACCGTCAGTAACACAATAAGCGCCAGGGCCAAATGCCCAATGCGCTTCCATAGGCTTTTCGGAGCTGCCAGCAGATAGAGCAGTCCGAAAGCTGGTACCACCAAGTAGGCCTCCATCATCTTAATATTGAAACCGATGCCTACTATCACAGCAGACAGCAGCAACCAGCGCAGTCGTCCGCTCTCAGCAGCACGCAGGACTGCCCAAGCTCCCAGCAACAAGGTCAGGGCCAGGGTGCTATCAATGGTAATGTTGCGATTGGTCACCACGCTAATCGGGCTAAGTGCCAGAGCCAGGGCTGCTAGCAAGCCAGCGGTTACCCCAAAGTGACGACGCACCAGGTAATAGAGCAGTATCACAGAGAGCACACCTGCCAGTGCCTGAGGCAACAGCACGCTGAAGGGTGTGAAGCCGAGGAGCTTGGCACTGGCAACTTGCAACCAGAAGCCCACAGGAGGCTTGTCGATCGTCACGAAGCCTCCTGGGTCGTAGGAGGCAAAGAAGAAATTATGCCAGTTGTCCATCATGCTTCTCACTGCGGCTGGATAATACGTGCCGAAGCCGTTCTGTCCCAACTGGAAGAAATTCATGAAGACAGATATGAGTATGATTCCTGCTAGCACCAGTCGGTGCCGGGAGAGGAGGCGCTTCTCTAGCTTTTGTTCTGTAGCATGTTCAGATTCAGCCTGCATGGTTATCGGTATCGTATCGGCCATACGTGTCCTCTTCTTTTTAGTGTAGTATAGACGCTTTTCATTGAATCAGCATTGGAAAGAGGTGAGAAATTTTTCATCTTTTTCCAATACCGATTCAATGAAAAGGTACTACGCTTAGCGCGGCAGGAGAGAATCCTCTCCGTGAAGAGATAAATATATCTTGGAGGATAGTATTAATGTTGTGTGCGAAGGAGCAAGTTGTCCAAGTCCGTCATACAGGGGCAGAACTGATCCGCTGCTATGGCGGACATACTCTTGCGTTCTTTGGTCTGGCTCCCCAGAATTTGCATTTCCTGGCACCTGGTGGAGAAGGACTGGTGAACTATCGGCTGACAAACAATGTCGCAGTTGTGCTTGGTGACCCAGTGTGTGCGCCAAAAGCATTCGAGCATGTGACCCGTAGCTTTCTTGATTTTTGCGCGCTTCATGATTGGCGAGTAGCTTTCTATCAGACGTACCCTGAGCACTCGGCCATCTATCGCGCCCTCAAATTGAGCACATTCAAGATGGGTGAAGAAGCGATAATAGACCCCCAAACCTTTACACTGAGTGGCTCGGCTATGGCGAAAGTACGTTTCAATTGCCGACATGCCGAGCGTGAAGGGGTAATCATCCATTGGTACGAAGGTGTACCTCCCACAGCAGTGATGCATCAACTAGAACAACTCTCAAGTACTTGGTTGGAGGGCAAAGTTGGCCAGCATGCCTCAGAGACAGGCTTCAGTGTGGGCAGAATCGATGAGTTAATTGATGCTGCTGAAGGGGCTGATAGAATTGCCAATATCTCCACACTATCAGACGATTCTTCTAGAATCGTTCCACGACTTGTGACCGGAGTTGCAACTACCAGTTCGGGCATAGCTTGCGCATTTGTTACCTTTACACCCATCTATGGTTTTTCGAGCAGTGAAGCGGCTGCTACAGGCGGCCAGTGCGGGGTTCGAGGTTGGGGATGGAGTATCGATTTGATGCGTAGGGCCCCAGATGCTCCACGCGGAGCGATTGAACTGTTACTTGTGGGTGCCATTGAGCGCTTCCGCTCTTGCGGAGCGCAGGTAGTCGGCTTGGGTATGGTGGCATGGGCTGATACTAGGAAGGAGATGATGCCTTTTCAACGGCAGCTTGCCAATTTTGTCACAGACCGCCTGCACCTGTTAGAGTCTCGCCGTACACTCTTCAGCTTCAAAGAGAAATTTCACCCATGCTGGGAGAGCCGTTATATGGTCGCCAGCACAACTCTTGCCTTGCCGAAAGTCGCACTGGCGGTGCTACGTGTACGCAACTACTCAGGAGGAGGATTGGCGAGACTGATAAAATAGGCCATGACAGCAGAAGGGACCAAGGGATATCGAGAGGAGTTGGAGTTGTCTTTGACAGAGATGAAAGGAACACAGGCACTAGGAGAGTCATCCAGTAAGATACAAGCTGCTGATGTCCATCAATCACATGCATGGAGTAGCGCATGCTGGCAGTTCCTTCGTTTCTGCCTGGTGGGTGGAGCGAACACGGCCATTGACTTGTTGACTCTCAATGCCCTTCTGTGGTGCCTTCCCACCAACAACGTGCTGGTCTTGGTGCTGTACAATTCCGTTGCCTATGCCAGTGGGGCATTCAGTAGTTTTTTCTTGAACAAGTACTGGACGTTTGGGCGCGGGCGGAGAACGACATCGAGGGAAGTGGTGCGCTTTGTCATAAGCTTGTTTTTGGAAATTCTTTATAGCAATGCTCTGGTGTGGCTGGCAGGGGAGGCGTTGCACCCATTGATTGCCAATGCCACGTTGTGGGGCAATGCATCAAAACTCCTGGCAGTGGCTGGTAGTGCGGTTATCTCGTACTCCTGCATGCGATTCTGGACTTTTGCCAGTGGGTCGCAGAATCAACCGAAAAGGCGGGAAACCATCTATCAGGCAGCCACGAGACCAGCTACTATGCCAACATCCGCTACAGCACAACATGCTCATCACCATGTCGAGAGCGAGAGAACGCCCTAGCAAGATAAGCCTATCGTCACTATCCTTCCCCTTGGTGAGTGCCCAATGGGGTCAGGCAGCAGCCAGGCAGCAGTGAACTCCTATAGCACCCAATGCCCTGTCAAAAACTGCATGAGCAAGAAGAAAAAGCATGCTCCGGCAATCAGCACGTAGCTCAAACCGAGCGTACTGTATTCGCGCAGTTCGGCTAGGACGGCAAAGGCTGGAAAGATTTCTAGCATGAAGCGCGAAGTGGATTGCAGCGGGAAGAGACCTGTACCCCCCATGGGAAAAAGCATGAAGAAGAGATAGAGACCAGTGGCGTAGATGCCGTAAGCCCAGAGCTTCCTGGGAAAGCGCCAAGGGCCGACGAAGATGAGGGCAATCAGCACCAAGACCAATAGATCGGGGATGAGATCGGTCAGGTTGCGTAGTGCCTGGAAGCTGAGCAGGCCAGTGCTGGTGGTGATGGCTTTGAATGACTGCGTGAGGCCAACCCAAGGCCAACCAAAGTAGCGATTCCAGTGAGCTTGGGCGTGCGAAAAAGCCAGGAAGTCGTGGAAGCGGTAGTAGCAGTAGACCCCGTAGAGCATCATGCCAAGCGGAATGAGTCCCACTGCGAGCGCATCAAAGCGTATTTTACTCACTTTGAACTGGCGTTGGTAGAGATATTCATAGCAGAAGGGAAGTACCAGCAATAGACCTGCTGAGCGTGTCAGAGTCGCCAGCAGACCGAAGAGTCCTGCTAACCACCAGTGGCCTCGGCGTATGCTATAGAAGCTGAGCAGCGTCATGCACAGAAAGAGCGCTTCGTTGTAGACCGCAAGCAAGAAGAACGCTGTAGGGAACAGCGACAGATACAGGATTGCACGCATGGCGCGTTCATTATCGAAGTCGTCAGCAACAAGGCGGTAGAACACGACCAATACCACTAAATCGGCGAGGCTAGAGACAACGAGGCCCGCAATGAGGGCATTGTGGATTAAAAGCATGAAGCCCCTGATGATGATGGAGTAAAGCGGGAAAAACGCCGTTTGTGTTGGCACATCATAGCCGTGCTGCGCAATCGCGATATAGTGGCCTGTGTCCCAGCGCTGCCACGACTGCCACAGCACGTAGATTGGCTTTGCCTCTCCTGAGAAGTCACGGATGGTAAACAGCATGGCGAGGCAGCTTATTACGAAGCATGCCATATGTATGGCTATATAAAGAGGCAGGATGCTATTGAATGCAGCGACCCAGCGATGCCCACTGCCAGTATGCATGTGTTTCTCTTTTGTATTGTGGTGGCGTTTTGTGAAGAGTCGATTGCTGCCATACATTGTATCTTTCAATGGCTATAATTTCTCATGCTAAGACGTTTGCAACGAGCGGTGGTAACAGCAGCATAATGCTTTCTCACTAGACGCTTCTGGAGCATGTGCTTACTTGCAGAGCTATCAATTGAATGATTGACGACTATTAACTCACACTATATAATAGGTGCGAAAAATGAGTGGACAGTAGCATAATGGGTATAATTTTTAATCAGTGCTATGGTTATTAGGACAATCAGATTTGTCAGGAAAGAATAAAACAGATCAGCAGTAACATTGAAAAAACAGAAGTAGCGCTAGCCGCATATATCCTGCAAGGGCCACAAAGCATCATCCAGCGTATTTCTCAGCGTCTTGTGATAAGCATCATCTTGTTTGGCGTAGCTATGGCCTTCAATTTGTATCGCCTAGGAGTGCCGAGCATCTGGTTTGACGAAGCTTTCTCGGTGGAGCTAGCACGCCAACCACTGCCCTTGCTCTGGCACATCATCTTCGGCCCCGAGCCGAATATGGAATTGTACTACCTCTTTCTGCACTTCTGGCTGGCCTTGATCTCTTTGCTGGGATTGCATGCGGTTGAGTTCGTCGTGCGCTTCCCATCGACTGTGTTCGCTGCTCTGAGTACTGTGATAGTCTTCTTGTTGGGACGGCGCTTTATTGACACGATAGCTGGCGTGGTTGGGGCCAGCCTCTACTTGCTTAATGACTTGCAACTCACCTATGCGCAGCAGACACGTTCTTATAGCCTACAATTGTTGCTCGTCTGTATCGCTTGGTATGCGTTACTCGCTGCACTTATCGGCAACTCTCATACAAGACGTTGGTGGGTGTGCTATGTTATGGCAACGACTCTAGCCGTCTCTGCCCATCTGTTCAGTGTACTGATAGTGCTGGCGCAACTGGTCGCCGTTGTTGGCCTGTTGCTCTTGCCGGGCGAGTGGCGTGCAAGAGTACGCAAACAAATTGTCCCTCTGGCGGTGAGTCTGGTAGTAACAGCAATACTGATCATCCCCATGCTAGCGGTGAGCCGCCAGGGTTCGAAGACGGGCTGGCTGCCTATTCCGCATCTCAATGCTATCTATCACCTGTTCCTCACTATCAGCGGCAATAGCAAGACCTATCTACTGCTCATCTTTGTCTTGTGTGCCTGCGCTCTGGTAATGGCGGCCTTGTGTTGCCTATCTCACGGAAGGGATCTCTTGCAGCGCCTCTCCCTGCTGAGCGTGAAGAGCGATAGCCAAACCTCTGCACTACAGCACCTGCTTGCTGTAGCAGTCACACTGGTATGCTGGCTGGTAATACCGATTGGTGTGAGCTACGTCGTCTCGCACGGAGCGACGCGCATCTTTTCGAGCCGCTATCTGGTCATAGTTGTGCCGCCACTCTTCCTGCTGGTCGGCCTAGGAGTAGCCATGCTGCGCTGGCGTATTGTGCAGGCTATGCTAGGGCTGGGCTTGATTCTGCTGGCCGTCCGCTACGTGCCACTTTACTATGCCAGCGCTCAGGTAGAGGACTGGAACGTTACCTCACATTGGATTGAGCAGCACTACCAGCCCAAGGATGGACTCGTCTGCTATGATAACGTGCAGGGCTGCCAGATCTCCGTTGAGTACTACTTGCATGCCTATCCTAGCGTCGCGCACTTCACTGCTGACTCCCCCGGTGCCTACTCATGGGCCAACTTCGGACCAGTTGATCCGCTTACCGGCTATGAAGCTGCCGTGCAGCCAAAACAGCTAGTCGCCTACGGAGACAAACATCCCCGCCTCTTCTTTATCGTGGGGCGTGTGCCTGATGACGTAGCGGCTGCACACGCTAGAGTAGCGCAGGTCTGGCTCGATACACACTATCACTTAGTAGGGCAGATCAATACGCGTACGGTCACAGTGCGACTGTATGCGGCGAGTGCTACGCTATGAGATTCTTGTGTTACCGCTTACGTCTCTTCTCCAGCGTTTTCGCCTTGTTCTTCCGCACTATCAGCCTGTTCCGTCTCGCTATTGCTGTCTGGTGCTATCTCCAGTTTCTTGCCATTCGTCGTGGCCACAGCAACCACAGTATCACCCTCTGCCAGATTCATCAGTGTCACACCCTGCGTAGCGCGGCCTGCTCGTTTGATGAGATTGACATCCTGGCGAATGACCACACCGCTGGCCGAGATAATCATCAGGTCGTTGTCATGCGAGGTGATAACCCGTGCAGTTGCCACACGCCCGGTCTTTTCGGTGACCTTGGCAGTAATGACGCCGCCACCGCCACGGCTGTGGCGGGGATAGTCTTCGATAGGGGTGCGTTTGCCATAGCCGTACTCGGTTACTATCAGCAATTCGCTATCCTTGGGTGTCAAATTGAGCGAGACGACAACATCGCCCCTATCCAGACGAATACCACGTACGCCTCCACTGGTACGCGAAGCAGAGCGCAAATCGGCCACGTTGAAGCGGATAGCCTGACCCTGGGCAGTAATCATGAGTACGTCATCGTCGGTACGGGCAAGCTTCGCGCCGATTAGCTCATCATCATCATCCAGGTTCATAGCTATCAATCCCTGGCGGCGCACAACCTCAAACTCCTCCATTGCTATTTTCTTGACCTCACCCTTGCTGGTGCCAACGATCAGGAAGTCTCTACTGATGCCCTTGGGTACGCACACGATGGCCGTGATGCGCTCACGCTGTTCAATGGAGATCAAGTTGATGAGATGTTCACCTTTGGCAGTACGACTCACGTCGGGCAGTTCGTATACACGCAGTTGGAAGACACGGCCTCTATCGGTGAAGAAAAGCAAACTATCGTGGTTGCGGGTGACCAATAGGTGACGTACAGCATCATCCTCTCGTGTGACCATACCGGTAATGCCGCGACCTCCACGCCGCTGTGCGCGATACGTACTAGACGGTAGCCGTTTGATGTAGCCTCTCTCGGTTAGCGTAACAACGACCTCTTCGTTGGTGATGAGGTCTTCCTCCTTGAACTCGTTGGCCTCGCTGTCGTGAATCTCACTGCGCCGGGCATCACCATATTTCTCTTTCAGTTCTTGCAAGTCATGCTTAATGAGTTTACGAATCTCGTTGATGTCACTCAACAGCAGCGTGTAGTAAGCAATATCCTTGAGCACATTCTTGTACTCTTCTTCAATTTTCCGGCGCTCCAATCCGGCCAGGCGTGCAAGTGTCAAAGCCAGTACTGCCTTTGCTTGTTCTTCTGAGAAGCCGAACTGTTGACGCAATTCTTCAACCAGACCTGCCGTTTCACCTTGGGATTGGCGTATGGTCTTGATAACGGCATCAAGATTGTCCAGCGCAATTCTCAGACCCTCTAGGATGTGCTTACGCGCCTCTGCCTTGGCAAGATCATAGCGTGTGCGGCGCGTGATAACGGCCTCGCGATGATGAATGTGGTGCTGTAGAAAGTTCTTCAGCGTGAGTGTGCGCGGCTGCTTATCCACCAAAGCCAGCATATTAGCATTGAAGGCGCTCTGCAATGCAGTGTATTTATACAACAAGTTGATAATATTATCTGGACTGGCGTCACGCTTCAGTTCAATAACCATGCGCATGCCCTGACGATCAGACTCGTCTCGTACTTCGGAGATACCATCAATTTTTTTATCGCGAGCAAGCTCAGCAATTTTCTTTACTAACTCTGCCTTATTGACCTGATAGGGAAGTTCGGTGACAATGATGTTGACGCGGCCACGCTCCAACTCTTCGCAATGTAGGCGAGCGCGTACTACAATACGACCTCTGCCGTTGGCATAGGTATTGCGGATGCCTTCGCGCCCCTGGATAATGCCTCCAGTAGGGAAATCGGGGCCACGCACGATCTGCGACAGATCCTCTGTTGTGGCTTCTGGATTATCAATCAAGGAGATAATAGCATTGCAAACTTCAACCAGATTGTGAGGTGGAATATTAGTCGCCATACCGACAGCAATGCCGGTGGAGCCGTTGAGCAGCAGGTTGGGTAGGCGAGCGGGCATGACCGAGGGTTCCGTGGTCTGGTTGTCGTAGTTGGGGTTGAAATCGACAGTATCCCTGTCGATATCTCGTAGCAGTTCATCAGCAATGGCGGCCATTTTCGCCTCTGTGTTATGATTCACAAAGCCGTTCGCCACGAACGAGTGGCATATGCTATCCACGCGTACGGAATAGACCGGCTGCTCACCGGCATCTTCGATACTTTCAACCCGCTCAAAGAGATAATGCTGGCGGGCCAGATCCTCGATCTCGGCAACGGCTACCGCCGGTAGCACCTGAGCGAGTCGGGGTAGCGTTGCGATCAGGCGGTCCGAACGATCAAAGTTGTGCTTTGACAGCCACTCGCGCTGACCGTGCGTGGCATATGTTCTGACGTACTCGGCCAGATAGGGGATATAATCAGTGCGTGACAAAGCTCTGCCGGTGTGCAGGTCAAGGGTTGCAGCAAGCGCCTTGCTCTTCACCGCTGAGGTGAAACCGATCTCGTTAGCGAACAGGGCAATGTTATCGCGGCCAGTAATCAGGAGGCGATATATTTGCCGGGTTCTATCGTTATTCAATGACGCTACAATACCAAAACGCAGCAACAGCGTTTGAATCTGTCGAAGCATGAGATAGTTACGTGCCGTCAGATTAATGCGCAGCAGACTGCGACCAGATTTTTCGACCGCTCCATCACCTTCAAACAGGCCTCGCAAGAAGGCAGCGGCTACACGGCGAGGTGAGCGCAAGATTGCCTCAGGTATCTGCCGTTGTGCTGGGCGTCCTGACAGTCCCAGAGCCTGGATGAACGCCATGACATGCTGGCTTACCACCTGGATTTGCAGGAACGGCTTCTTACCATAGCTGACAGGTTGCCTTTCAAAGATATGCAAGCGGCATGTTGGGAAGACGCGCTGCCATGACTGGACGAAGTGTTCTGCGAAGTCGCCGGGGGTATTGGTAAACTCGATTACCTGATCGCGGAAAGTCCCTTCAGCCAGCAGCGCGCCTAGAAGGAAGCCCGTATCCTCGTCCAACTTCTCTGGAAGTGTGTGCTGCGTCATACGAGATTTGGGGAGAATGGAGGGATAGAATGGATGCAGGTCAACGGGCTGCTCCGGCCACAACATAGTGCTTCGATCCAGGACCAAGTAGTCGCCGATGGCTAATTGGGCAATTGTCTTCCAAGTGAGCGTGACTCGCCCATCAGAATCGTGAGGTATTGCCACTAGCAGAGGATGGTTTGCCGTGCCTGTGACTTCATATCCTCGCTGCGTCCGCACTTTCCACGTCGGAAGTGCACCGCAATCCCACCACTTACTGGCCGTATTGGTTTTGCCATCCTTTGAGAGGATACGCACAGAAATGTCTTCGACGCCTGGTTGCGAGATCTGGCTGATCGGCACCAGACCTTTATCGGTAACGACGAGCGTGTCTCCCGTTACGCAATAGCGCATAGCAGCGGGTGGGTCATCATCCTGTGACCCGAAGTTGCCCTGCCCTAGTACTAACGGGTAGCGCATTGCCCAAGGTTGCGCCATACGGACCAGCGTATCGTAAACCGCAACATCGCCATGCGGATGGTAACTCTTTAATACCTCCCCTACGACACCTGCACTCTTGCGGAACTGCTTTGTCGATTGCAGCCCCATTTGATCCATAGCATAAAGAACGCGTCGATGAACAGGCTTCAGACCATCTCGTACATCAGGCAGCGCACGACTAACAATAACACTCATAGAGTAGTCGAGATAAGCACTGGTCATTTGTTCAACAATATCGACGGGCTTAATAGTGCCCAGTTCCATAATATATCCTCATTATAAAGTAAGACTTGGCTAGCCAGAAGGCAATTGGGCTGGAGTGTAGCACAAAAATGGAGGGGTCTGAGAAAATTCGTTCCTACATTATTATAGCACAAATTAGTGCAGATTAGTAGCGTTTTTGAATTTAGGGCTATTCCAACTTGTTCTCTGTTTCATCGAAGAACGATGGGCTTGGATGAGTCGGCATTCTGTACAATGAGGTAACATGCGTAGCGTGAGAGATGGACATTGTCTACTTTGCGCTTGGCTCCCTTACCCACACGCTCATATGAGCGAAATGATCTGAAAGGGCTTGCCCGCTGTTCTGACAAGCCTCCTCTGCTTTTTGGATAGCATTCTTGAACTTACCGTACTCAGTATAACCAAGGATTTTTGACAAATCACGTGCGCTCCAGTATTCACTACCATCCTCAGTTTCTCTGCGGATCGCCTCAAATGGTAAGTGATGTGACATGTCGGTTGTTTCATCGTGACTACTCATAACAACTCCTTTATATCGAGTGGGACCTTCGGTTAGAGCAAAAGTATCAATTCGACCAGGAAGTCTAAAAAAGTAGGAAACGATAAAGCCTACAAACACACCTACAGTGGCCCAACCAGCACCCCTTAGCAAAAATATACCTATCTGCATTAACCAATGCACTAACCTATCTTTCATTATCCACTCTTTCCTAAGTTCATCTCGTCATGACGTTGTACGCAAATTTGACACTATAGCAGACATTTTAGCAGCAACACAAGCTCATTTACAAACTATTCGTAGTGTTTAGCCACAGATTTTTGCAAAAACCCGTGGGGCACCTGTCACGCAACCAGCGCTGTTGGGAATTTGCTCTGATGGTATACTAAGGGCAAGTATGTGGAGGAGGTAGGCGAAATGCCCCAAAAGATTAGAGAACTCAAAGCAAGGCTACGTAAGGCCGGTTTTACATTTCGTCCAGGTAAAGGAAGTCATATAGTCTTTAGACATCCCCATCTTCCAGGTGAAAGACTCGTGCTTTCTGGAAGCGATGGAGATGATGCCCAACGCTATCAAGAAAAGGATGTACAGGATGTACTAGAGAAGTTACGAAACAAGCTACGATGGGAGGAAAGAAAATGAGCAATTATGAAGAGCAGTACTCGATGAACATTCAGTACGATCCTATTGATAAAATCTACGTGGTCACAGTCCCAGAACTTCCCGGTTGCCACACTCACGGAAAGACATATGAAGAAGCTGTTCGACAAGGGCAGGATGCTATCGCTAGTTGGCTCGCTGATGCCAAGGCGGCGGGAGAAGCTATTCCCCCACCTCGCGTGTTGACTAGATAAATAGTTCTTTCACGTCGCCCCACTTGCGGGGCGACGTGAGGCAACAAAACAACAATGCAATGTTATAAAACACCCTGTTTTTGGGAACTATGCTCTTCTGAGCGTACCATCGCTCGTATAGTCTCTTTCACATGTGCCGAGGAGATACCGTACAGCTCTTTGAGGATCGTCGGTGCGCCATGCTCCACAAACTTGTCCGGCAGGCCAATCAGTCGTATATCTATATCCTTCAAGTCGTGAGCCTCCAACAGTTCTAGCACGGCACTACCGAAGCCGGTGGCGACGACATGATCTTCGATGGTGACAAGCCGGCGCGTACCTCTTGCCAACTGTAGGATCATCTCCTCATCTAGCGGTTTAGCCCAGCGAGCGTTCACCACCGCGACACGAATGCCTTCCTCTAGTAGCTCTTTTGCTGCTATCTTGGCTTGCGCTACAGTTGAACCATAAGCAAGAATAGCACATTCTAAAGCTTGTGCCTCCTCACATGTTGCAGGACTGAGCAGTTCAGCCTTGCCGATCTGCAGTGTGTGCAATTCTTCTGTCAGCGCAACGCCCAGCGCTTTCCCCCGTGGATAGCGCAGTCCAACTGGCCCATCCATATAGATAGCTGTATAGAGCATGTGGCGCAGCTCTTCCTCGTCCTTTGGAGCCATGAGCTTCATGTTTGGAATAGAGCGCATAAAGCCAATGTCAAAGACACCGTGCTGCGTAGGACCATCCTCGCCGACGATACCTGCACGGTCCATAGCAAACACAACATGAAGGTTCTGAACGCAGATGTCGTGAATCACCTGGTCATAGGCACGCTGCAGGAAAGTGGAGTAGATGGCCACCACGGGGCACAAGCCAGCGACTGCTATACCGCCTGCAAAGGTGACAGCATGCTGCTCAGCGATACCAACGTCGAAGTAGCGTTCAGGAAAGCGTTGTTGCATCTTCTTGAGGCCAGTGCCCTCCGCCATCGCAGCGGTGATGCCAATGATAGAGGGATCCTTCTCAGCTATCGCTACCAGTGTATTGGCGAAGACCTCCGTGTAACTCGGCGGGTCAGTAGGATTCTTCTTGATGGTTCCAGTGACATAATCGAATGCACCGGGGCCATGCCACTTCGTCGAGTCCTCCTCCGCCACCTCCCAGCCTTTACCTTTCTTCGTGACCACCTGTACCATCACAGGCCCCTTCATCTGCTTCACATTCTTGAACACGTCCAGCAGCAGAGGCAGGTTATGTCCGTCGAAAGGGCCGAAAAACTTAAAGCCTAACTCTTCAAAGATAGCTCCATTCTTATTATACATAACAAACTGCTTGAAGCTCGTCTCTGCCCGCCCTGCTGCCTCACGCGCTTTTTTACCAATTATCGGCAAACGCTCTATCAATGCCTTAGCCATCTCGCGCAAGCGATGGTAGCTAGGGGTAGTCTGCATATGGCGCACTTTTGTTAGGTAGTGGTGCAGTGCGCCGACGTTATCCGAAATTGACTTGTCATTATCATTCAAAACGACAATGAGATTTTTCTTCAGGCTACCGGCGTTATTAATGGCCTCTAGAGCCATACCACCGGTCAACGCACCATCCCCAATAATAGCCACAACTTTAAAATCTTGGCCTTGTAGGTCGCGTGCTACTGCCAGGCCAAGAGCAGCCGAGATAGATGTACTAGCATGACTGGCACCAAAGACATCGTAGGGGCTTTCGTCGCGGCGCAAGTAGCCAGAGAGGCCCCCAAATTGACGAATGGTATGGAAGCGCTCACGACGGCCTGTGAGCAGCTTGTGGACATACGCTTGGTGACCAATGTCCCATACAAGCAGGTCATTGGGCGTATGAAATATGTAGTGCAGAGCCATAGTAAGCTCTACCACACCTAGATTGGGCGCTAGGTGCCCGCCCTTCACCGAAACTTTCTCAATGATTTCACGCCGGATCTCTTCTGCCAACTGTTCCATCTGCGGAATAGTGAGCTTACGTAGTTGTTCTGGATCATCGATGCTGTCGAGAATCCTTATCAAGTGTTTCCTCCATACTATTTAGAGCATATTGCATTGACTGTCCTGATATTATAGGAGCGCTTATGCAAGCTGACAAACATCTTGACACAAAATTCATGTACATAGAGGCTTGACAGCATCTGAAGCGTCTCTACAAGGCTCTTCACGCCAATACAAACCATCTTGACAGCATGCCTTTTTCTTCCTATCATGGCATGAAGTCAGTAAAGGCTTGCTTACACCATTTGCAGTGATGGAGTAAAGGGAGGTCTTTGACTCCGTCCCACGTGTATAACCATACTTGAGCACAAAAGGAAGGCAGGATATGATAAGAAAAGACAGCGAGAAAGACTCAGAACGACCGCATTACTATTCCCAGTTTTGGTTAGATGTAGCTGCCGGTCGCACAGTTATTGGAGGGCCAAAGTCTGGCGAAGAGCTAGATGTAGTGGAGCCGGAGCAGGAGCCTGCCATAGAGCACGCAGACGAAGACGACTTTAGCGATCAGCATGACGTAAGCGCTTCGCTTCCTCTTGATGGACGTGAAGAGAGCATTGCTCCTCCCGTCACAAAACCCATTGCCACACCAGAAGAGTTTATTGAGCCGGAGCCAGAGGAAGTAGAAGCAGCGGCAGAAGACCAGAACTTTGAGCACCCTGAGTTACAGGATAGCGAAATTCCGGATGTGGAGCTTGACGTGGAGGAAGAGCAGGAACACGACGAGGAGGAGGAATATGAAGAGGAGGAAGACGAAGAGGAGGGATGGGGCGGACGCAGCAGTAAAAAACGCAACAAGTCTGTACGCCCGTCCAAGACCACCAAGCGTTCCAGGCGTGATCCACGCCGTAGCGGATACTAGTGCATACTCGCGCAACCTTTTCGGAAAAGAATCCTCGGTTGCGCGGCAATCCCATCTTTTGTATCCTGGTACCGGCCTCTTCGTCCTAGGCTTTGCGACAGTTCCCTACGAACTGTCGAGGATTGAAACATACAAAGACAGGCACCCAAAAAGGCCGCTGGCTTTCGGCGGCGGCCCTTTTGGATGCTTATTCGTTTCTAGGGGTAGATGCCCCGTATCTGTGTTGCTTCGGCAACGCGTGCAATCGCCAACATATTAGCAGCCAAGCGCAGATCACAGTGATAGTGGTCCGCTTTTTCTGCCACTGCGGTGAATGAGCGATTCATAATGACCTCCAACCTCTGAGTAATCTCTTCAACTCCCCAGAAGAAGCTCTGCAGGTCTTGTACCCATTCAAAGTAACTGACCGTTACACCGCCAGCGTTGGCCAGAATATCAGGAATGACCAAAGTTCCTCTCTTGAAGAGGATGGCGTCTGCCTCTGGCGTCGTTGGGCCATTGGCAGCTTCGGCGACGATACGCGCTTGAACCTTCTCAGCGTTGGCGAGGGTTATCACTCCTTCGGTTGCGGCAGGAATCACGATATCGCAGGGAACTTCGAGAACGTCTTGTGTACGAAGTGCTTGTGCTCGTGGAAAACCTACAACGGAGCCTCGTTCCTGCTTATGGCGCAGCACGGCAGCAGGATCAAGTCCCGACTCGCTGTAGATGCCTCCGCGTGTATCGCTGACCGCAACAATTTTGCACCCTTCATTGTGGAAGAGGCGAGCAGCAGTCGCGCCCGCATTGCCATAGCCTTGAATACTCACACGAGCTCCTCTTAAGGGCATATTAATGCGCTTAGCTGCCTGACGTGTCACAAACAGAACACCCGTTGCAGTCGCTTCATTGCGGCCTTCACTTCCGCCAATTGAGAGCGGCTTGCCCGTGACTACAGCAGGAATAGAGAAGCCTTCGTGCATAGAATAGGTATCCATAATCCACGCCATGACCT
>JAFAXQ010000075.1 GCA_019240835.1 Ktedonobacteraceae bacterium
TGGTCGAAGGCGGTGTACTTGGCCAGTTGGGCGGCGGCGAGCACTTTGGTGATGGCAGCGGTCAGGGTGGTTTTGCCATGGTCGATGTGGCCGATGGTGCCCACGTTGACGTGCGGTTTCGTTCTCTCAAACTTCTTCTTTGCCATTCGTTTCCTCTTTGAAGCAGTGCCCAGTGCAAGTGCGTCAGGATGCATCTTTGCTTGGCACTCTATATATTTTCTCAGGAGACCTCAGCAATCACTTTAGAGGGATCACAGGGATCACAGTAGAGTGACCGCAGTGGCCATTTTAGGCGACCCAAGCGCCACATCTACTACCGATGTGCTTTTGCCATAATCTCATCGGCAATTTGCTTTGGCACAGGGTTGTAGTGCGCAAACTCCATTGAATAATTGGCACGGCCGCTAGTCATAGAACGGAGATCGTTGACATAGCCAAACATTTCGGCGAGGGGAACATGAGCGCGCACCACGTGCTGCGTTCCACGACTCTCCATACCCAAGATGGTTCCACGCCGTCGGTTGAGGTCGCCGATAATATCCCCGTAGAACTCTTCTGAAGTGGTCACTTCCACCAACATCACAGGTTCCAATAGAATAGGAGCTGCTTTGCGTGCTGCCTCTCTGATCGCTATTGAGCCAGCAGTCTTGAAGGCCATTTCGTTCGAGTCAACTTCATGATATGACCCATCGTAGAGGGCCACCTTCACGTCGATCATCGGATAACCCGCGATAATGCCGTTGTCAAGTGTTTCCTTGACGCCATTTTCGACAGGTTTGATATATTCTTTAGGTACTGCACCACCGATAATGCTATTGATGAACTCAAAGCCTTTGCCACGTTCGTTAGGTGCGACACGCAACCACACGTCACCGTACTGCCCATGACCGCCTGTTTGTCGAACATGCTTGCCTTGAGCTTGAGCCTCACGGGTAATTGTCTCACGATAGGCAACCTGTGGGCGTCCCACATTCGCCTCGACTTTAAACTCGCGGAACATGCGATCTACGATGACCTCTAGATGCAGTTCGCCCATACCATTAATGATGGTCTGCCCACTGTCTACATCTGTGTGTATCTGGAAGGTGGGGTCCTCTTCGGCCAGTTTGTTCAGCGCTATGGCCATTTTGTCCTGGTCGGCACGCGTCCTTGGCTCAATGGCAATCTCGATGACAGGCTGCGGAAAGACAATAGACTCTAGCACAATTGGATGTTGAACATCGCATAACGTATCACCAGTAAAGGTGTTACGCAAGCCTACCGCAGCACAAATGTCACCAGCGCGAATTTCGTCGATATCCTCACGATGATTAGCATGCATACGCAGGAGTCGACCAATACGTTCCGATTTCCCTTTAGTACTATTTTCTATCGAAGCACCCTTGGTGAGTGTGCCAGAGTAGACTCGTATATAAGAGAGGCGGCCAACGAAGGGGTCGGAAACAATTTTGAAGACGAGCGCACTAAAGGGTGCAGCATCGTTTACCTCTCGTGTGATCGTCTCGCCGCTATCGGGTTGAATTCCTGTTGGCAGTGGAATATCCAGTGGTGAGGGAAGGAACATCACCACAGCATCTAGCATAGCCTGCACACCCTTATTCTTCAGGGCGCTACCACAAAGAACCGGCACAAGCTTGCCAGCTATAGTTGCCTTGCGCAGGGCGGCAACCAATTCTTCGCTGCTAATCTCTTCACCCTCAAGGTACTTGAGAGTCAGTTCCTCGCTGGTCTCGGCAACACGCTCTATGAGCAGCTCGCGATACCGCTCAAACTCTGACCCCATGCCTACCGGCACTTCGGTACGGTCTGACTTTGTTCCCAAGTCATCAGTGAAGATGACCGCCTGTTGCTCAATCAGGTCGACAAAACCCTTAAAATTGTTTTCGCTACCTACTGGAATCTGGATTGGCACAGGAACAGTGCCTAGTCGCTCTCGGATCATCTCCACGGTACGCCAGAAGTCAGCACCGAGACGGTCCATCTTGTTCACAAAGCAGATACGAGGGACATTATACTTATTTGCTTGACGCCAGACTGTCTCAGATTGTGGCTCGACACCAGCAACAGCATCGAAGACAACGACGCCACCATCAAGGACACGCAAAGACCGCTCGACTTCAACCGTGAAATCAACGTGACCGGGGGTATCAATGATGTTAATACGATGGTCCTGCCAGAAACACGTCGTGGCGGCAGATGTAATAGTAATACCGCGCTCCTGTTCCTGGGGCATCCAGTCCATAGTAGCAGCCCCTTCATGCACTTCACCGATACGGTGTATTTTCTTCGTGTAGAAGAGGATGCGCTCCGTAGTAGTGGTTTTACCAGCATCTATATGAGCGATAATACCAATATTTCGAGTTTTTTCGAGTGGGAATTCTCTAGGCATGTTATGTTATCTACCAGCGATAATGAGCAAAGGCCCTATTGGACTCCGCCATCTTATGAGTTTCCTCGCGTTTTTTAATAGTTGCTCCCTGCCCTGATGCTGCATCCATCAACTCATTTGCCAGTTTTTCGGCCATAGACCTACCACTGCGTGCGCGTGCATAGCGAATAAGCCAGCGTATGGCAAGGGCATTGCCCCGATCTCTGCGAACATCAACAGGAACTTGATACGTTGAGCCACCGACACGGCGAGGCTTAACCTCAATGGTAGGAGTGGCGTTCTTCAAAGCCTGCTCGAACACATCAAGCGGTGGACGTTTCAGCTTGGCCTCAATGGCGTCAAAGGACTGATAAACAATACGCTCAGCAAGGCTGCGTTTTCCGTCCAACATGATTTTGTTTACGAAGCGTGCGACATTGCGGCTCTTGTACTTAGCATCCGGCACATCTGGCCGTCGCACGACTCTCTTACGTCTTGGCAAGTTCTGCCCCCTTCTGAGTAGATGTGCTTACTGCTCGTTTTTCCTCCTTCGCTGTCTATAGCGGCGCGCAAAAAAGAAAAGAAGAAGCAGGCACCAGAAAAGGCGTCGCTTTCGAGTGTCGAAAAGTTTTCGACACTCTTCTACGGACGCCTACACTCGGATGCCTTTCCTCATTAGGAGGACACCCGACTGTCGTCGTCTGATGCGGATCAGACGACGATGCGT
>JAFAXQ010000175.1 GCA_019240835.1 Ktedonobacteraceae bacterium
AGCGCACTGGCAACCAGTATCCATCCTTGGTGGTGACCTGCCCCTGATTGATCTTGGCGTGGGTGATCCTCTGGTCTTTGTGCCGATCCTTGAACACCTTGAAGTCATCTATGCGCGTCAGGTGCGCGTCTTCAGCCAATCTCGTCGTGTGATTCTCTACCGTCGGCAAGAGTCACGCAAGCGCTTTGTGTATCTGACTGAACGGGTCGAAGAGCTGCGTAGGGTACTCGACGCGCTCGAAATTGCCTGTGCCGACTTTGTGGGGCATGGCGACGCGGCGATGGTGCTCTTCGAGTTTGCCTTGCGTTATCCTGAGCGCTGTCGCTCACTGATTATCGTTGCACAGGGAGCTGATTATCGTATCGCACCACATCCTTTCATCTGGCTGCTGCACGAGCTATTCCTGCGCCTGCCCATCGAGCACTTGGTCTCTGCCTCGTTGCTACGCAACATTGTCATTCGCTATATTACCCACGCTGAGCCACAATCGCTACCCCAAAACGCCATCCCCTGGCTGACCGAACTACCCCGTGTACTCATCGAGGAGCAGTTCAGCAAGATTGCTCTCTGGCCTGCCGTCTACCGCTACTCCGTGCTGCCGATCATCCATCATTTTGACATCCGTACGCGTATCGCTGCACTTGCTATGCCCATTCTACTAATCAACCGCTATGATGACACCCTCTCCCCGCAAGCAAAAACTGCTTGGCTGGCCACACACCTGCCGTTGTGTGTTGGCTACCACCTCATCCCTGCACGGGAACGGTTTTTTCTCTACTCGCAAGCGGAAATCGTCACTCCGCTGATCGAGGCATTTCTAGCGGAGGTGCAACTGGAAGGGCGGTGGCGACGTGTTACTAATGAATAGCTCAAGGAAGGACGATGTAGTTGCGGCGCGTCGTGATCACCGGTCTGGGCGTATTGGCTCCTAATGGCTGCGGGAAGGATGCATTCTGGCAGGCTTGCTTGCAGGGGCGCTCAGGCGTCAGCTCTATCACGCGCTTTGACGCCAGTGTACTGCCTACACGTATAGCAGGCGAGATCGCGGACTTCGTGCCTGCAGCATTTGACCTGACCCCCGTAGAGTCTGCGCTCTTGGATCGTGGGACGCAGTTGGCTGTTGCCGCAGCCAACTTAGCCTTGTATGACGCCGGACTCAGCAGCACGCATCTGAGCAAGCCGGAGCGCGAGCGCATGGGTGTTTACCTGGGCACCGCGATGGGCGCGGTGACAGAGGGCGAGCGGCTGTGGCTGCAGCTCACCGGGGGTGGCGCTCATCCCCCCTGCGCTCTGCTATGTGGAAATGAGCTTACAAGGCTGCTGTTGAGCTATGTGCCCTCCACGGCTGTTGCTGCTCATCACTTGCTACACGGTCCTTGTTTGACCATCGCTACTGGTTGCTCTGCTGGCGCAGACGCCGTTGGGCAAGCCTTCTGGAAAATCCAAGAGGGGCATGCTGAGCGTATGCTTACGGGCGGCTCCGACTCCGCGATAAGTCTTCTGGGGCTTAACGTCTTCTGCGTCATGCGTGCCCTCAGTACACGCAACGATGAGCCGAAGCGTGCCTCGCGCCCTTACGATGCACGGCGAGATGGGTTCGTCCTGTCGGAGGGTGCAGCAGTGCTGCTGCTGGAGGAACGCGAACTGGCTCTGTCTCGCGGCGCGCATATCTATGCAGAGATCCACGCCTTCGCTTCCAATAGCAATGCCTACCACATGGCTGCTCTGCCCAAGGATGGCGCACCCTTGCAATCTTTGCTATGGCAGGCTATGAAGGAGATGAAGCTTTCTCCTGAGCAACTCGGCTACATCAACTCCCATGGGAGCTCGACACTCCTCAACGAGGCCGCCGAGACTGCTGCCTACAAGGAGGCCCTTGGTTCACATGCTTACCACATTCCGATCAGTGCTACCAAGTCGTTGATCGGTCATACCCAAGGTGCATCAAGTGCAATTGAGGTCTTAGTCACAGCGCTCGCCCTCGACCAGCAGATTCTGCCACCGACGATTAACCTAGAGACCCCCGATCCGTGCTGCGATCTGGACTATATCCCAAACGCTGCACGCCGTGTTGACCCTCGCCAGCCACTGTGCTTTGCGCTGACACACTCTAGTGGTTTCGGTGGCGTAAATACAGCCCTCGTACTGGCAAGCAAGGAACAACATGCTGCTACGAACGTAGCTTGGTCAGTAGGCAAAGCAGTCAAACAGCTCCTTTCGCCATCGGCAACATCTCCAATGGTGCCGCTTGTCCATACTCCGCCTCTTCCTCGCCGTGTGGTGATCACTGGTCTTGGGGTGGTAGCACCTAGTGGCATCGGCAAGGAGGCGTTCTGGAGTGCCGTATGGGCTGGTCGTTCTAGCGTTGGACCACTCACAGGCAGCAATGTTGAACAGCATATCCGGCTTACTGGCGCAGTCAGAGATTTCCGTGTCGAAGACTACGTTGATCGCAAACTAGCCAATTGCACAGATCGTATGACACATTTTGTTTTTGCTGCTGTCCAGGAGGCACTGCAGG
The DNA here is from genome assembly GCA_019240835.1 of Ktedonobacteraceae bacterium. Lineage (GTDB taxonomy): Bacteria > Chloroflexota > Ktedonobacteria > Ktedonobacterales > Ktedonobacteraceae > JAFATZ01. The sequence continues at coordinate 2,522 of JAFAXQ010000175.1, forward strand.
ACGCGAAGCTAGTGCTCGAAGAGGAAAACCCGCAACGCATTGGTGCAGTGATCGCCAATACGTTCGGAGGCATTGAGTACGTTGCTCAACAGATCGAGCTGCTCTATAAGCGAGGGGCGCGTTTCATGAGTGCCTACACGGCCATTGCTTGGCTCCAAGTAGCCAACGTTGGGCGGCTCTCTGTCCGCTACGGTCTGCAAGGCTACTGTAAGACGCCTGTCAATGATACGTGTGGGGGATTGGACGCACTCGGGTTAGCGTACGGAGCCATTAGGCGCGGTGCTGCAGATGTGCTCATTACTGGGGGCAGCGAAGCACCACTCCAGTCCTGTGCTCTGCACGTTCTTGGTGGCAGCCCCTCATTCTGTGCAGGGACCGTTCCCTGTGCCTACCGCCCGTTTGATCTGCGAGCAGCCGGGCTGCTTGTCGCAGAAGGAGCTGGTATCTGCATCCTGGAGGAGTACGAGCATGCACAGCATCGTGGCGCGCCCATCTACGGTGAACTCGTGGGCTACGCGCAGACCTGCACGCCCTGGAATCTAGCTGCTCCTGCGCTTCCCGACGTAACTGCCTACGCCCGTTGCCTGCACCTTGTGCTCGCTCAGTCCCATCTGGAGCCACACGACATTGCTTGCATCTATCTGGATGGTCGTGCCCTACCTGCCTGGGATGCCATAGAAGCAGCGGCTCTCTACGAAGTCTTCGGCTCCGCGCTCGCCAACCTCCCGTGTAGCGTCCCACGCACACAGTTCGGCCATAGCCTCGCAGCCGCCGGCGTTCTCGATACCATATGTGCCCTCATGGCTCTCCAGGGTCGTGTTGTCCCGCCAACGCTCAATTGTGAGGAGCCAGATCTGCGTCATTGCCCTCCCGGCCTTGTACGTGGTAGGGTACAAGCACAGGATAGACGTACGGATGCGGCCCTGCTCTGCGCACGTGGGCTTGGCGGAAGTCATGCCACATTGGCGCTAAGGAAGGTGTGAGCGTGAAGTGTGAGTTTGTGCCTGTTCTTATCGTCGGCGCTGGTCCGACGGGGCTGACCGCCGCAAATCTTCTAGGACGGTACGGCATCAAGGTGCTGCTTATCGAGCGTGCTGAGAGACTATATGCCTTCCCACGCGCTATCTCCATCGATGACGAGGGGCTGCGCATTTGTCAGGCGCTCGGGCTGCGTGAGGAGGTGTTGCAGCACGTGCTACCCGATCTAGCAGCGCAGTATCTCTCGCACGGAAAACTCCTGGTGCGCGCCCAGCCGAGTAGTCGGCGCAATGGCTACCCACTTATCTCGACGTTCGATCAGCCGCACTTGGAGGAAGCGTTACTCGCTGGGCTGCGGCGTTTCCCCTGCGTCGAGGTGCGCTTCGGACATACGCTCGATACCTTTGTACAGGCTGAACAGCATGTGCTCAGCAGCGTGTGCTCAAGTGCTGGCAAACGACAGCACATCACCAGCACCTACTTGCTGGCCTGTGACGGGGGTAAAAGTCCTGTGCGTCGTGCTCTCGGTATCGCTATGCGCGGGACGACCTTTCCTCAGCGTTGGCTGGTTGCCGATAGCCTCTGTGAGGACGATGCTCCTGCACGGTGCATCACCTTCTTCTGCGACCCGGTACGACCAGCAGTCAGCGTCCCCGCACCAGGTAAAGGCAGGCGCTGGGAGTTCATGCTGCTCCCTGGCGAACGCGAGGAGCAATTACTTACCCGCGCCAACCTGCGCCAACTGATCCAGCAGGTCGGGGGCCCGAGCGAACCTCACATCATTCGTCAGGCTATCTATACGTTCCATGCAGCTTGTGCCGCCTCATTTTCGCACGGGCGCGTTTTCCTGCTTGGTGACGCCGCCCACCTACTTCCCCCATTCGGTGGTCAAGGGATGAACTGCGGCCTGCGCGACGCCCACAACCTCGCTTGGAAGCTCGCTCTGGTCTTGTGTACGCAGGCGCAACCCGGCATCCTTGAAACCTATCAGCAAGAACGTGCTCCTCACGCCGTACGTATGATTCGCTTCTCCTCATTGCTGGGCAGCGTAATTATGCCTACGAGCCGCCCCCTGGCTTGCTTACGAGATGTGACCCTACGTGCGCTGATGTCCTTGCCATCCGTCGCTTCCTCCCTGGCTGAGGCACGCATCAAGCCTGAATCCTCCTACCAACGCGGTCTCTTCCTCTCGGACGGTGGCCTGTTTAGTCGTGCTCTGGCCGGACAACTACTTCCCCAGCCTATTGTGCTGGTGCAAGGAGACGAGCCTGTGTTGCTCGATGAACTGCTTGGCTCTGGCTTCGCGCTGCTGCGCCTGCATGCCAATCCCTGTGAAGCGTTCAAACCACTCCAGGCGCGTATCTGGCAAAGGTTGAGGGCACGTTGTATCTGTATAGTGCCTGCAACGGAGCCTGTGCAAGCCAGCTCTCAGGACTGCATCTACGCGCTGGATAGCCAGCAGGAGATTGCTCACTTCCTGCATGGTCGCCGCGACATCTTCGTCCTCGTGCGCCCGGACCGTTATGTGTTAGGCGCGTTCCATGTGGACAGAGAGCAAGCTTTTGCAGCGCGATTGCAGGAGCGCTTGTTCGCGAGACGAAAGACGCTCATGGCTTTTCCATGCGTTATTTTTTCACGAAAGGCAGCCTACTCATGCCAGTCGACAATGAACTGTACAACCGTCTGAGTGATAGCTGGTGGGATGAGAACGAAGTGCTTGCTGGTACCTTGCGCACTTGGCTTGGTCCTGTGCGCTTTGGTTACTTCCAACGGGTGCTCATTGACGAACGAAAGGTGGACCCTCAAGGGAAAAAGGTGCTCGATGTGGGATGTGGAGGAGGTTTGTTGGCCGAGGAGTTTGCTCGCCTCGGCTGTCAAGTGACAGGTATTGATCCCTCAGAACCTTCTCTTGCCACAGCCCGCAAACATGCACAGCAATCAGGGCTGGACATAACCTACCAGAGGGGAGTTGGTGAACATCTTCCCTTTGCGGATGCCTCCTTTGCTATTGTCGTCTGCTGTGATGTGTTGGAGCATGTCAACGATGTAGCACAAGTGATGCAGGAGATTTCACGTGTTTTCATACCGGGCGGTATTTTTTTCTACGATACTATTAACCGTACGCTTTTTAGCAAACTTGTCCTTATTAAGGTGGCTCAGGAATGGCCCAGCACAAGTTTTATGCCTCCCAACCTGCATGACTGGCAGATGTTTATCAAGCCACAAGAATTGCTGCTGTGTATGCAGAAATATCATCTGCAGAACCAGCAGATGAGGGGAATGACCCCACGTGCCCACCCACTTGCTACCATCGACATGTTCTTGAAACGCAAACGTGGGCAGATGACGTTTGCAGAGATGGGTAAACGCATGAACTTTCAGGAGAGTAACGATCTCTCAGGACCGTACATGGGCTATGCTCTTAAACAGGAGTAAGCGTATGGAGGTCATTAAAAAGCGTCGTCCAGTTGATATACTACGTGGCTTCTTCTGGCTCAGCCATCCAGGGCCAGTGCTGTTCCACCTGCTTGCGGTTACAGTGTTTGCTCTGCTGGCTGCTTGGCCGCATGTACTCTGGCGCATCCTTGTTCTGGTGATCGGCGCTCATCTCGCTATGCAGCTTTCCATCGCTGTCCTCAACGATTATTTTGATCGTCAGCGCGATATGCTGAGTAAGAAGAATAAGCCCATTGTGCGTGGGCTGGTTCGTCCCCGAGAGGCTCTCATCACTGGTCTGCTGCTCATACTCATCATGCTGTTGCTGTTGCTGCCTCTCAATCCCTTGGCCCTGCTTGTCTCCTTGCTCTACTTAGCTCTTGGGCAAGGCTATAACCTAGGTCTGAAGGCCACACCTCTGAGTGGCATCGTCTTCGCGTTGGCAATCCCGCTCATTCCTGTGTATGCTTTTGTGGGAGTGGGACGTATTGTGCCCTTCGTTTTCTGGCTGGTGCCAGTCGCCGCTCTGCTCGGTGTGAGCTTAAATCTGGCAAACTCACTGCCGGATATCGAGGAGGATGCAGCAAGTCATGCGCGTACTCTTGCTGTCGTGCTGGGAGTGAGAGGCTCATTTATCGCCTGTCCCCTGCTCATTCTGCTGGCTACCATCTCGATTGGTGGACTGGCGATCAGCGGTCTTGTCTCTGCTCGACCCTGGATTCTTCTGCCCACACTGCTTCTTGCCTGCCTTGCAGTTGGCGCACTCTTTGTGTTCTTTGGTCCACGGACATCCCTACAGGACCGCAAGCTCTACTTCTATCTTGTCGTGCTCACCTGTCTTGTGCTCGCTGGTGGATGGCTCATCAGCGTAGCGATTTGATTTCTGATCGGCTGAATAGTTGGCCCTGTTCTGCTTGTTCATAGAAGGACAGTCTGATATGCTTTGGTTTGATATGTTACATAATAGGCTTTAGCGAAAGGTTTATGCATCAGTGCCACTCCGTCTCACACCACTGGAGCATCTACTATCACGCCTCAACCTTCTGCCGACGCCACTCTTTGATACACCGCTGGCAGTGGGGATCGGCAAAATGCTTGTTACTGCCTGTGAACTGGGCCTCTTCGATGTGCTGAGCGAACGGGGATTACCTTTGGAAACGCTGGCAGAAAAGCTGGCGTGTCAGCCGCACGGTCTGCAACTGTTACTGCAACTACTCGTCTCGGCGGGCTATCTGCGCTATCGTCAGGGTCACTATCACAACACAGGTATGGCGAACCGCTGGCTGACCAAGAAGTCGCCAATGAATATCGCACCTTACATTATTCATAGCCCGGATATTGTTGCCATTTGGGATCATATCGCAGAAGTTGTGCATACCAACAAACAAGCTATGCGCATGCCCTATGAGGAAGATGCCAGTACGCCAGAGGCACAGCAGTTACTTGCCCGTCACTATGCTGGCCTTGCCTCCTTGGCGACAGCGCTGGGTGGCGAGATTATTCATCGCGTTCGTTTGCCAGAGAAAGCGCAACAATTACTCGATGTCGGTGGCTCACACGCCGCCTATAGTGCTCTCTTCTGCCGCAAATATCCACATCTGCATGCAACAATCCTGGATATTGAGCCTGGGATTATGGCAGGAGAGCGTACAGCGAAGCAAATGAAGCTGGAAGAGCGTATGAGTTTTGTCTGCGGCGATATCGTCAAGGACGATTTTCCTGAACTGTTCTCGCAGTCTTTCGATGTGGCCCTCTACTTCCACGTCGCGCATCTCTTACCGCCAGAACTGAACATGACTGTTCTTGAGAAGGTGGCGAAAGTGCTCAGGCCCGGTGGTGTGCTGGCCTTCATTGACCAGGTAACCGACCAGACGTACGGGTCGCGCCTGGCCTCCTTGATGGTGCAATTCATGGCCTTGACCATGACCACTGTCGGCGGAACCTGCTATTCCTTTGCCACTGTCAAGAGATGGTTGCAACAGGTGGGTATGGAGCAGGTACGCAGTCATCGTTTGCTTACACCAGGGGCCACCTTGATTACGGCAATCAAAAAGGAGTAATCCCTGTCATTCTACTATAGAACGGTTGACAAGACATATAAAAGATTTAATTGTATAAAGATCAGTAAGAGCAAGGTATGCCTTACAGACTGTATAGCGGCTTTGGTCGTAGTAAAGAGAAGACGAGCCGGGTATCCAGCACGTCTTCTCTTTATATCTTCACGTAGACGCGGGCCGTTTCATTGTAACGATACAACGGATTGCCGCTTTCAAACTTCAATATGCCGTGGTCATTGCTGAGCCAGAGTAGGACACGAATATTCGGAGGCAGGTGTAGGGGATACTGCCAGTGGTCTAGTGAGCCAGACCCCGTCACTCCGAAGAGCCACACTCCACCGTCATCATCAATGGTGTTGGGTGTGAGTTGGCTGCATGGGAGTGAGTTGTCGTCGTGTACGTTATCTACCTGCAGGTCACAGGCATGCAGCGTGGCT
>JAFAXQ010000149.1 GCA_019240835.1 Ktedonobacteraceae bacterium
ATCAAGTTCGTCGATCTACCAGGTAGCTGGCAGCATTTTTCAATTCCTTTACATGCATTAGAGGAAGAGGCATTTGTCGAGGGTATTCCATTCGATGGTTCCAGTATTCGTGGCTTCCAGTCTATTGATGAAAGCGACATGCTGGTCATTCCAGACCCCAACACGGCCCTGATGGACCCTTTTACTAGCATCCCTACCTTGAGCTTGATCTGTAGCATTGCTCATCCAGGGCCTCTGGGTCGAAAAAAGCGATACCTCCGTGATCCCCGTTACGTAGCCATCAAGGCGGAGGAGTATCTGCGCAGTACCGGTATAGCAGACACAGCATATTTCGGGCCGGAAGCAGAGTTTTATATCTTTGATCACGTACGCTATGGCTCTACAGATAATAGACAGTTTGCAGAGATTGACTCCGACGAGGCCCATTGGAACAGTTCTCGCGATGGTACCCGCAATATGGGGCATTTGATGCGCGTGAAAGAGGGCTACTTCCCAGTACCCCCCAATGACACCATGCAGGATCTGCGCAGTGAGATGGTACTCAAACTGGAAGAAAACGGTGTCCCAGTCGAGGCACAGCATCACGAAGTAGGTGCCGCTGGTCAGGCAGAGATAGACTTCCGCTTCAATACCCTGGTGAAGACCGCCGACAATCTGATGCTCTACAAGTATATCGTAAAGAACACAGCCCGCAAGTATGGCAAGACCGTGACTTTTATGCCCAAGCCGGTCTATGGCGATAACGGTTCTGGTATGCATACACACCAGAGCCTGTGGAAGGAAGGCAAGCCGCTGTTTTATGACAGCGAGGGCTATGCAGGCATCTCCGAGATGGCCCGCTTCTACATTGGAGGTATCCTTACCCATGCTGCTGCCCTGATGGCGATTGCGGCTCCTACTACCAACAGTTACAAGCGTCTGGTTCCTGGCTTTGAGGCTCCTGTCAATCTGGTGTTCTCAAAAGGTAATCGCAGTGCCGCCGTGCGTATCCCTTTGACGGACAACCCTAAGGCAAAGCGTGTCGAGTTCCGCTCGCCCGATCCAGCAGCCAACCCTTACCTGCTCTTCTCAGCAATGCTGATGGCAGGTTTAGACGGCATTCGCCGCCGCATCGATCCAAGTGAACACGGCTATGGACCGTTTGACCGCGACCTCTATCACCTGTCAGCAGAGGAGTTACGCGAAATTCAGTCGGTTCCTGGATCGTTATACGAAGCTCTTGATGCGCTCGAAGCTGATCATTCCTTCCTGCTGGAGGGTGATGTCTTCACGACAGATGTGCTTGAGAAGTATATCGACTTTAAGCGAGCACAGGCCGATGAAGTACGCTTGCGCCCAGCCCCCATTGAGTTCGCCTTCTACTACGACGCTTAAAACAAAGGCTATAGAAAAATGGGGGCTGCCCGGGCAGCCCCCATTTTTCTATAGCCTTTGTTTCCTCCTGGAAGTTGCACTTGAGCTAGCACCATCTCCCATAGGACGATAGGTGCAGAAAAAGTTGTACAATTCACATTCTACACAAGATATTGTATAATACAATGTACTGCGGTGTCCTTGCATTGTCGATTGCTCACGTAAGTGACAAACTGACCCAAAAGTGCTATAGTTAGATATACGCACAAAACCGCACAAAAACAGTACAGAAAGGATTGTAGCTATGGAACCGTTGGTAGACAGTTACGGACGACGTATCAAAAGCATGCGTATATCTATCACCGACAAGTGTAATTTCCGCTGTACCTATTGTATGCCTGCCGAGGGTCTGCCTTGGCTCAAGAAGGCTGAAATTCTCTCGTATGAAGAGTTAGAGCGCATTGCTCGTGTTGCGGTAAGTATTGGCATTGAACAGATTCGTCTCACTGGTGGAGAGCCATTGGTACGGCGGGATGTACCGGAATTTGTGCGCCAACTCCGTCAAATCGAGGGATTGCGCAGTTTAAGTCTTACTACCAACGGCATTCTACTCAAACAGCAAGCAAAGGTACTAGCCGAGGCAGGGCTGTCGCGCATTAACGTGAGTCTCGATTCTCTGGTAAGCGAGAAATTTGCACAACTCACGCGACGCGACCAGCTTGAGCGTGTTCTGGAAGGTCTCGCAGAACTAGAGAAATACCCATCTATTTGTCCTGTGAAAATCAATGCTGTCGCTATTCGTGGTTATAGCGAAGAAGATGTGCTCGATTTTGTGCGTTTCGCACGCAACAAAGCCTACGTGATGCGCTGGATTGAGTTTATGCCCCTCGATGCCGATCAAATCTGGCGCAAGGAAGATATTCTCACGGGGGGTGAGATCAAGGCTATCATTGAGGCACACTATGGGCCGCTTGTTCCCATCACCACGGGTGACCCTTCAGAAACCGCTCGTCGCTACACTTTCAGTGATGGCATAGGCGAAGTAGGCTTCATCAATCCCGTAAGCGAACCATTTTGCGCCACTTGTGATCGTATTCGCCTCACCGCAGATGGGCAGCTTCGCACCTGCCTGTTTGCCACAGAAGAGACGGACCTTCGTGCCGTTATCCGTGGCGGCAAGAGCGACGAGGAACTAGCCGCTACCATACGCCAAGCGGTTTGGCGTAAGGAACTCAAGCACTACATCGGTGATAAGCGCTTTAGACGAGCCAATCGCAGTATGTCGATGATCGGCGGCTAGTAGAAGGGATTTTGAACAGTTACGTTCGTTTTTATAGTTAAATAAACCTTGGATATGCAGTCCGACGTACAGGCTGCATATTATATTTAAAAGCCACGTATTGTATTTATTTTAAGCGTCCTATTAGTGCAAAAAGAGAAAGAGGATAGTGATGTCCGACGAAACAGAGCTGCTCACAGTTCGTGAGGTGGCACAGCAGTTGCGTGTGGATGACACAACTGTACGGCGTTGGATTAAAAACGGAGTGTTGGAGGCGATTACACTGCCTCATCGTGGTGCTCGCCAAGCTTACCGTATACGTCGCGCTACCCTGGATGCTCTCCTCTCCCCATCACAACAGCCTATCGGTCAGTAGTCAAGCAGCCTCCAACCTGCTAGACTAGTATCCAATTGACATAGCTAGTAGTAAGGAGGCATGCACATTGGTTATTGACACAGAGACACTCTTCCACTCGTTGCACGGAAGCGAGGATACAGGTTTTGCCACCATTCACTCTCCCACCCACTACTCTCCAGGCAACATAGCATATTTGCTTAGCCCTGCAGTAGTGGTTCTTTCTCGCCCACACATGAACACAGCAGGTCTAGTAGGCTTTCTTAACAGCTTCGACCCGTCTCTCAATTTCGAGAGCTACCTAGATGATCCAACCCCGTTGCCCGACGGAGCGCAGTTGTGCAAAGTGGCTGGACAAGTCTGCTATATGAGCTTTGGCCCCAAACGTACTCCCAATGCACAGGCGAAACGCTACTTCGATAACATTAAATCATCAGGTCATGGCTCGGTCCTCGAACATGCCAATTTCAGCCTGTTGCTCTATGGTATTTCACGCAGTGTCACACACGAACTGGTGCGTCATAGACACCTCAGCTTTTCACAAGTGAGTCAGCGCTACGTTGCAGGGCGTGTATTGCGCTTCGTCGAACGTCGCGAGTACCAGACAGACTCACATCTACATGCTCAGTTCATAGAGCGTATTGAGCGTGCGGCCAACGAGTACGCGGCACTTACTCATCGCTTACTGGAAATGCAGCAGAGTGGTATGAGCATCTTGAGCGCGCAAGAGCGCACCGACCTACGCAAGAAGGTACAGCAGTGTGCGCGCTCCGTTCTGCCCAACGAGACCGAGGCTCCCATTGTCGTGACGGCCAATGCACGTGCTTGGCGGCACTTTATTGAGATGCGTGCCAGTACACATGCGGAGATCGAAATACGCGAGCTTGCGCTGCGCGTATTTCTCTGCCTAGTCAAGGCCGACCCCGTGCTCTTCGACGATTATACACTAGAACGTCTCCCAGATGGGACGTATATAGTAAAAACTGAGTTTGAGAAAGTGTAGCAGTGCTGCGAAATCCGTGTCCTAAAAGTTCCTACTCTGCTCGTATTAGCACGAGCTCTGATATGCACATGTAAGTGGCACTCCTTTAGCCAACAAGCTATACTTCTAGTAGGTCTTTGTTTTGCTATAAGGAGTGCCACTTTGCTTGACATCAGTCATCTCCAACGTATTCGTAATGCTATGCCCGCTACCACATCGCGTATCTATCTCAACACAGGCACATTTGGCCCTTTGCCATCTTGCGTCATTGAAGCCATGCAGGACCGTATGCAACGAGAATGGCGCGATGGACGGCTTGGCGCAGAAGTGTTTGAAGCCACTAAAACTATCTATGATCAGGCGCGTAGTAGTGCAGCCCGTCTTCTTAGTGCTGATGTTCAGGAGATAGCCCTCACTGATAATACGGGTGAGGGCATGAACAGTATGAGCTATGGGTTGAATTGGCGCGCAGGCGATGAGATTATTACCACAGATCACGAACATGTTGGTGCTCTTGCGCCTCTGTACCAGATTCGCGACCGCTACGGAGTCGTTCTTCGCATGGCCCAGCTTGGTCAGATGGCAGAGCGTCCTGCACACAAGGCGATAGGCGAGCTAGTGACAGAACGTACCCGCCTGATCGTGCTTTCTCATGTTACCTGGACGACAGGGACAGTGCTCGATATTCATGCCGTTGGCGGCATGGCGCACGAACGAGGTATCCCGGTACTCATCGATGGCGCACAGTCAGCAGGGGCTATCCCTGTAGATGTTACCGCCCTTGACATTGATTTCTATGCCATTCCTATGCAGAAGTGGTTGTGCGGTCCAGACGGAACAGGAGCATTGTATATCAAGCGTGAATCGCTACATTATGTTGCTCCAACCTACGTTGGCTACTACTCTAACAAACATTGGTCGAATGCAGAGTGGGAGTTGCAGGATTCTGCACAACGCTTTGAACTAGGTGGCAGACAAACAGCGGCGCTAGCTGGACAGTGCGCGGCACTCAATTGGTTGGAGCAGACCGTTGGCTACCCCTGGCTTTTCAAACGCATCTCGTCCTTACATGCATACGCCTATCACGCCTTACAACGCGTTCCAGGTCTCACTCTGCTTACTCCTGTGGCAGGCATAAGCGGTATTGTCGCATTCAGCCTCGAAGGACGCGACTCAAAAGATGTGGTGGAGCAACTGCGAGAGAAGCGTAACATCTATATTCGCTCTATTCCGTCGAACAATGCATTGCGCATTTCGACGGGATTCTATAATACGGAGGAGGAGATTGATACATTGGTAGAGACGCTGGCGAAATTGTAATGCTATTACCGCTCTGCAGCGGCCACCTCTTCAAGCTTAATCGACAGCAGCCGTGACACACTCTCGCGCATTGACACGCCATAGAGCACCTGCGCTGCGGTCATCGTCACGCGGTTGTGAGTGATGACGATAAACTGAGTGCGCTGGGCTAGGCGCTGCAAAATATCACAGAAACGCGAGACATTCGTCTCGTCCAGGGCAGCATCCACTTCGTCGAGCAGGCAAAAGGGGGGAGGATTAATCTCTAAGAGGGCAAACAGGAGCGCCGCCGATACGAGCGCACGCTCTCCTCCTGAGAGGAGTGATAAGTCCTGCACTTTTTTGCCTGGCGGCTGCACAATGACCTCTACACCAGAGGGCATGCTAGATGCAGCATGGGCGTTGTCTTGCTCATTGCTGGCGTCCACTATTGCAAGACGAGCTGTGCCGCCGTTGAAGAGCGTCGTAAAGTGTTCGCGAAAGCGTGCATTGACGGCTTGGAAGGTGGTTTCAAACTGTCGTGCCATGCTGACATCGAGTTGCGCTATGATCGAACGTAGCTGTAGTGCAGCTTGCTCCATATCGGTAAGCTGCGTAGAGAGAAATTCGTAGCGTGTGCGCAATTCTTCGTATTCTCGCGGGGCATTGCTGTCACAGCCGCCGATGGCTTTTACATGACTGCGCAGACTATCTACCTGTCTGCGCAAGCGGCGCAGTTGGGCCTCCTCTCCGTCGGAGAGCATTCCACCAGGTGTATTACTATGCTCACCTTTTCCCTCTGCTTGCGAGGAGTTCTCATTGAATCTTATAAGCTCAAGCTCTTTAGGATCGGAGATACCCATCTCTTCGTGCAACTGCTGTAGCAAGGTTTCCACAGCGTCACTAGCCCTCTGACGCTCTAGCAGAGAGCGACGATAGACAACCTCCTGTTCCGTTATTGCCTGCTGTGTCTGCGCACGCTGTTGCTCAACCGATGTCAGTTGTTGATCAATATCTGTGAGTTGAGCTTCAGCTTTATGCACCCGCTCCACGCACACTCGTGCTCGCTCACTCGCTTGTTCAAGCTCAGCACGACGAAGCGTCATCTCGTCGCACACAGCCTTTTGCCGCTGTTCAGTCTCTTTCACACGTGCGACTTGTTGCTCAACCTGCTTCTTCAGGTCTTGCACGGCTGTATGCTGGGAAGTGAGCTGCTGACGTAGCGCTTTCGCTTCTTGCCTCTTTACGGCCAGTGCGGTACGCGCCTGGCTCAGTTCATCCCGCTGGCGGCGGTAGACGCGAGCGCGTTCTTCCATTTCCTGTTGCAGTTCTTCGACCATGCCAGCCATTTGGCGTTGCGATTTCTCGTGCGTATGTGTACGCTCCTGTGCGGCAGCAGCCTCTTGCTCCAAGCCGACTACCTCCGACGCCATCTGCTGCTCGATGGAGGCAGCGAGACGTATTTCGGTCTGTAAGCGCTCCTGCTCTCGCTGCGAGGCGGCAATAATTTTGCTCAGGTCGTTGCTTTTCGCCGTAACTTTTTGTAGCTCTTTCTCAACTGCCATTTGCTGCGTACGTCGCCCCTCCTGCGCTCGCTGTACTTCGCTGAACATGCCATTCACCTGCTCAATCAGCGCTTTGTGCTTATCAAGTTGCAGTGGTAACTCGCGCAGTTCCCTTTCATAAGCCAACAGCCCTTGCTGTCCGCCGTCCTTACTCGCGCCACCCGTGAGCCATCCGTCAATGTGAAATACTTCTCCTTTGAGCGTCACGACCGACGAGAGAGGCACACTGTGAGCAGAGGAAACACGTAGCGCTATGGCCCAGGCTAGCAATGTTTGTGCTGCCTCGACATCCTTAACAATGACTATGCCCCGCAGTATGCCACGGAAGAGAGGGACGTAACGCTGCTCACATTGCACAAATTGCCAAGCAGGACCGACAACGCGCTCCCGTAAAGCAGACGTTTCAGCCAGAGAACGATGTAGCACTGTTTCCTCAGCCTGTAGTGAACTCACCTCATTGGCGGTGACCCCGTGTTGCTCTCTTTCCAGCCAGACAACCATCGCTTTGCCCACTGAGGCATTGCTCAAGTACTCAAGACAACAGTAAGCGTCTGGCAAGGTCTGCACCACCACCGCTTGCATATATGCACCTAGGGCAGCCTCAAGGGCGGCTTCTAGACCAGCGGGCGCGACTCCAAGCTGGGGAAGAGGGCCGAGCAGGCCGCTCAGCTTTCCGTCGGGCGCACGCATGACTGTCCGTACGCCATCACTATACCCGCTCAAGCTTTGCCGCCAGTTTTTGAGCATGTTCAAACGATCTGATACACTACGTCGCTGGCGTTCTGCTTCTGCAAGCGTGGATTTCAGGCGCTCCATCTCCTGCTGTGCATCGGCAATGGCACGCACTATAGTTTGCTTGCGCTGACCTATCTGTTGTTCCTCGTCGCGCAGTGCATCCAATTGGGCGCGTTCTTCAAGTTGGCGCGCCTCTACTGTGCGTAGTGCTTGTTGAGAGTGAGCGATGCTATCGCGTCGAGTTGCTAGAGCACGATTGCGCTCTCCGAGTTGCTTCTGCAGCCGCCCAAGCTCTGTTTGACTCGCTCCTAGCCGCGCCTGCACCTGAAAGAGATCGCTCTGAGCACTGCGCAGGCGGCGTTCATCTATTTCATACTCTTTTTGTGCCTCGGCCACCTGCGTCTCTCGTGTCGCCAGAGCTGCACTTTCAGCGTCCACTGCCTCGTCGGCAAGGTCGCATTGTTCTTCAAGATCTATCGTTTGCTTCTGTGCAGCAATCAGTCGCGTACGCAAACGCCGCTCTTCCTGTTGAATATCGCCGCGTTGCTGCTCCAGATGCATGAGACGCTCTTCGTTGACAGCGAGGTCGCGTTCGAGCTTCTGCAGCAGCTCATGTGCCGCCTCAGATGCGTTGCGTGCTTCGCTAATACGAGCTTGAGCCTGTTGACGATCTGCTCGTAATGTGCTGACTTGTGCGTCCAGTGCTTGCAGAGATTGCTCTAATTGGCGAACTTGTTGGGCCTGCTCTTGCTCGGCACGCTCCGTACGCTGCTGAGTAGCCCGTAATCGCCGCCATTGCAAGGCGTACCAAGAGAGCAACACTTCTTGCAACTCAGTGCTCAGTTTGCCGTATTCGATGGCTCGTTGGGCTTGTTCGGCTAGAGGAGCCAGGCGCGGTTCGATTTCGCCTACAATGTCGCGGACACGCTCCAAATTCTGTTCTGTCTGCCGCAAGCG
>JAFAXQ010000292.1 GCA_019240835.1 Ktedonobacteraceae bacterium
GTGTACGAACTGTTGGGATTTCGCACTGACGAAGTGTTGGAGCAGTCGCTCTCGCGCTTCATCAGTCCCGAAGAGACCCGCGAGTTCACTGCTGCCTTACGTGAGGTAATCGAGCGTGGCGTCACCCGTAACACCCGGCTCAATCCACGTAGTGCCTCTGGCGAAGTCATTCCCACGACGCTCAACGCTTCGGCACTACGTGATACTGACGGCAAGGTAATTGGCGCGATTGGTATTCTACGTGACATGCGTGAACTGGATAAGGCCCGTGGCTACTCAGACAGCCTCATCAAAAACGCACCTGACCCGGTCTTTGTCTCAGACCTAGAAGGTAAAATCCTGCAAGCCAACGACGCCGTCTATGAGTTGCTCGGGTTCCGCCCAGACGAGGTCCTGGAGCAGTCGCTCTCGCGCTTTATTAGCCCCGAAGAGACCCGCGAGTTTCTAGCGGCTCTGCGTGAGGTGATCGAGCGCGGGGCCACACGCAATGCGGGGCTTAATCCACGAAGTGCCTCTGGCGAAATCATCCCCACTACACTCAACGCCTCGGCGCTGCGTGATGCCGATGGCAAGGTGATAGGCGCGATTGGTATTCTACGCGATATGCGTGCCTATGAGAAGGTGGTGCGAGACTTACAAGCATCAAAGGCAGAACTGCAGGAAAAGATTCTCGACCTAGAAAAGTTTGAGGAAGTGGTTGTGGGACGCGAACTGAAGATGATCGCGCTAGAGAAGGAGATTGAGAACCTAAAGCGTGAGTTGGACAAGGTACGAGGCCGAGGAAATGAATGAAGTGCTGCCTACTCATGAGGCGGAAACAGTCTCGTTGTTGAGAGCAAGACTGGAGAAGCTGCAGCAGGAGTACTCACAACTCGCGGAGCAGAAAAAAAATCTTGAGCTTCACGTATTAAAGAGCGAGGCACGCCGTCGTGCCCTTATGCACATTCTCAGTGACCTGAATGCTCTCAATAAGAAACTTGCCGATCAGCGTAAGGCCATGATTCATATTTTAGCTGATTATGAACATGATCGTAGCCGGCTTGCCAAACAGACGGAGGGCTTGGATAACTCTCGCCGAGCACTCATGCACATTCTACAGGATGCGCACCAGTCAAATTTGCGCTTGGAGAATGGTCGCAAGGCTATGATACATATCATGAGCGATCTCAAGGTAACGACCGAGGAGGTGCAGCACCGCGAACAGGAGTTGCGAGAGAAGCAAGAACAATTGGTACAAGCAGCTAAGCTTGCGACGCTTGGTGAATTGACTGCAGGAGTCGCTCACGAACTGAATAACCCTCTCAACAATATTGGCCTGTTCGTAGGCAACGCCATTGATTTCATCGAATTAGGCGTGGCTGATGCCAACTCAGAGGTCGTTCAGCAGGAACTACATAGCGCCATGCAGCAAGTGCGTAAGGCAACAGAGATCATCTCGCACCTGCGTACCTTTGGGCGTGCAGCTCCAGTAAGTCGTGAGCCTGTCAGTATAGAGCAGGTCGTGCATAGTGCCATCTCACTGATGCAGGAACAACTGCGCCTGCGTCAGATCGCTGTAAATTTACATTTTCCTCCAGAAGAAGTAACCATCATGGGCAATCCCATTCGGTTAGAGCAAGTCTTTATTAACCTGCTCACGAATGCACGTGATGCCTTAGCAAATGCAGCACACAAAGAGATACGCATTACTTGTACAGTCAATGCAGATATGGTAAATATAAGCTTCTGCGATAGCGGACCGGGCATTCCAGTGGAGTTGAAACAACGTGTCTTCGATCCATTCTTCACTACTAAAGAAGTAGGTGCAGGCATGGGCCTTGGCCTTTCCATCACGTACGGCATCATCAAAGATCTGCAGGGAACCATTACTATTGACGATGATGGCGGCGAGGGCACTTGCTTTTTCATTCAACTTCCTCGTGACAGAACTATTGACGCTTAGAGGCTCACATGACGGTAGGGGACGTGAGAAGACAAGCAATGATTTCGCTCTGAATATCTAGCCGCACAGCTTGATTCAAGGTGCCTTTTGCGGGTACGTTTATTATAACAACGTTCTCATTTCAGTGCATGGAACGGTCTTCTCCGATCCGAAAAGAAAGGAATATGGCTACCGTGGTAAGTAAGCAGATGCAGGAGCGCAAGGAACGACTAGAGGATATCCTCGTTGTCGATTGTGATGTGCATGTGCATGAGACCCCAGGCGCATTGCTTCCTTATTGTGATATGCCCTGGCAGAAGGCACTTGAAGCCATCCAATATCTACCCGAGGAGTCTTACAATATTCCGGGGTTTTCTCCTGGTGAAAGCAGTGGTGGCTATCAAGCTCAGTTCCCAACCGGACACAAAACTGTACGGAAAGTACTAACGGCTGAACAGATGCGTACAGAGCTCTCAGCCATCCAGGTCGAGATCGCCATTCTCTTCCCCGATCAACTCCTCAAAATAGCCGTGCTCACCCAGTGTGACTATGCAGCCGCTCTCGGACGAGCCTATAACGCATGGCTGCTTGACCAATGCGCCTCTGTCCAGCACGGGCTGTTGGCGTGCATTCTTGCGTGCCCACAGAACCCTGTAGACGCCGCTAGAGAGATCAGACGCTATGCTAAGGAACCCGCGGTCGTTGGGGTCTATCTCCCCTGTGCAGGACTGGACCCTCTCTGGGGACATCGTATGTACGATCCCATCTACGAAGCAGCTCAGGAAATGGATCTACCCGTCCTGCTGCACAGCGTAACAGTGACCCACCCGGTGTTCCCCTTCAACAACCACGGATTCGATACCGAGCTTGCCCGACATGCATTAAGCCACACGTTCTCCATCATGGCCAATGTCACCTCAATGGTTACCACAGGTGTACCTGTGCGCTTTCCCAACTTGCGCATTGCCACCGTCGAGGCTGGAGTTTCCTGGGTACCGTTTTTGCGCAATCGGCTGGACAAGGAATATATCGGCAAACGACGGGAAGTACCTTTCCTCGAACAGAAACCTAGCTTCTACATGAAGCAGTTCTGGAATGGTACGCAGCCTGTAGAGGAGCCTGAGAACCTTGAAGAACTGGCTACCTTCATTCAGCTCTCTGGTGAGGACACAGTGTTATTTGCTTCTGACTGGCCACACGACGACTTCGACCATCCGAGGAAAGTGCATCAGTTGCCTGTATCCAACGAAACGTTGCGCAAAATACTTGGTGAGAATGCTCTGCGCCTGTTCAAGATAGATGCCCAGGGGCGACGGGTCAATCTGTAGTTGCGTGATGAGAGTCGTAGCAAGGCTGAACAAACAGCTCTACATCGTTCTGCGAGGAAGGAATAATGCAAGAATACGCGGTGGGTAAGATAACCGAGTATCCGCAAGGAAGTGGTAAAGTCATCAAGGTTGCTGGGCGAGAGATCGGTATTTTCAACATTCGCGGACGGCTCTATGGTCTACCCAATACATGTCCGCACCAGATGGGACCGCTCTGTGCATCTGGTAAGTTGACGGGCACACTAATTGCCACAAAGGACACTGATTGGCAGCGGCAATGGAGCTATGATGGGGAAGTGATCCAGTGTCCCTGGCACGGTTTAGAGTTCCATGTACCTACTGGTCAATGCTTGGCGCTACGTAGCGTCCGATTACGTCGTTACGATGTCGTTGTGGATGGAGAAGAAGTCAAAGTTCGCTTCTAACCCTCATGAATCATACCCAGAAAATCGCGGGTGCGCTCGTTTTGAGCCTGGTTAAAAATCTGCTCTGGCGGCCCTTGCTCGACGATAACGGCCTTGTCCATGAAAATCACATGGTCGGCTATCTCACGTGCGAAGGCCATTTCATGGGTGACTACAATCATGGTCATACCCTCTTCGGCAAGCTGGCGCATCACTTTCAAGACTTCGCCGACCAGTTCGGGGTCGAGCGCAGAGGTAGCCTCATCGAAGAGCATTAGTTTGGGCTTCATCGCCAAGGTACGTGCAATTGCGACACGTTGCTGCTGGCCTCCAGAGAGCTTATGCGGGTAGACATGAACTTTCTCTGTTAGGCCGACTTTGTCCAATAGCGCCGTTGCGTACTCTGTAGCTTCAGCCTTCGATTGACCAAGGACGTGAACGGGTGCTTCGATGATATTCTCTAGCACCGTCAGATGTGGAAATAGGTTGAACCGCTGGAACACAAAACCAATCTTTGCACGCATACGTGCGATATCCCCCTCGCTGCTTTCAACCATGTGCCCTTTTACTAGGCGATAGCCGACTAGTTCACCATCGACGTAGATACGACCACTATCAATTTTCTCCAGATGGTTGATGCAACGCAGTAGTGTTGTTTTGCCCGAGCCACTAGGACCAATAATGACTACCACCTGACCATGTTTCACTGAGAGATCAATGCCGTTCAAGATAGTCAAGGAGCCGAAGCGCTTTACAATTTGTTCGGCGCGCACCATGTGTTGTGTTGCTGCACCGCCGTTTTCTGCTATTGTACTCATATCAATACAACTCCTAATGTCCGCTTACTAAAGTTCCTGCTCCACGAGTATCCGCTGAACCAAATCCGAGCATACGCTGCGTCCACCCTTTTTTCTGCAGATCAAGCTTGCTCGTTCTATTAGGGTCCAAGCGCTTCTCAATCCATGCTTGAACGTAACTCCACAGTGTTGTAAGGAGGAGGTAGTACAGGGTAGCGACGAGCAACAATTCAAAAGTGGTGAAAGTCGGTGATCCAAAGATCTGAGCAGTATTGGTCAATTCGAGTAGGCCGATGACAGAAGCAATGGATGTCGTTTTGAGCATATTGTTGAACTCATTGCCCAGCGGCGGCACGATTACACGGGCTGCCTGAGGCAGAATGATGCGCCGCATGGCCAGGGCATAGCGCATGCCCAGTGACTTGGCCGCCTCCATCTGGCCTACATCTACCGATGTGATACCCGCACGTATGATCTCGGCCATATATGCACCCTCGTTGAGAGAGAAAGCGATCAGCACAACAGTAATGGGACCAAGCACGAATGCTTGCCAGAGCCTTGGATCAAGCGCGAGTGCTTGTGGGATTCTCGGTAGGCCATCGAAGAGCACCAAAACCTGTACTAGTAGAGGGCTGCCTCGGAAGAACCAGATGTAGGCGCGTGCTGGCCAATTCAGAAAGGGGAAGCGCGACATACGCATAAGCGCAAGAAAAAGCCCGATAACGATACCTAAGAACTGGGCAACAACCGAGATCCAGAGCGTTGTCCAGGCGGCGCGTAGAAAAAACGGCGAGAAGAGAAATTGCCAGAAGATATCCCAACGAAATACCCCAGTGGCACCTTGTGATCTGTTAAGAGGAAGCTCACCGCTCGTAATGCCCCACTTCTTGAAGAGCTTGCGATAGGTACCGTCAGCTTGCAACTGGTTAAAGGCAGTCTGTACAGCGTTGAACATGGCAGTGTCGCCCTTGCGTATCGCAATGCCTTCCGGGACGGCGTTGACGACCGAGCCGCCAACATCGAAACGTCCAGCGTTCTGCTGTAGATAATAGTCTGTTATCGGAGAGTCCTGGTACGTGGCGGCAACACGGCCCGTAGCTAACAATTGCACAACATCGGTCTGGTTTTGTAGAATAGTGAGGTTAATAGCAGCCTTATGCTGCGCCCTACAAGCTTTGTCTGCCGTGGTCAAATAGTCTTGCTCTACCGTGCCTTTCTGCACTCCCACGTTCAGGCCACACAGGTCCCTGGTTGAATCGATATGCTTCGGATTGCCTTTCTGCACCAGCAGTGACGCACCTGCATTGAAGTAGGGCACAAAGTCCGCCTTCTGTTTACGCTCGTCGCTGATGGCCACTGCCGAGATGACGACATCGAAGCGCTTAGCATTCAGGCTGTCAATAATCGTGTCGAAGCCTGCAGGCACAATAGTAGCCTTGAGTCCCATACGCTGCGCGATAGCTGTAATCAAATCTATATCGAAGCCGGTAGCCTGCCCCGTAGCGGTATCGATAAACTCCTGTGGCGGATAGGTGGTATCGCTACCAACCGTTAAGGTGCCGAGTGTGAGCAGATCTTTGGGTGCTGTGACAGTCGGCATAGCTGGATTGGCTATGGCTGCGGAGCTTGTGCTATTTGAGTTATTATATGCAGTAAGGAGTAAAGAAAGGATAATACAGCTCCCCATGAGGAGTATACTGAGCGAGGCGGGTCGTTGGCGTGACATGGAAGAGAAATCTCCTTGCACAAATAAGATCGTTTTGTGTAAGTATACAGCATAAAATTCATCTTGAAAATATTTGCTGAGGGAAAGGTGCTAAGCAAACATATGGAAGTACGCATATTGACTGAAGCGGATGCCGAGGTGTTTTGGAACATTCGATTGCGAGCGCTGCGCGACAACCCAGAGTCCTTCGGTGCCTCGTACGAGGAAATTCTCGAACGCGGCATCGCTGGCACTGCACAGGGGTTACGGAGGAGAGAGACAGTTGGCGGTGACGTAACTTTCGGTGCCTTCCAGGAGGGGTCACTAGTTGGCATTGCTGGTTTTCGACGAGAGGAGGAGGCGAAGAAACGCCACAAGGCGCACATCTGGGGGATGTATGTGCCGTATGAGATGCGCGGCAAGGGAATAGGCAAGGCCCTGCTGCAGGCAGCGATTGCTCATGCGTGCGCTCTGCTTGATCTCGAGCAGATTAATCTAAGCGTTGTGTTAGTCAACACGGAAGCTCGTCTGCTCTTTATCTCGCAGGGCTTCGAGACATATGGCATAGAGCGGCACGCACTAAAGTTGCACGATCACTACTTCGATCAAGAGCTTATGACACTTCGCCTCTCCTCCAAGTAAGAGCACTCTTCTACCTTTGTGGTAGGTAGGAACCTGTGATATTTTCAAAGTGAGGGCGGTAGCGTGTCATGTGGTAGTCGGCTGGATCAACGCGACGAGCGGGGAAGTTCTTGCCCGGAATATCGGTGTAGACGAAGCTGCCATTGCGATGTGCTGCCATCACACCATGCATTCCTGTAGCAACCGCACTCATAACCATGTTGGCATAATAGATCGCCATATGCTTATCGTACACCTCGGGCTCGCCACTGCGTAAGAAGTAGGTCAGGTCGATGGGCAAGAAGCGTACCTGGGGCATACGCTGTGTAAGCTGCTCAGCCAGAAATTCGGCAACATTGGCCTTTTTGCGGTGCCCGTAGGAGTCGGGTGGACCGACCTCTGCTACGGGTATACCCAGGTTAGCCCCCTCTGAAAGCACAATGGTAGAGTAACTCTGAGGGTTTTTCCTATCCTGCGCAGTTAGGTCGGCCAGATGGTCAATGTCGGTTGCTACTTCTGGAATGATAAGGCGGTCCGCCCAAGTCACAATTGCCGTCTCCAAGGCGGTAAAACCCGCATCACGACCAAACATGCGGAACAAAATAGTTGCGCTGTGCGACTCGGCAGTCGAGCGTATGCGGTTGATAAACTCTGCAGCGCGACTGATTGCTGTTTGAAAGCCGATGCAGTAATCGGTACCGGGCACGTCATTATCCATCGTCTTGGGAATACCCCATATAGGTACGCCTCTCTCTGAAAGAACAGCACCATAGCTGAGGGTGTCATCACCTCCGATGACTACTAGCCCGTCCAGCTCAAGAAAATGCAGATTCTGTATTACCTGAGAAGTCAGGTCAAGGCGATCATCTGGGGCGTGACCATTGCCAAATTGCTGCATATGGGCAGGCAGGTCGCTCACCTTGACACGCGCTGGATTGGTGCGTGTCGACTGCAAGATAGTGCCACCTTGTCTCTCGATAGAGCGTGTATTAAGGCGATTGAGTGGCATTACATAGTTCGTTCGCCAAGTGGTGGGGTCTTCAAGGCGAAAAATAAGATCATTGTATTCTCTAGATCGATCAAGGTAGGTAATACCTGCCCACCCTGCTCGTAGCCCTAGTATACGAATGTCCATTGGCTCTGCACGATACGTCAGCGCTTTGATTGCCGCATTGAGTCCGGGGACATCACCACCGCCAGTGAGTACCCCTAGTGAACGAATCTTACTTGATAGCTGCCTTGGCATATGATTCCCTCTCCTTATTTGTCGTCTCTATTCTAACACAGAAGTGGTGCTACGTCATGCCATAAATGCGATAGAATTGTTGTGTTTTTGCAGTTTTCAGATCATAAAAGCACAACAATTTCTATTTTTCATAAACCTAAGCTGTACTTTTTTACTATATATTATGTCCTCTGATTTTTCTAAGTTATAATTGATACCGAAGCCCTTTGACACCGAAGTCCTTGGCTCCTATTCTATCTCAATACTAGAGCTATATTAAAACATTGGAGTAATCAGGTGCAGTTAATGTATGAACCACAGACATGGCATGAATTGCTCAAGCAAATTATTGCTGATGCCTCTAGCCGGCAAGTACTTGCTAGTGAGTTGGGAGTCGTTCCTGTAACGTTGACCCGCTGGGCAAATGACGAGGTCATACCCCGTAGGCACAACCTACACAAGCTACTTGAGGTGCTCACTACTGAACAACGAGAGCGTATGCTTCCCTTGTTGGAAGCAGAGTTTCCGGGCTTCACCGCTTCCAAATCAGCAAGCGCTGTACCGCCTACAGAGATGTTGGTTATTCCCAACGAGGTCTACCTGCGGGTAGTGCATAGCCTAGCCTACACACCCCGCCAAGTGCGCTTCTCCTCACTTGGCGACTTCGTGCTCCAACACGCTATCAGGCAACTCGACCCTTCCCGTGCTGGTATTGCCCTTTATATCATACTGTGCTCGCGTGGCGAGAAAGTGCATAGTCTGCGCGAGAGCTTTGGACGCGGCACGCCACCTTGGCCACAGGTGCTCGAACAGCATGGTATTTTTCTGGGGGCAGAATCGTTAGCTGGGCATAGCGTGATCTTTGGTCACCTTGAGATCAACCAGCATCTCAGCAGTAGTGACACGCTCTCGCCGGGGTATCGCGGCATGTGGGAGGAGAGTGCTGTTGCGATGCCGTTGCTGCGCGAGGGCAGAATAGCTGGCTGCCTGCTCGTCTCAAGCACCCAACCCGACCACTTCATCCCTGTTCGTTGTCAGTTGATAGAACACTATGCCGAACTGATTGCTCTGGTGCTTGACCCTGACGAGTTCTACGAGCCGCAGCAGATTGACCTTGGGATTATGCCGCCACCTGAAATGCAACGACCCTATCTATTGAGATTTCGCCATCAGGTCGCTACGGTGCTCAAAGAAGCGCTCAGAGAACGGCAATTACTGACCATGCAGGAAGCGGAGGTGCGTGTGTGGCAACAAATTGAAGCTGAACTGCTAGCTATTTCCTCTTTTTCTGAGGATGCTGAAAAAGAGGAATAGAGAGCACTTATTTCGGCGGCCTCTCAAGTGTTTTACCCACTTGCCGGCTGCAAATGATACGGTCGCGCCAGCGGTCTGGCAGATATGTCAACAGAATACCGAGCTGAGCGTCCAGGCCCACTGGGTAGCGTGTGCGGGGCCGTTGCGTGGTAAGCGCACGAGCGATTGCTTTGGCCACTGCATTTGGAGACGTCCCACCTGCCGGGTAGGCTTTTGTACGCACAGCGTTCATCGCGGGTCCATACAGCTCAACAGCCTGGGGTGACATTTGATTGAGTAACTTATCGGCTGCTGCCAGCGAGGTGCTCCAAATCGGGGTGGCGATCACTCCCGGCACGATAAGCGCGACCTCAATACCCCACGGACGTAGCTCCATGCGTAGAGTATCGGTGAGTCCCTCCATAGCAAACTTGGAGGCGGTATAGGCTCCCACAAAAGGGGAGGCGAGGAAGCCACCAAGGGAGCCAATGTTGACAACGCGACCACGTGCTTGGCGCAGCAAGGGCAGCAAAGCCTGCGTGACTGCTAATTGTCCTGTAACATTTACCTCCAACTGTCGACGCCACGCATCCAGCGGAATGAATTCGAGCGGACTGGCAACAGCGATACCCGCGTTGTTCACTAAACCAGCCAATCCTGCGTTGCCGACGGTCTGGGCAATATGGGTTGCTGTGTTACGTATTGACTGCTCGTCGGTCACGTCGAGTAGCACGGGTTCCAGTCGCTGTGATGTCTGATGGCGCAAAGCCTCTCCATCTGCGGTTTTGCGCACGCCAGCAAAGACGCGAAAGCCCATCTGGTCTAGCATGTGTGCGCATGCGGCACCGATGCCTGATGAAGTCCCACTGATGAGTACATAGGCCTCAGGTTTCATAGTACTTACCCTCCTTAAAAGGTACTAATGGCTTGAAATAGTGCTCTATTTTACGCGCTGAGAGAGCACCGCAAAACACCACAACGCTATTTCAAACAGCATTGCCAACACCGTAATTGCCAATCGTGGCCCTCTACAGCGAGAGCAGCCAGATAGCCGGAACCTGGAGAGAGGTCACGTAAGGACCAGCGAGTAGCTTCGCCCGGGTCATCATCCGTCTCAAGCAGTGCTGCAGGCTCCCCGGGCGCTAGAGATACCCCGAATTGATCGAGTGGGCGTGAGAGTCCTTCGCCTCTGGCCTTTATATAAGCCTCCTT
>JAFAXQ010000051.1 GCA_019240835.1 Ktedonobacteraceae bacterium
GTCCAAGCCCTAGAAGCAGCCAAGCTGATGGGGTCGAAAAAGGGAGAAACACAAGTAGAAGCATTGTACCACGACCTGATGGGGCTGAGCAAAACGAATCCATATGTCCACCATCTCGGTGTACAGTTGGGCATTTTCTAACCGACGCTCTCTACTGGAAGAGCATATTAAGAACACGAGAAGTCACAGAAGAGTCGAGACCCACACAAACACGGGAAGGAAGTTGTATGGTTATTGATCTGCCAGTACCTATTGTAGTGACAGCGAAGACATCAAGACCAATAGCAACCTTGGTGGCCAATACTCTACAAATTGTGTATGAGCACAATCGTGTTCCTGAGACCTGGGGAACACCATCGGTTTCCCGCCAAACATTTGATACGCTGCGAATCCTGTGGCGCTCTACACTCTCGGCGCAACGTTAGTAGTGGCAGCTAGTGGAGGTGGTTCAGGTGGAGGCGGCGGAGGAGGTGGGGGCGACTATGATGACGATGGTGGTGGCTGGTCATACCCTGGGTCTGAGACTAGTACGGACTATCGAGCATATAGTCGGCCTGATGAAGAAGCTGGTGCGAGAGGGAAACCGGATCTTGATGATCTTGATAACCTTGATATCTAAGAGACGGGCTGGCTCTAATTACCATAATTATGAAGGCAGCAGAGAAGAGGAAGAGCATGGATCAACCAAAACAACCATTTGAACTCATTGATCATGCGCGCCCATTCCTTGATATTATCAGAGAACAGGCACAGCAGCTTCGATCGTACCCACATCGTCTTGTAGCGCAATTTGAAACGCTTCCCAGAGAACTCTTTGTTCCTGAAGAATGGCAAGAGCTGTTTCGTGATCGTATTCACCGCGATGCAGGGTATGGGGGGTTGATTTCTCAGCCAGGAGTGATCTTTGGGATGGTGGCTGCTCTCCAACTGAAAGGGAAGGAAGTCGTCTTTGAAGCAGGCACTGGAACTGGCTATCAAACCGCGATCCTTGCTGGACTGTGCTCTCATGTCTACACGGTTGAGCGGGACAGTGCCCGACTGCAAGCAGCACAGCAGCGGCTGGCCAGCTTGGGTATTTCCAATGTGACCTTTGTTCATGGGGACGCCGCCCAAGGCTTGCCACAGTCGGCTCCCTTTGATCGCATGATCTTCGGGGCAGCCATTCATGATCTGGTGGATCAGCATCTCATCGATCAGATGGCCGCTGCCCGCTCACGATTGGTCGTACCAACGGGAACCTACCATCACCAGAGAGGGATGATCATTGGAGATTTATTGCTGTGCGATAAGAGGGACGGGCAGGTCACCCAAAAAATCACATCGGTGTATCACGGCACCTGATCGTTCGTTCCGCTCATCTCACCCCGTTCCATCGGCTGGACCTACCTGAAAGAGGGATATGTTCCCTCAACTCCGGCTGCACGGCTACGAAGGAGACTGCCCTGGAACAGGCCGCGCTGACAAGGGACACAAGCACACGTGCCTTCTTGCACAGTTGCGCGTTAACCTATACAGTACCCCTAGATTTTTCTCAAGCGTGCTCAAGAAGCGAAAGGTGAGATACAATATGAGTGAGCTCTATTGGTGGAGACGCTACGGGGACTTTTCCCCTGGCAGTGGCATTTTACCACATATGGGAGAGACCATCTCCCACTATCGTAAGCAGCGCTACCCGACGCAGGTGGAGTTTGCCACTGCGTCGGGCTACAATTTACGCACCGTACAAGAATGGGAAACGACAATGATGATCAACGATCACGAACGCCGCATCTTGCTGGCCAAGCTGCTCAGAATACCCCCGGCGCTGCTGGGGCTGGATTGGCGTCTGGTGACCTACCAAGACGCGACGGGACACGTGACAGACCCGCTCTCGGAGGTAGTCGGACTGCTCGAAGAGGATGCCTACTACCAGTACGAGGATATGCTGATCATGGGCTGGGAGTGCCTCTATGCTGGTAAACTGCTAGAGATTGCTCCTCGCATTGAAAGGCGACTGCATAAACTCATAGCCATTACCAAGCAAGCACCAGTGTCACAACAGGAAGCCTGGCAATATCTGCTCTGCCAGTTCTATCAGCTTCATACCGGAATCATGGTTTATCGTGGAGCCGACGAGAGCAATAAAAAAAATGTCCTGCATGGCAGCAAGGAAGCAGTGCGGCTTGCGACCGACCTGGAGGACAACGAGTTACTCGTAGCATCATTGTTCACAAGTTCGCAACTGCATATGGACTATGACAATTACGATCTGGCACAACAAGCGATCCAAGGGGCAGTAGAGCGTGTAGAGCACGTGCGCACCCCGCTCAAAGTGAACGTGTATCTGAGCGCGGCCAATGCCAACGCCATGTACACCGCTCACGATGAAACCCTGGAGAAGCAGATTCAGCGCTGGTTAGAGAAAGCGTTAACACTCGTGTATAAAGGAAAGATCGAGCAGGACAGCAGTTTTCTGAGACCCAATCTTGCCGCCGTTCACCATGAAAAAGCCAGGACCTTGATGCAGTTTTCCCGACTGCACCCGACCACCAAAAAGTATCTCAAAGACGCTCGCAATGAGCTGAATATGGCCTGGAAAGCTTTTCCCGCTGAACTTGCAGGGTGGCGCATGCATTTCTGCTTGACAGAGGCCAAGCTCTTTGTTGCAGAGCACGATCTTGAAGGTGGTGCAAGGATAGGTATCCAAGCCCTAGAAGCAGCCAGGCTGATGGGATCGAAAAGAGGAGAAACAGAGGTAGCAACGTTGTACCACGATCTGATGGGACTGAGCAAAACGAATCCATATGTCCACAATCTCGGTGTGCAGTTGGGCATCTTCTGACCGATGATCTATATCGGCTCCTTTTTTCCTTGGCCTTGACACGTATAATAAAGATGTAGCTATGGTATAGATAGTTGTTTGACGATGGTAAGTTACTTGCTCAATGAGGTGCATATGCAATTGGTTATCAGTGGGCCTGCATCAGGGCGTCATCTGCATTCCTTTACTTTGCCCGATTCCGATGGGCGGCCAATACTGCTCTGGCAATATCTTCAGCGCAGCAACGTGCTACTCTTTTTCCACCACGGGGTCAATTGCGCTGCGTGTGCTGCAATGGTGCGGGAATTAGCGGCGCATGTGGACGCCTATCACCAGCAGGAGACGGCGGTGCTGGCAATTGGCCCTGACCAGCTTGCTGAGAATCAACAGCTTGCTGCCCAACTTGGACATCCATTCCCCCTCTTAAGCGATCCAGGAGGGCGTGTCACCGCCCAACAGGGACTCGATACCCCCTCGCTCGTCATTGCTGATCGATGGGGTGAAATCTGGAAAGCGTGGGTTGGTGACACTGATCATCAGTTGCCATCTGCACAGGATGTCTTGCAGTGGCTGGTTTTTATTGAGTCACAATGCGAGGAATGTACCATGATTGAGTGGACGGACCAGGTGGAGGAAGCTAACGACTCACCTGAGTAGTGACTCCAGAGCCTTCATGCGCTCTGCATAGAAATCAACCTCCGTACCATCGCTTCGGCGCAGTGGTGGTGCATAGGCACGTGTTTTGAGCATAAACTCACGTACCTCGTGTGGTATGTCATGGGTACTGCCTTGTGCGCTCTCTCTTATACGTGTAGAAGAAATATTGCGGTAGGTACTGTTAAGGGGCAATGGGTGAACGTACTGGGCGAAAGGTTCATTCTCCGGCTTGTGGATGAGAGCAGCTAGTTCCTGCTCGCCGTCGTTCCCTCGCGGCGCGACAAGTAGTTGCGCGAGAGCAAAAAGCTGACGCAATTCTTTATCACGGTCATTGTAGTAGTGTGCATCGAATATCTGCACAATCTTGTCAAACCCCATTAAGAAGAGAATGTGCTTCACTCTGCGAAACGAGCCACGAATAGCCTCCGCTTGCTCCACATAGAGTCCGCGATTGAATAGCATAATACCTGCGTGTGGTAGACGATGCTTCAACAGTGTATTCAGCAGTACAATACGGTCAAGCAGCAAGGGGCGCTCTACGCGTTCTTTGTCCACCGTGTGCTTACTAAATGCTGCATACAGGCCCATCGGCTCGTGTGTATGCGCGTACTGGTAAGCCCGTTTCAACATTGCTAGGTGAGCTGTCGTAGGGGGATTAAAGGAGCCAGTGAAGACAATAACGCTCTGCTGTGGCTGTGGCGAACGAGGAACCAGTAGGGCTTGTGGTTGCGCCTCAGGGTGGAGTTGATCGAGTAGCGCTTGTACCTGTTGATAGCGTGCAAGAGTGCGTGGGGACATATGGACATCGGTCATGCTATTTATCCCTTGTAGCCCAATTGACGCGCTTGCTCATAAGCCTGTTGTGCCTCCTCACTGCGCCCGAGATGCTGTAACGCGTCGCCTCTTTTGTGCATAAATGCCCCACTCTTGGGGTCTGTATTGACAGCCTGATCGTAGGCAACTAGGGCCTCTTCATAGCGCTGGAAGTTGCAGAGCACATTGCCCTTGCCTTCATAAGACGAGGCAAGGCGCGGATCGAGTTGCGTAGCGCGGTCATAGGTGGCATAGGCATCTTCGTAGCGCCTCAAGTGATAGAGTGAATCGGCTTTGAAGTCGTAGGCTTGAGCGAGCAAAGGATCAAGGCGAAGAGCCTCGTCGAATGAAGGCAGAGATTCTTCAAAGCGTCCTAGGCGAAAGAGTGCTCGGCCTTTGCCGTTGTGAGCGGAGGCGTTTTCGGGGTCGAGGCGAATAGCCTGCTCTGAAGCGGCAAGGGCCTCCTCAAAACGTTGCAGTTGACGCAGCGTCCAGGCTTTGCCATCGTATGCAGAGCTAGAGGTAGTATCCAGGCGAATAACTTGCTCATAGGCGGCGAGCGCTTCTTCGTAGCGCTTGAGCCAATAGAGAGCAGTGGCCTTGCCGAAGTAAGCGTCAGCATA
>JAFAXQ010000124.1 GCA_019240835.1 Ktedonobacteraceae bacterium
CGGCACTGAGTTATTGAGTGAGCCGGTATCGACAACAACATCCTCTCCACTGAAAGAGAGCGCAAAGCGGTCTAAACTGCGAGGTGCCGGACCATCAAGATATTCACCATCTACGTTGTAGTGCGAACCGTGACAGGGGCACTTGAAACTCGAACAGTCGTTACGGAAAGGAACAGTGCAGCCCAAATGTACACAGCGCTGATAGAGCGCTACCCAGTACGAACCATCACTGTCCTTGGCTATCGACTCTGAAGTCAACTGGTCCTTGAGCTCGGCAGCAGACAAGAGGAATGGCGTGTTAGCAGCTATATGCACTAAGTACGTTCTAGCAGATTGATAGTAAAAAACACCCTTGACACCCAACTGGTAGTCAGCGGGCTTACTAGCAGATGGGAATTCCGTCTTTTTGCCAACGGTAAAAGCTGAGCCAAACTGACCAGCCAGATTGGGATAGAGCATGTACAGAGCACCAGCAACGGCAGCGGTCGTAGACAGGCCCCACACCGATAGCATAGATCTGCGCAAAAAGCGACGTCGGGAGAGGCGTTGCTGTGCAATCTCTGCCGCCTCTGCGCCACCCCCGTGCAAAACCTCATATTGTTGAGGCGTAATAGGCGGGGTGTCAATACTCATAAGGTTTTATCCTCTCTAGTTTCTGTACAGCTACAGATCGAAGTACAGACCTTGCCAGGGCCACACCCACAACCAGCCTGGACCGCGGAAGAAGCTACCTGCCAGAGTAATCACTGCCCAAAAGATGACAAACATAGTGAAGGTGACGATAGCTATCTTACGATCAGCGTATGCCCTACTGGGGTTGCGGTCTACATAAGGAAGCACTGCTAGAGCGACCAGCACGAGGCCAGGTCCAATCACGCCAGCGGTAGTTGGCGGAAAGTAGTGCAGTAGTTCTTGCAAACCTAAGAAGTACCAGGGAGCTTTAGCTGGATTAGGAGTAACGTTTATATTAGCGGGCGCACGCAATGGCGCGTCGATAGCGATTGAGAGCATAGTTACCATTACCATCACTATCGTAGAGGCGAAAAATTCACGTACCAGCAAGTGAGGCCACACAAAGACTGAATCTTCGAGTGGCTTTTCCACACGAGTGATAGCCTCTTGTCTCACCACTGCAAGAGTACGATATCTACGCTGCGACGCAGCGCTCTGGGTTTGTACTTCTGGCTCTTTCTGTTCAATTGACATAACTTTGCTGTCCTCTCTCGTGCATACTCAACACACCCTTTTCGGAAAAGAGTACCGAGTTAGGTAACAATCCCATCTGTTATATCCTAGTACCGCTCTGTTCGTTTTCACACAGGCTTTGGGACAGTTCCCCACGGGCTGTCGAGGATAGAAACTAGCGAGACTGTAGGGTACAGAAAATTAACGAGTCGTACCGACCATAGTGCGCTCTGTTCCAGCTTCTAGCTCACGACGCGCTGGAGGTGGAGGACCGGCTTCACCTCCATCCTTACGGATGCGCCAGAAGTGAACCGCCATCAGTAGCGCTCCTGCTAGTGGAAGTAGGATAACATGAGCGACATAGAAACGAATAAGTGTTGGTTGAGCTACAGCACCCCCGCCTACTAGGATTTTGTACGCAGTATCGCCTAACAAAGGAGTGTAAGGTGCCAGGTTTGTACCGACAGTAATAGCCCAGATCGCAATCTGGTCCCAGGGGAGCAGATAGCCTGTGAAGCTAAGGAACAGCGTGACAAAGAAGAGACCCACACCAACGACCCAATTGAACTCTCTTGGTGGCTTATAGGCACCATGATAGAACACACGGATCATATGCAACGTTACAGAGACAACCATTAAGTGGGCCGCCCAGCGATGCATGTTGCGCACTAGGTGGCCGAATGAGACAGCACTGCTCAACTGATTAATGTTCTGGTAAGCTACATCGGTGCTAGGGATGTAGTAGAACATCAGGAAGACCCCGGTAACTGTCAGTAACAAGAACAAGAAGAATGAAATACCACCCATACACCAAGAGTAGGTGACCTTCATTGCCTGGCGGCTGACTTTAACAGGATGCAGATGTAAAAATACGTTGCCCATCATAACGAGCGACTGATTCAAAGGAGTGTCAGGATAGCCATGACGAAAAATGGAACGCCATACTTGACTCTCGGCAATTTTCTGCGTCGCCACGTCGAGTAAGCTTTTGTTTGCGGTCGAACTCACTGTGCCTCCTCAAAGGACTTAAGAAGAGAATGGAACTTTCGTGCCCTTTGCTACCTAATTATAGTAGATTCTGCCTACCAACGCAAAGAGTTACACTTCGCTACAAATTCCATGTATCTTGCATACTAGCTTACTGGGGTGCAGCCTGAGAGACATCAGGTACACACCTGATTTTTACTACCATCTCTACCTGATTTGTGATGTCCACTCCGACAGATTTCCTGATTTGACAGAGCTAAAGAGACCCGTTACAATTATAGTATCAACGGAAGAATATAACCCCTAACTGGCGGATTGCACAATGACCAATTCCAGGGTGCAGGATGAAAAAGTGTTACATACTAACTGGTTGTTGCGGCCACTACTTGGTATTCCCGTCTTCTACAAAGTGTTAATGGCCAACAGCTTGGTTATTTTCGTTGGCGCATCGGGTGGAACGTGGCTTGCATCGCAGCTCAGGATTTCGTCCAATGCGTCGATTTATCTTATTGCCTTTGTTATTGCTGGTTGGCTTGTAAGTGTTGCACTCAACTTTGTTGTGCTACAAATTGCTTTCCGCCCACTAATGGACTTAGGCAAAGTCATGAGCCGTGTGCAGGCAGGAGAGCGCTCATTACGTGCTCCTCTTACCGGTTTTGATCCGCAGGCTGACCAGTTGGCACACACATTTAACACAATGCTTGAGGCGATTGATGAATCGAACCGCCTGAGGGCCAATCAGATCATTAGTGCCCAGGAACAGGAACGCAAACGCATTGCCCGCGAACTCCATGATGAAACCTCGCAAGTACTTACCTCGCTGCTGATCAGCTTGGCTGTGCTCGAAGAGTCCATTTCGACACAGGTGGCACGCGACCGCATCGCCGAGACACGTAGGCTTGCTCACCAAACACTACGCGCCATCCGCAATCTGAGCATTGACTTACGTCCGAGTGCCTTGGACGACCTTGGTCTGCTGCCCGCTTTACGTTGGTATGTGAAGGAGTATCAACAAAAATTTCCTATCGAAGTTGATTTTCAGGCCACCGGTTTCAAAGAGCGTTTACCCGCAGAAATGGAGACAGCTCTTTACAGGATCGTGCAGGAGTCACTCACTAATGTCGCCCGGCACGCGCAAGCGCACAAAGTCTGCATTGTGCTAAAGGAAGGTGCTGATGCTGTCTATGCCACCATTACCGACGATGGGCACGGTTTCAATGCCGAGAAACTGCAGAAGACACCTAGGCAGGAGCGTGGTTTGGGCCTAGTTGGAATGTATGAGCGGGCACATTTGCTCGATGGCACACTTACTATCGCTTCACATATTGGGTATGGTACGCAG
>JAFAXQ010000071.1 GCA_019240835.1 Ktedonobacteraceae bacterium
AAACAGGCCAAAGTATTTACCACCAAAGAGCGGTATGAGTTGGGAAATAACATAAACTCAAAAGTCCTCGCTTTTGCTTTTAGCCTTTCTGCTGAGATTGAACGCTCCATGATCTCTTCCCGCACCAAAGAAGCCTTAGCGAGAAAGAAAAGTGAAGGAAAAAAGCTTGGCAGGCCAAAAGGAAGTTTATCAAAGGTAACAAAATTAACCGGCAAGGATGAGATTATCAAAGAGTTCCTCCGAAAACAAGTTTCAGAAGCTGCCATAGCCCGCATCCTTGAGGTAAACAGAATTACGTTGAGAAATTATGTGATAAGCAGGAAATTGAGAACTGCCGTTTCGTAGGCTCAACAGTTGTTTTAGCAAAGGAGATTTGATAAAATCACTCTCTCGTATGGTAGAAAGACAGGCATTCAGAGATTTACCCCAAGGAGAGCAGCAAAAGCGGGTCTACTTTGGCAATCTGAGTAGGCAAACATTCAATGAACTCAAACTCCATAGCCAAGTCGGGCTTTGGGAAAGAGTAGATGGAAAACGAGATTGGGGCAATGTTTCAGAGCACTGTCTTGTGGAGGTAGCCCGCATCAATGTTTTGGGTCGCGCTTTAGGCTTACCGGAAGATGTACAGAAAGATTTGACAAAAGCTGCTGCGCTTCATGATTTCTTCAAGAAAGGCGAAAAAGAAATTGTTGTAGCAAGAGGGTTGAGTTGGGAGGCAATGGAGGAGGCGGAAGCTGAGTCGGAGAAACGATTACAAGAAGCCGGATTTAGTGAGCGAGTAGTAAGGCTTGCGGGGGCGGTTGGACACAATTCTCTGCAAGAAACTCAGCGCATTCTTGCACAGGATACATTCTCTGCCGACGATACCGCTTTTTTAGTCATGCACTATGTAGATGACTATACAGTAAATAGCGATTGGGTACAGCCTACAGAGGTACAGCCAGACGGAAGAGGGATTAACAACTTAGACAGACGTATGGACAAGAATGAAGCAAACTCCCGATACGCAATTCTGAACGAAGCAGGACGACAACATTTCAATGGAGAAACATCATTCCAAGCACAACGGAGAATTGGACACATGGTTGAAGGACGATTAGCTGATCTTCTAACACAGCAAACAGGACAATCTGTTGAGCCTCTACGCCTTCCAGAGTTTGTTGATGATGGTATTAAAGCTGCTATTGCAACCACAGAAGTAAAGCCGACTACCCGCTAACTTCGTGGAACTTTTTCCCTATTTGTTGGATTTTACCCAAGGTTTTTGGAGTCCATTCCAAAGTTGGTGCTGGCTAGCCAGTTTGGAATGGACTCCGACAACCGCGAATGTTCCGATTTATGGGTGCAATTTTTCCTTATGAAACGGCCAGGAAATTTACCTGATTAACTTCAACACTATTTTCTCCCCACAGCGCATCAACTAAATTATCTCCTAGAAATTCGGCAAGTTGTCCACTTGGCCTTTTCTCTCCGATACACTTGCCAACACGAATTGCCCAGTGAACATGCTTTTCATCGAGGATTGCAGCCAATTCTTTAATAACATCTTTAATATCTTCTGATTTTCTATCCCAGCTATCTACCTCGCTAAGTCTTTTGCTTTTTTTTCCATACTTACTGCTCTGACTCTTAATCTTAATTTTTGCATCTTCCCATGTTATTCCAAGTGCTGCAAGCACCTCGTCTGTTAGATAGAGGTTCTCGCTTTCAAGGCAAACCAGATTCACACATTTGATATGTATGAAGCCAGTATTGGTCACTGGTTTATCACCATCTTTTAAGGCATAAGCAGACGGCACCGTGGATGCCGGGAGTAAACTTCCAAAAATGTGTTCTAAAGTTCTGCGATATTGATCTATCTTACTCCCATCACAGGGGATAGCTGCGAGTTTGACGATACCATGTCGTGGAACTTGACTCCAAATGAGGGTATCATCATCTCCTTCCACTAAGAATAACGGTGCGCTAAATAATGGCCCCATTAAAGCGTGTCCCCCTAAACATGTTGCTAGCTCTTGCAAGCTTTCATTAAACGGCGTTGCTCTTTGTGCTGGTATTGCATTATTGAGGTACACAATGCTTGTCTTTCCTCTACCATGATAACCTATGGCAGATAAGAGGGTTGTACTGTGGGTAGCGATGATCATCTGAATATCGTATTTATCCACAACACTATTGAGAAACTTTGCTAGCTGCTGTTGCAGATCAGGATGCAAATGGCAATCTGGCTCATCAATTAATAGGACTCCACGACTGATATTATCCAGCCGCCACATGGCACAAATTAATAAGATATCCAATGCCAACGTCAAAATCTGGGACTCCCCACTACTGAGAAGACTAACGGAAGAAATGCCTTGCCCATCAAATACGCGAGTAAACGTGAACGGGGGATTACCGTCTTTGATCTTAAAGATGAACTCTGGCATTAGTGCTTGCAGCATTTCCTCAACATCGCTGGGGTTCTCATCTATCTGGTTTTTTCTTACATTTCCCCGCTTGGCTAAGAACGCTTGAATGCGGGCTATTGTTGCCTCTCTGTAGTTTGGGAATAAATTCGCGATGCTTTTGTTGGCTCGTGAAGCTGCTACTAATTCATCTTGCATGTAACTCGCATTGAACCCGATGTCGCCAGCCCTTTCAGGTGAAGTATAGTGATAGGTCTCTCGATTCTGATCTCTAAGGCTTCTGAGAAGTAAACTTTTTCCTGCGCCGTTTTTCCCAAATAGGACGGTGATATCGGTGAGATTGGACATCGACCAATTCCCTCCACCTAGATATGACGGTCGTGGAACAGAAATTGTTTGTAGATGAATAGTCATAATTGCGCATTATGCCTTTCCCTTGCCACATTAGTATATACTGATGGGCGTTTTTATATATAAATTTACTGTGCTTAGGATACTCTTTGAAACGAGGTTATGCAAGATGATTAGGACAAAAGTACAATACAAACATCGTCAATCGGTATTTCTGCTCGAGTGAGATGTAGAAGAGATGTTCTACAGCGTACATGTACGGAGAAATTGGGTTGGAACCCTTATTCTGAAAACTGCTCATTGCGAAACGACGTAGGGGATGATGGTGAGCAAGAGGGCACTGTCGTTGTACACCACGTACAGCGAAGAAAAAAGAACGCCTGCGTAAACCGTGTGGATAAACCACAAGAGCCTACGCAGGACAAGAGTTGCAGTCGTCTTATCGAGCGAGTAAAAGCCTCTGTTGCTTCTCTTTCATCGCGCTTAGTACAGCATATAAACGTGAAAGGTCATATTAGTCAATCAACAATTAGTATTCTATTGACCCATGTAGCGCCTCTCCCAAGGCCTCAGCAGATTTCCCAATACGTTTTTCTTCCTTCTTCAGGTAAGCATGAACGCCATAGATTCGTTCTAACAACCGGATAGTTCCATACTTTTTACACTCCTCAATACACTCTACGGCAAGCTCGGTTCCCGCGCTTACTTCCCCTCCTCGTACTAAGGCGATAACTTTTGTCGTTTTGAGCACCATCTGCCAATGTTTATCTTTCTCATGCATGCCTGTCGCATAAGCCTTCTCAATATAATCCAGCGCTTTTTGTCCGCGTCCCTGCAATGCATAACTTTTCGCATATTCTTCATACACGGACAAGAGGCCATATTGCCCCCTGGTGATTTCCTTGTTGCTCAATATCCCCGCAAGGGCTTCTGCTTCTTTCATGTTTTCTTCAAATGCTTTTACATCTCCTGCCTTCAACAAAGCCCTTGCAAGCAGTTGGATGGCATTTCCTCGGGCCGCTGGATTATCTATGGGTGAAAGCTCTACCCCTTGCTGTAACAGAGGAATACTTTTCTCTAACTTATTGGCGCGGGTATACATGTCTCCTTGGTAGGTGACGGCAATTGCCCGAAGGAGGGGATTATCTATACTCTTGGCTGTCTCTTCCATCGCCTCGTAGCTCTCAAGGGGACAACGAAACTCACTCACTCTACTATTCATGCCTCTCGCGTAGGCCGCCGCGTGGTGTGCGTTGGTAAGCTGGTAAATGGCCGATGTATTACCTGTGTCTTTTGCTTTTTCTTGTAAATCGCTCACAAGCTGTTCAGCGATAGCGCGGGCTTCCCATGCTCTGCCTTCGTTCACCCATTGCCAAACACGTTCCTGTGTTTGGATTACTTGCTCATCGGTAAGAGATTCGGTTGTCAGACCAAGGCGTTCCGCTTCCATGCCTAAGACACTTGCGATCCGCCGCAACTCTTCAGTATCTTTTAAAACCGTCTCTTGGTTTTCCCACCTACGGAGAGTCCGGACATCAATAGATAAATCATTCGCAAGCTGTTCTTGAGTGACAGCATATGTATTTCGATAGTCTTTGAGAACCTGGGAAAGCATGCCCGTCAACCTTTCTCTGTTGCTTCCTAGAAGAGGGCAGCACATGTCCTGTACTTGAGTGCTGTATGAAACGACAATAGCAATACGCGATGTGCGTAGTATACGCTGTTACTCTTATTTTAGCAATCTCTGGAAGGGATGACTTCCATGTCTGATTTTGCACAATTTCTTCAAGAAAACCGTATTGATCCTTTTACGTTAGCAAAGGTCGCTGGCGTGCGCTATCCGACTATCTGGAATGCGCTCCATAACAAACCTATCACCCAGGAACACGCGATCCAGCTTTGCATAGCGCTTACGTGCATAACGAAGGCCGTCTACTCTGGAACCTTCATCACCTGGACACAAGGAGCAGAGAATCATGGGTAAGAAAAAAAAGCACCACCAGCAACCACAACTTCCATCAAGGACGGTTTTTACTGTAGCAACAGTTCGCCTGTTAAAGCAGGCGCTACGTACGTACGAAAAAAGCTTAGTACAACAACCTGCTACTCTCCCAAATATTGCTCTTGCCAAAGAAACTGTCGCGCAATTAAAAACTAAGCTGGAGGATATATTGCAACGGAGAGGGTGGGAAACAGTACTTTATTACAACGATGTGTATATCCTCTACACAGCAGTCCAGCTACACCTTATACAACTGTGTGATTCGCCCCAGGGAGAAAAAGTGTTGGAACAGTGTCTTCGGCTCTGTCAGCAGTTCAGTGCGATGATCTCCTCTGCGAATGAACAAGAAAACAAAGAGTACAAAAGGATGAATGATTAGGCAAGTATTTTCGTTCCTTTCCACTTGTTACAAGCTTCACAACCCTTTTTATGCGACATTCGCCTCATCGTATTTTCTCACTAGCAATTAGAGAGGAATTTGCTATAATTACCTTAGTATGAAACAGCGAGCAGACTACACAGAACGCATTATCATAGACCCCAAAATTATGGTTGGCAAGCCTGTGGTGAAAGGGACACGTGTCCTTGTTGAAGTAGTGCTTGAGCGATTAGCAGAGAACTTAGACGTGAAGACGCTCTTTGAAGATTATCCCCGACTCACTGAGGAAGACGTGAAAGCCTGTCTCACTTATGCAGAGGCAGTTATTGAAGGTGAGGATGTGTTTTCTATTCCCCAGGAACACCCATCTGCACAGGTATGAAATTTCTCTTGGATGAAAGCGTGGAACTTCGCCTTGGCTTCTCTCTCAAAACGCAGGGACATGATGTAACAGCTATTGCCACAGACTACACCCGCGCTCTTGAGGACGAAGAGGTACTTAAGATAGCTAAGAACGAGCAGCGTATTCTTATCACCAATGATAAAGATTTTGGTGAGTTGGTGTTTCGTTATCATCATTCCCATGCGGGAGTTATCCTGTTACGATTAAAACGGGTTGACATCCAGATCAAACAAGAGAGACTAACTAGCGTTATCACCACCTACAGACACTTCCTGCGCTCTTTTCTTATTGTCACGCTTTATACCGTAAGAATACGCAAGAGGATTGAACGGGCAATCGCCTAACCTTCGTTTCCTTCTCAGATGCGTGCCTCTCCTCGCATAAAAAGGGTTGTTCTCTCCACTTGATTATTTCTCGTGGTGGAGTGATTTCAGGAGAAGGCTGTACTTCAGTCATACTACACCTTTTATTATAGTAGTTTTTTCTCAACGCACCGAAAAGGTAAAATAACGAGCAAAAACTACCTGGTAGACCTTCCGGTAGTAGTTGATAAAAAAACGTCCGATGTTTCAAAACTTTCTCCAAAAATGAAAAAAGTCCGAAACACCGGACGAGTGAAAACACAGAGCTAGGTACGAACCATGAGATGGTTACTCGTGGCCGTCCGTAGCCTTGTCATCCTTTGCAAGAGGAGGAAGATCAGGAACCGCACGAAGCGCCTCTTTGAAATCCTTCCAGAAGAAATCACGAACGTGATAGGAAAGCTGCATCTTCTCGGCAATTTTCTCCATCACTTCATCGGTGAAGAAGATTGCAATTTGTTCATCAGTAAACCCCAGATCAGGAAGATCAGCACGATTGACGTTTGCGATGGGAAATTGTTTCTCCCACTCAATTGAGAGAGGATTGTAGTCAAGCTTCTTCGCTTGCTCTTTTATCTCATAGACATAACAATCTCCGGTTTCTCCTCGATCTTTTGTCATGGGACTGACGACATTGCAGTACCACTTAGCGTATGGGTTATGTTCCTCCCTTTCCGGTGTTTGATACTTCTTGAGAACGTACCATGTCCATTTTCCATCCGGCGATTGCCAGACTTCATAGGCGTTTTCGCGGTCAACAGTCTTGTTGCACAGATTCACTGATTTAGGCATACTGCCCCTCCTTATGGTTGAACTTCAAGGTTACGTCGTAGACTGCGCTCTCTAATTGAGACACCACATCAAGAACATCTGATTCCCACTTGGCGTATTGCCGATTTCCATTGATGAGGTACGAGCCGTCTGGCATTTTCGTGGACTCCACCAGTTCATTCGCGTGGCGGTAGACATCGCTTTTTTTCGACAACTCCTTGGTCGGGCCATGCTTATACAGCAAAAACAGTCCTTTCACCTTTTCGGTGTCCTGGTTGTACGAAAGCACAATCACCGAAGCGGTGCGCAGATCGCCGTGTAAACGTGCGTAGTATGTACGAAAGTCAACGACTCTCCCCTTCGACTCGATTGTCTCCGGCGGTTCAAAGCCGTAATGGCCTAATGTCTCGCGCATATCTTCATGCGGCTCGTTGGAAATGTTCTCCGTTGAGGTGTAGACGTAGCCTTTGGTATCGACGAAGCGATAGATGGCGTTGCCGTCTGTGTCTTCTCCGAAAGGGTTCATGTAGGAGAGATTGGGATGCTTCAGCAAGGTATGCTGTAAGCAAATGCCTTTGCCGACACATGGGTTTTCCAATGTGTAGGGATGGTGATCTCGGTAGGTTGAGTTACAACGTTTACCTGCTTTCACAAGCGAGGCAATTTGTTTGTAGGTTTCCTCGTCAACGACATATTCGTAGGATGTGGAATCGAGAAAAACATACTTGGGTACCATGAGAAACCTCCTGTTAACCTGTTGTCTGGACGTCATTGTCAATAAACAAACGGTGTACGTAGCCGATAAATGCCCAATCTTCTAAGGACGCTTCGCCTTCCTTTCTGTGCGTTGGCACAACTGCGACCTTTTGTAAAGGTGCTACAAAACAAGCTTTGCAATTCAAAGCTTTCTGGTAGTTCACCAGTGGAAAGAGCGTAGCAAGTGAGCGGTGAAAAGTCAAAAGAAGAAGAGGAAAGGTACCTTTGAGTGAATGGTGAGGAGATAAAAAGTATGCTCAAGGCAGAGGGTATATGGCAACCCGTAAGGATTCAGCGTGTAGCCTGGGCGTCCGTTTCATAGTGCGGGTAATGTTCTCAAGCGGCATGGTGATAACAGGATGTCCATGATCTCTAAAAAACTGTGTCACCTTCGCTATGATCTTCTGCTGGCGTGGTGTCCCAGGGACGCATAACACACTCCCTTTCGGCAGGGTATTGGCGAATGGTTGATAGGTCGCTTTCAAGGGAAGGAGGGAAGCAGGTACCAAGGCTATATTGTCTAATTGTGCTTTGCGTAGTGCCTTTGGCGGGCGAGTGAGAGTGTATTGGAACGATCCCATATTACAAATGTTCGAGTGGCTACATTATCCTCGCCTACCTCCTCTTTGTCAAGCACGAAAGCCGCCTGGCATGATATACTAACCTTTTCCTATGGAGAAGCTGTCCTCTTCGCATGATCTGATCGTGTCCTCGTTTCGTTTGCACAAAAACGGGCTAACCCCCCTTGGCAAGCCCACGTTCGCAAACTGGCAGGAGTGCGGTGTCTTTCTTCAAGAAGCTAACAAGTCGGTGCAGTTTTGGATAGGGGACTGGTTAAACTACGGGGAGCGTGCCTGGGGCAAAAAATATGAAGAGGCACTGCAGCAAACAGGCTTAGACTATCAAACCCTGCGGGATTATAAATGGGTTGCCTCTCACGTGCCTTTATCGGTGCGTAAAGACACGTTAAGTTTTCATCACCATAAACAGGTCGCAAGCTTAGACACACAACAGCAAGAACACCTGTTAACCAAAGCGGTTGCCTTTGCCTGGTCACTTATCAAATTGAAGCAGGAAAAATACCGCTTGCTGCTGGAACAAAAAAGAGTGGGGGTGCATCTCCCCGATGCGGGCTTTGTCCTGGGCGATTGCACAAAAGTCTTAGCAACCATACCCGATAGCAGTCTCGATCTGTTGCTGACCGATCCGCCATATGGCATTGACTACGAAAGTGAACATCGGGAAGTGAACCCTTTGGGAAAGTTTGCAAATGACACCTTGGAGCAGACCTTACAAACACTTGATACAGCGCTAACTCTAGCGCACAGGAAATTAAAAGAGAATAGCCACGTCTACATTTTTTGTAGTTGGAAGACTGATCAGTACATGAAAGCAATTGCCGCAAAGTATTTTCAGGTGAAAAATATCTTGGTGTGGGAGAAGAATAATTGGACGGCAGGGGATTTAGATGCCAACTACGGACAAATACATGAGTTCATTGTGTTTGCGCAGAAAGGTCGCAGGCATTTAAACGGCAGGCGGGATTCGAGTGTCCTGCATTTTGACCGTGTGCCGGAAAATGACCGTCTGCACCCGACAGAAAAACCCTTGCCGCTTCTTGAATACCTGATTGAAAAATCAACTCAAGTGGGCGAGGTAGTGTGCGATCCTTTTGCGGGTGTCGCGTCAACCTGTTTGGCGGCCAAACAGACAGGGCGGAAATACCTGGGGATTGAAATAGAGACCCAATGGTATGAAAAAGGGGTAGAACGGCTTGCAGCATAGCAACAAGCGGTGTGTTATCTTCTCATCGGAGGATGGTGCCGCTTCTGAAGAATGCGGTCAATGGTACGGTCAACATAGTTGGTGTTGCCGCGTTTGCCTCTGCCTTCAGGCTCTTGCGCTTTGGGACGCTGCCCTAATGGTGAGTGCAAAAAGAGGGATTTAGTAAGCTGTCTATCATCACCTGTCCAGTGTAAGAGTTTCATGAGTAAATGCCAGTCTGCCCGATGGTGATCGTTGCCGTATCTGCTCATATCGCCTCTCAACAGTTCTTGTAACACTGCGTCGCGTGCCGCTTCCGGCGGTAACTCAGTGAGTCGAGCAACAGCCACAACACCACCCCCCGTGTTCTGAGAGGCTCTTTCCTCTACAGGTGGCGCAAAACGTCTATAGAGGGCTTCCAGTGCTTCTGTCCGGTGTTTAATCGTGGTTGGTGTTCCTGCAATGTGGTCGGTGGTGATAGTAGTAAACCGATCATGTCCGTATATTTCAAGTGCATCGGTGTGGACGTTCCTGATTGGTCTCTCCACATAAATTAACCCATGTAACCCTTTGTATGGTGAGGCTTCAAAAAACGAGTCAACTTCTGTGACTATCTCTGCTGCGTGCGGGCTGGTGATGGTTCCTGTTTTCCGGTCAAAACTATTATCAAGATCAAGCATCACAAGCGGCGGGGTTATCATAAACCCTAAGCCTGAGTAGTTGCCTGTCTTGAGGGCAGTAAGTGCCTCTGTCAGGGTTCCCCAACTTTTCGGAGTTTTGACGCTTGCTTTTAGTAAATGGGAGTTCGGGTTATACGGTACTTTCTTCTTTTTCCCCTCTTCTACCTCTGCCCGCCATACGACCCATTGGGAGAGGTCTTGCAATTCTGCAAGCACACCGGACTCAAACCGCTCTCTGAGCATGGTGGTGTAGTCGATCAATCGTTCGTGTCTGGTCTGTTCAGGGTTCATAAACGGAGAAAAGTTTGTCTATTGTAGCTCATAGGGTAAAAACCAACAAAGGGAGGAAAAGTTCCACGGAAATGAGCAGCTACTTAGGGTATCACCGAGATGTGTCCGTAAATATGTAATAAGTAATACTTACTTCACTTTACTTTGTGGCGATGCCCGCCAGTATCACGGAAGGAAAGAGAAAACCACACAGCACCAGCAATAAGGATAAGAGACCACGCAATAGCACCACTTGTTATAAGGTCATGAAAGTTTATCATAAGCGATACGCACCTTAATAGCGATTGAAGCAAGGAAAGATGCAGTAAACAAGTCCCCCCACGCTAAACGAGAAAGAGACTCCCAAGCAGCAAACCCCCAGGCCGTAGCCATTCCTAGGCAAAAATCAGCATAGGCGGTAAAAACAATATCTCTCTTTATTTTTCTCTTGTGCATCCTCCTGTAGTATAGCAAAAGCAGCTAGTAGCCTTCTTTACCTCCAGTTTATAACTTGCTTCACCTATATAAAGGATATGGGCTTCGGAATAATTCCTTAGCGTACGAAATTTCTCCATTACTACCGGAACCTCTAATATGATTCTGGCTAGCAGCTCTTGGGAAAGAAAGGTTTCCCGCAGCCACATTGTCAGGAGAGCTTCAGACCAAGCAGTACCTCATCTACTTCGCCTGTCTCCTTAGCCACTCTGCTCACTCTGTGCAGGACTTTATGTTAAAGTTCTCTCTTTATACACTTACTTGGCGCAGAGCAGCGCTGGTACTACCCCTTAAAATGGGGACAATATCTCTTTAGCGCAACAGTGAGAAGCGGCAAGACTGTTAATTGGGGTAAAAGTATGTATTTCGATGGAAAGTGAAATAGAACAGTTTTCTTATCTATTTCTATTATTATGCAATTTGTTGATGATAAAAAAGTATTTCACTTGCTTGAGGTTATTCTATCATTTACATAATAATAGGAGTAACAAATTACATAAGAAATTATGCTTGTATCCGATATTTTTCAATACGAAATTTTCGTATCACAATCACTTGAAAATATGACTAGTATTGCTTATACTTTATACGTGAACAATACGGCACAAGAAAATTTTCTAATGTGTCCCTCGTTGCAATTATTACTGTATCACTAAGCTCTTCTTGCCGTATTTTTTGATGAGAGAC
Organism: Ktedonobacteraceae bacterium; assembly: GCA_019240835.1. Taxonomy (GTDB): domain Bacteria; phylum Chloroflexota; class Ktedonobacteria; order Ktedonobacterales; family Ktedonobacteraceae; genus JAFATZ01. The sequence goes on from JAFAXQ010000071.1 coordinate 11,329, forward strand.
TTCCGTTGAGTAACTACTGTTGTTCTTCAAAAAAGTGAGGTTTTTTCATGTATTCCTCTTCTTGCTTCAAGGGAAAGATTGCGCTTCCCCTCCTCATGCTCTTTGTGGTCATGTTTGCCTTCTTTGGCGATATGGCAGCAGTGGCACATGCAGCTACTTCCCCACATGCTCTCCATCTCAAACAGGAGTCAAGTCAATCTTCCACTGGAAACTTTGATATCCATCCAGGCGAACCACTTGTGCTCTACTTCTCTTACCCCACATGTGACGTTTCATGTGGCAACGAAACGTGGTATACGAACAACATTCCACCTAACACTTCTTACATATTCGAGCCCCCAACCACAACTGGTAGCAATTCCACCAAGTGGACATTTCAGTCTACCAAGGATACTCCCCTTGGAAGCTATACTCTCACTATCGGTGCAACCAGTGATAATCCAAATGTCAAGCTCGGTTCCCTTGACATCACCATCAATGTCCGTGGAAGGCTGTTTATTTTCCTTCAGGGACTTACGTCTTCCCTCTCTCAAAATGCATTTTGGGATACGAAAAGTATAGGTCCATTCTTACAAACTACCTATTCTGACGCAAACTTTCTGACGTTTAGCTATCATGGCAGCGATAAAGCAGGTAATCCAGACTCTTATGGCTGCATTGATACCTTTAACCAAAATATTAGTACCTATGTGAAACGATTGAACAGTCAGATACAACGTTACCTAACCAACAGACCCAATACTGATGTTGACCTCATCGGCCATAGCATGGGTGGAGTTATTGCCATAGGCTATCTTGCATACCTTGATAAAACAAGTGGCTTAAAAGGCTATATCCCAGGCACCCCCGGTGGGAAAATACAAGGTGTAGTTACGCTTGACTCCCCACTCGGAGGGATTGAAAAAGGTCCCCTTAATAAATACTTTGATCTTGTCAGTAGCTACTATCGGGGCTTACCACAGTGTAGCAGAATAAAGAACACGAAAGTTCCACTTACAAGCTTGAGGGATTTAACCAGCCTCTACACGTTTTATACGCCACGAGGCGGACAAGCTAGCATTTCACAAGTTCTTTTTAACTCTCGTGGTACAAATGAGAACTTACTTAGAAAGGCAGAGCAGGACGGAACAGCAAGCTTGACAATTGGCAACCTCATTGATTTTGTTTATGATGCGAGAGTATGTGTTCATGGGGTAGGTCCTGAATTTCTTGATAGCCAATGGGATTTAGACCAAGGGAATAATTCTGGTGTCTACGCGAGAGCTTTTATTGATGGAACGTACCCATGCACGGGTGGTAACGGTATAGGCGATAATCACGGGATAGTATTTGTTGAGAAACCCGTACAAACTGGCTTGCAGCAGTTTCTTGATGGAAATACACCGACAGACCTAGCCGTACCACCAAACTAATCAATTTCCACGCGGCCTTGTATTGAAATGCTTACCGGATTATTGGTAAGCGTTTCTTTTTATATTTGAGGATAGATTTCTGATACAGGTATGGGATGAGCATAAAAACCAAAACGTATAACCCGCCAAATAAAATAAAAAATAAAAGTATATCTGCTAAACTAATAACGCTAGAGATTAGCGCAGAAGTGAGATTATTATAAAAATGATGTTGAAAAGGTAAAATAACTCCCCAAACAACAACCACAGTTAATTCTTGCAATGAGCAGCCAATAGCAAATAATGGATTAATACAGTTAGTACTTTCATTATTAGAGCTAATAAAAGAATTAATAATTGAGAAAAACCAGAGAGAAAGTATGAGAGAAATAACTATCTTTACTTGTCTACTTTGACAAATTCGCATGCTTCTATATTTGGCTATTTTTGGGCAAACCCGCAAAAATAGCCTATTTAGCATGCATGGAGACTGTTGTTTTGTCAAGCTTCGAAAATTAAGTTTAGCGTTTTGGATTAACCTCCACTTGTTGCCAATTAACAAAATAATCAAGGTTTCAGTCCATTCAGCGATTTGGTTAAAGTTGCGTGAAAATACAAGGTCTAGTTGGCATTGGACTTCATTCATCACTTGCGCATAGGTAAACGCGTTGGCTCTGTCGGTGAAGGTGCTCAAAATTCTATCTGCTGTGCAAGGCTTCCTGCCTTCCTGTCGCTCTCGAACAAGAAAGCAGGAATTGCTGAGTCGTTGGATGTAGTAGCAATTACTCATGTGATAGACTCCTTATGGATAATAAACCCTGTTTTCCTGTGGGAAACAGGAAAGCAGGGATGTACTGCGGTGCTAGCTTTTCTATGGAGTAATACCTACACGAGTAAACAGGCGGGTAACGTGGGCTTCAAGTAAGGCCATATCACGCTCTAGAGAGCTAAAATTGCACTCGTACATTTCGCAAGAAATGCATGCCCTTCTCGTGGGTCAATGTAAAACTAGGATTAGTCGGTTGTGCTTTGATACCGGCAGCTTGTAGTTGGTCGAGCGTACGTCTTGGTGAAGGTCCGCCGCCCAAAGGATGTGGCTCAAGCAAGACACGGACATCAATACCTCTGTTAGCTGCTTCCTCTAATGCACGAATGACATTGCGGTCGCTCAGCAGATATATCTCTACCCATACAGATTTTCTGGCACTGGCAATGGCACTTGTAATCATACTGTCGCCTGCATCCGGCTCTACGAAGACCTGTACGGCTCCCTGCGTACCAGAGCCTACCGAGCCTGTGTCAATACTCCCATTGCCTGGACTGCTCGATATAGGGCTTGTATTACAAGCAACTAACAGCAGGAGAATGACAAAAGAGATGAGAACAACATACGCTGGCTTGTGGGCACATAGTGGCTGCTTCATTGCTATCCCTTCTTGATGATGTCAACCTCCCTTGAGAGCATTGGGGGTACAGGAGGCGTAGCCTCCTGTACCCCCAATGCTCTCAAGAAGTAGGGCCGGAACTTGCCCAGCCCTATGGATGCAGGAAGATGTAAAGAGGAGCGAGCACAAGCGTAATTGTACTGAGCAACTTGATCAACACATGTAGCGATGGACCAGCCGTATCCTTAAAGGGATCACCAACAGTATCACCGACTACACCAGCCTTGTGAGGCTCGCTTTTCTTGCCAAGCACGGTTCCGCTCGTATCGAGGCGGTCAACCATTTCGCCCTGAGCATTGACCCGCAGGTAACCAGCCTCGATGTATTTCTTAGCATTGTCCCAGGCACCACCACCGTTGTTGAGGAACAAAGCAAGGACGATACCACCCATCGTACCGACCATCAGCATCCCAGCCTCCGCCTGTGGACCAAGAATGACACCAACGGCAATTGGTGTCAAGACGGCTACCAGTCCCGGTAGAACCATAGCACGCAAGGCACCACGGGTGCTGATGTCAACGCAGCGAGCATAATCTGGGTCCACACGGTCCTCAACACGCTCTGCCATGATCTTGGGATTGTCACGGAACTGACGGCGCACCTCTTCGATCATACGCTTAGCAGCAGCACCTACTGCGCGAATTGCCAAGGCACTGAAGAAGAAGATCAATGTAATACCAATCAGAGCTGCAATGAACACACTAATATCTGCCAGATCAACCCGATAGACTGCTGGATTGTGTTTGTAAGTGAAGAGCACATCCAAATAGGCACTGAAGAGCAAGAAGGCGGCTAATGCAGCAGAGCCAATACCATAGCCCTTTGTAAGCGCCTTGGTCGTATTGCCGACACCATCAAGTGCATCGGTAATATCACGTACTTCTTCGGCTTCACCACCCATTTCAGTGATACCGCCAGCGTTATCAGTGATAGGGCCAAAGGTATCCATAGCCAGCACATAGGCACAGCTCATAAGCATGCCCATAGTGGCAACCGCGGTGCCGAAGATACCGCCCTGGTTGACAATACCGGGGTTAATCTGTACAGGGATATGGAAACTGACCTGGCTCCCCAGGAAGAACGAGAGACCCAGCGCAACACAGATGGCGAGTACTGGCAGAGCAACGCACTCAAACCCTACTGCGATACCCGTAATAATCGTCGTTGCCGGGCCAGTGAGCGTTGCGGCAGCAATCTCACGCACAGGACGCCACGTACCAGCAGTGTAGTACTGCGTGATGTATACGAAGGCAACGCTCAGTAGAATACCAACAGTACCAGCTAAGCCAAACCATATCCACGGAGCAATACCGTTAGTGCCTGTTATGCTGGGACCATTTAGTAAAAGATAACTGCCAGCGAACACACCAATGATAGAGAGAGCACAGGTGATCAGATAGCCAATGCTGAGCTGATTCATGGCGATTTCACCTGGGTCCTTGCCAGCAGCTTTGTCCGGCTCAATAACTACAGAGGGGCGAACGTAGAGCAAGCCAAGTGCGGAGGCGATGAGTCCGAAGGCGCGTACCACGAGTGGGAAGAGGATCCAACCAATGTTGTTGGTAGTAACGTAGAGAACCACACCGAGAATCATTGCGCCGATATTCTCAGCAGCAGTTGACTCAAAGAGGTCAGCGCCACGACCAGCACAGTCCCCAACGTTGTCACCGACGAGGTCGGCGATGACGGCAGGATTACGCGGGTCATCCTCTGGAATGTTCGCCTCGACCTTACCGACGAGGTCGGCACCCACATCGGCTGCCTTGGTGTAGATACCACCACCGAGCTGGGCGAACAGTGCCACAAAGCTTGCACCGAAGCCGAAACCGACGATCAGAGAGGGTGCTAGTGCTGGGTTGGTGAGACCACCATAGGCTGTAAAGACCAATGATACGCCCAGCAAAGAGAGTGCCACCACCAGGAAACCGGAGACTGCCCCTCCACGCAGAGAGACCATCAACGCCTCACCGAGACTACGAGTAGCAGCACTAGCGGTACGACTGTTTGATTTCACTGCGACATACATGCCGATGTAGCCAGAGATGCCAGAACAGAACGCACCAATCAAGAAGGCGAGAGCAGTGTGCCATGCCAGACTTAGCTTATCAGCCTGACTTCCTTGACCAAGCAGTGCAAGAACCGTTGCAACAATAACAGCCGCAACGACTGAAAGTATGGCAATAGTACGGTACTGACGATTGAGGAAGGCCATTGCGCCGGAGAAGATCGCATTTGCAACCTTCTGCATCGCAGGAGTATCGGTGTCTTTGCGTAGTACGTAGTTCGCAAGGTATGCTGCGAATAGTACCGCGAGTAGTCCTACGCCAATAGGAACTAAGATATAGTATTTACTCACGATGAAGTGTGCCCTCCTTAGGCATAATACATACTAGTCGGCTTTGACTAGTGGAATTCTTAAACCCTTCAGCAGAGGATCCCAAGGGGCGCGGGTATCCCCACACGCATTCCTTTTTTCCGCCGCCGAAGGCGGCACACCATTCCAGAGTATCTGAAAAGTTACCTTCTGCAAGAAGCGTCTGAGCCGTGATGTAGTGTAACATAGCGTTGGTTTCGTGACAAGTAGATTGTGTAACAGATTCAGCACAAGCAGTTATCTTGTGCTACTTGTACTATATACTTACTATATATTGTTCCTTTTCTCGCCAATTGCAGCCTGAATACGTCCCAGGAGCGGCACCAATTGTTTCTTACGCGACACAAGTCCTTCTACCACCATCGAGTGACCATCGGATTCGAGTGGAACTGCTAACACCCTTGCCACTGCATGTTCTGCACCCCAGACCAGCAAACGGCACTGCATAGTAATGATATTTACAATCATGAAAAGAAACGAGGTGTAGTTGCGTTCCTGCGCAATACGCTGCATCGTAGCGTATAATTCAGGAATGCGTTTTTCAATCGTTGCTGGACTGGTAGTCTCAACTGTGCCAATAGCGAACTTATTGTCACGCACAGTGAATTCCTTGAAGTCAGAGGTAATCAGCGCCTCTGCTTTTTTCTCGCTCAGTTCGGCAGCAGCCGCAGCGAATATCTGCCGCCCGAACTGCTCTATATCTTCTCCTGCGATTGCCGCTAACTCGGCGGCAACACGCTTGTCACGTGCTGTACAGGTGGGCGAACGGAGAATGAGCGTATCGTAGAGCAGGCCAGCCAGGAGCAAGCCTGCTACCTCGCGAGGAATTGTGACGCTTGCTTCGTGGTAGAGTTCTACGATGATAGTGCCTGTGCAACCTACCGGTTCAGCACGGAACATGATGGGCCTAGTGGTATAAATATCGGCGATGCGGTGATGATCGATAACGCCTAATAGTTCGGCCTCTTCGATTCCATCTACAGCCTGCGAACGTTCGTTGTGATCGACTAGAATCACCCGCTTCGGGCGTGCATTTATCAAGTCTGTACGCGAGATGTAGCCAACAAGCTTCCCTTCGTCGTCGACTACCGGCATAGAGCGGCGGCGTGCCAGTAACGGTTGCACATCGCTCATGCAATCTTCGGGATGACAAAAGTCAAATTCGCGGTCCATTATATCCTGGGTACTGATACTCAAGTTAATGAGCCGTACTGCTGTGAAGGTATGATGCCCCGTGCTTATGATCATTACTCCATGCTTGCGTGCCGAAGCTAAGGTACGCTCGGAAACCTGGAGATCGCCTGTAATGACGAGTGCTGCAGCTCCACACTCGATGGCTGCAAGCTGCGCATCTTCGCGGTCTCCCATAACGACTAGGCAACCCTTCTCAATATAGCCTGCCATTGTCTCCGCCTCCATCGCCCCGACTAGCACACGATCACCCAGTGAGCGGCGACCTTCTACCAGCACACGACCTTTAAGCACGCGTACGAGGTTGTCGCGGCGCAGTGCCACACGGTTAACAGCTTGTGGATCAAGGTCGTTGAAGAAGAGCTTGGCGAAATCTGCGTCGGAGATAATGCCATATACCTTGTTATCCGCGTCTATCACGGGCATAGAGCGGCGGTTGTGCTGCCGTAAGAGCAGACCAGCTTCTAGCAGCGGCTGATCGACATACGCGGAAATGACGCGGCCACTGCGCAGCACATCACGCACCTGCAGGTGGACATCTTCCAAGACTTCAGGCGGCTCAACTTGAAAACGGTTAAGCACAAAGCCTACCTCTGGCTTCAACTCACCATGACGAGCGGCTATCGCCTGCTCCTCACCCTGCACCTGCAACAAGTGCGCGTAAGCATAAGCCGAGGCTACAGAGTCCATATCAGAATTTTTATGTCCAATTACATAGACGGGTCGTGCCATAGGCGCTCTCTTTTTTATTTACTATTAGGAATATAGTAGCACACCCTCACTCTCCCGACTAGCCCATTTTGCTTACATTGCTGAAAAACGATGAGACAATATGATACACTCTGTGCAGTTAGACTCAGAAATAGGGATGTGCATTATGCAGAAGCTTGAAGTATTAATAGAGGAAAATGCATTTGGTGACCTCCGTCTGATAGAAGTTGTCGCCGACGCGCCGCTTGCAGCGCTTGTACCCGCCATGGTCGATGAACTGCACCTGCCCCGGACAGACCTCTTCGGGAAAAAGCTCGCCTATGTGTTGCGCCGTGGCCCTGGTGGACAAGTTTTACCCGAGAATACAACACTGGCAGCTTGCAGAATTGAACAAGGTGCGAGACTGGCATTGGAGCCGTATGTCATAGACGGCTCAGCCGCTCCTACAATGCAAGGCACTGCGCAACAGCAGTATGCTGACTCCTCCTTTCACTCAGATACGACGATACCGGACCTCAATAGTACTATTGGCGGACGGAACGGCAAGCTCGCATTGAGTGGACAGAACACCTCCACATCTCTACCGTCTCCAAATAAGAAGTCCAACTGGACGCGTAGGGCATTCTTAGCGGCGGGGAGTGTCGTGCTGGGTGTTGGAGGTATTGGACTGGGCTATGCTGCATACCGCTCGTTCACGAAAACGGCACCCGCTCACACGACTGTATTGCATGGAAAAGCGCCAGCGCCAGTGCAGTCTGCACTGCCCACAACGGCAAAGCTCGCATTTTCCTTTCATGGTCATCAACAGATGATCAGAACTGTCACATGGTCACCAGACGGCACTACGCTAGCTAGTGGGGGGAACGACGCTCAACTTCTCGTTTGGACTCCTGACGGCATTGTGAGCCACACTATTAGACACCCCGCTGCTGTGAGCGCCCTGGCATGGTCGCCCGATAGCCAACGACTCGTGAGCGGCTCCGCCAATCAGGTGTTGTTCTTGAACGCCCAGATGGGTACAACTCTTGCTCGTTCTACCCAGCGCCATTTTGCAACTGTGACTAGCCTAGCTTGGTCCGCACACGGTCAGCAGCAGGTGGTCTCCGCCGCCTTAGATATGCGTGCTGTCGTGTGGAATACAACCAATTACCATGCCCAAGAAATCTTTACACGCCACACAGCCCCCATAGATGCTGTTTCATGGGCGGCAGACGGTCAGACTGTAGCCTCTTCCTCACAAGGAGGCGTGATTCGTGTATGGATGGCGGCCAATGGGCGCGAGGTACATAACTCATACCTGGATGCTCAAACGTCGATGAGAGCGCTTGCTTTCGCCCCCGTGGGCGGGCAACTTGCCGTGGGTGGAGATGATGGGATGGTACGTCTCTGGAACGGCCTCACCTGCCAGCAGCAAGGGGCCAAGGATGGTCTTATCCTATGCATGGATACGCCTACGCGCCTACAAGCATCAAACAAGCCTATACGCACGCTCGCCTGGTCTCCTGATGCGCGCTTCTTGGCCGTCGCAGGAGACGATGGGGTGGTTACAGTATGGTACCCGGCACAGGGTACAAGGCCACTGCTCACGATTCAGCACAATACCGCTGTGCGCAGTCTCGCCTGGTCCCCTGATGGCAAGCAGTTGGTGACGACTGCAGGAAATTTGGCTACAATTTGGGAATTGAATTAATCTTAGACTGAGGAATGCGTGAAGTATCGTTTTCTCTGAAAGGAACTCATTAGGTCATGCAGGGTGGTCCGAAAGCCCTCTAAGACTAAAGCTTCTGGGCGATCTAGCTTTCTGGATTTATCAACTAGCTCTGATGTTGCAAGAAGTGCTACTTATGCAAGTGCTTGTGGAGCACGGTCCTTCTACACGTTCCTGGAGTTTACTATGGGGAAGTGTCCTCCAGAAAATGAACCAATGCCTCCATATCACCAAGTGCATGCACCGATATAGGGCCAGCATTGGGCTGAACTTCTGACAGAACCTGACGTGCCCGTTGACACTGCCGTGCTAGAACTGTACAGCAGTATTCTCGCGCTCTCGTCCGCGTAAAGACAGCTAGTACATCGTCTACTTCTTTTGAAGTGATAGGTAAGTCCTGCTGATAAATGTTGCGCAAGAGTTGTTGATCACCGATATCCGCATGTTCTAAAGCGTATAGAACTGGAAGACTTTTTTTGCGTCGATAGATGTCACCTGCCTGAGTTTTACCCAGTTCTGCTTTAGTAGCCCAAACGCCTAGTAAATCATCACGTATCTGAAAGGCTATACCTATTGTGCTCCCAAAGCTACGCAATCGATCGATAGTCTCTTGATCACGTGTGCCTAAAATCGCGCCCATCTCTGTTGCACAGCTCATTAGCACTGCCGTTTTACGACTAATCATATCTAGATACATGGAAACAGATATATCATCTCTCTGTTCAAAGCTGATATCGAGATACTGACCCTCTGAGAGCGTCAGACAACTATGATCAAGAATCCTGCCAAGCCGAGCTGCAATGGTACCTTCTACTCCCTCATCTAACACTTCCCAGAGAACTAGACGACTAAGGGCGAAAAGACCATCGCCAGCGTTGATTGACTGAGGGATACCCCAAATCTTCCAGAGCGTTGGACGATGACGACGTTCTACATCACCATCCTCGATATCATCATGAATCAGGGTGAAATTATGAGTAAGCTCAACAGAAACGGCTGCTGGTAGAGCGCGACGTAAGTAGTCTGAGCGACAGGGCTTTTCTTCAGCAAGTCCCCATGCTCCCGCTACCTCGTATGATAGAAGTAGGAGTGTTGGGCGCAAGAGCTTGCCGGGATTACTTGCCGCAGGCGAGAAGTGCTCGTCCACCCACCCCAAATGGTATTGCATTTGTCCATAGTAGGGCTGGAGATTAACAACTCCTGAGTGTGTCTCTGCTTTACTCACCTTCATTACTGCATGACGAATTGCAGAGTTTATTGTTTTCTGATGACGTGAAAGTGCTGAATCAATGGTTGATGAGAAAGCCATATATGTGACGATCCGAGACGGTAAAATACCTTTGAGCGTTATCCAATATTAAGCCACTCCTACGAAGCAAAGGAAACGTTGACCGCCTCTTCCTCCTTATCCTTGTATAAGACATTCTACTTCAGTGATGGAAGTAGAAAAAGATAGTAGCAACAATCGTTCCTACTGTAACAATAACGTATGCTAACCCCTTGATGCCACCCACGTGATACAATGGGGCACATAGGTCACAGTAGCGATTGATGTATTGGTAGCGATGACCGCGTAGCCCTTCGCGTACGATGACAATGTCCTCAGCTTTACGCTGCGTGTGCAATTCGTCGCACACATAGCGCCCGCAGCCCTTACACGTAAATTGATCGACAAAGTGCGATGTCTTTGCAAGAGACCACTGATCAGGATAGACCTGTGTGCCACAGACGTAGCATACTTGGAACTGGGCTATTTTCATCTGCTTTTCAGCGCAGGGCGAGTGCTCTTGTTTAGGAAAATGATCCTGGCAAAAGCTGTGGCGACAATCGGGGCAACGCCCAAGTGCCTCCTCACTGCATTCATGACAACGCTGCGGGAGGATATTCGTGGTACGTTGCCGTAAGGGGTCGATAGAGGGTGTCATACGCGCTCCTCTTTTCTTTTTTGTTCGCAAGGTGACCAGGACAATACCCTTGACCGTCTCCTATTCTAACAGTGTTTTTGTAACATGTCTATCATGACCCGAAATCTGTTATAATAGCCGTGCATTTGTTATGTGGAGGAAAAGGAAATATGCCAGAACAATATAGAGCATTGCAGGGTTTCAAGGACATCTTGCCCGACGAGCGGGCCTATTGGCACTTTGTGGAGAAAACGGCAGCCGAAGTGGCACAACTCTATGGCTATCGGCGCATCGAGACGCCCCTGCTGGAGGAGACGGCGGTCTTCCGGCGCACGTCGGGCGAAGGGACGGATATTGTCGAGAAAGAGATGTACAGCTTTGAGGACCGCCCGGACAAGGATGGCCATCGACAGAGCTTGACGATACGCCCGGAGGGGACAGCGGGCGTTGTGCGGGCGTACATAGAACACGGCATGTTCAAGCTTCCACAACCTGTTAAGTTCTACTATATGAGCGAACCTATGTTCCGCCACGATAAGCCGCAGGCTGGTCGCTATCGCGAACACCATCAGTTCGGCTGCGAGGCACTGGGCGAGAGCGACCCCGCCATCGACGCAGAGATGATCGGGCTACTCTACCAAGTATACACCCAGTTTGGCTTAAAGCATATTCGAGTTCATATCAATAGTATCGGTGATCGCAACTGCCGTCCTCAGTATCTCGAGATACTGACGGACTACTATCGCCCTCTGCTCGATGACTGCTGCCAGGACTGTAAGATGCGCTTCTATAAAAACCCGCTACGCCTGCTGGATTGCAAAGAAGCCCAGGACCAGCCCAAGATTGCCCGTGCGCCGAAAATAGCCGACTACCTGTGCGAGCCGTGCAACGAACACTTCACAGCGGTTAAGCGCTACCTCGACCTCTATGGCGTACCATATGTGCTCGCGCCACTACTCGTGCGTGGTCTGGACTACTACACGCGCACGGTCTTCGAATTTACCTCGGAGATCGATAAGGTTGCGCTCAACGGTGGTGGGCGTTACGATGGCTTGGCCGAGATTCTCGGCGGGCCTCCTACCCCTGGTATCGGCTTCGGTGCTGGTATCGAGCGTATCATTCTCGAGCTCAAACGTCAGGGCATCCAGCCACCAACCGAGCCGCACAGCCGCGCCTTCGTCGTCGCCCTCAACAAGACACCTGAGATCAAGAACGCGGTACTACAACTCGTGGCCGACTTGCGCCATGCCAACATCAAGACCGATATGAGCTACGGCGACCGCAGCTTCAAAGCGCAGATGAAACAGGTCCAGGCTTCTGGTGCTGACTATGCTCTCCTATTAGGAGAGGATGAGCTTGCTAACGATGTCGTTAGAGTCAAGAATCAGCATTCCGAGGTTTTAGAAGGTGAACAGCGGGGAGTCCAGGTAAAGCGTAGTGAATTGATTGCCTATCTTAAACAGTAAAGAAAGCAAGAAAAAAAGCGCCGACAGGGGTTGGCGCTTTTTTTCTTGCTTTCTTTATAGTTTTGATAAAACCATAGAAGTATTGCAAAGTTCCTCATAGTAATGTATAGTACTCTTAAATGATATATTGTTTTCCAAAGAAATAAGGAGGGAGCTATGATACCGTTGCTTACCACAGAAGAAGTTGCCGAGTACTTGAGAGTTGACGTAGTAACAGTACGCAGACTGATCAACAGGGGGGAACTGACAGCGTATCGTGTTGGTAGTGAGTACCGTTTTGCACAGGCGGACCTTGAGGCTTATCTGCAGCGGCAACGTGTTGCTGGCGGAGAAGAGGAGGGTCCAGCCCAAGAGGAGAGGTCTTCGTTCGCCATGCCCAAGCTGTGGGTCAAAGATCGTCAGGGTGACCGTGATCGTTTCGACAGATTCACGGAGCGTGCCCGCAAGGTGTTGACGCTTGCTCAAAAAGAGGCACAGCACTTCAGGCACAACTATATTGGTACTGAGCATCTGCTATTGGGCCTGATAAGCGAAGGTGGAGGTGTCGCTGCCAAGGTCCTTGCAAATCTCGGTGTTGAGTTGGATAAGGTCCGTAACACCGTCGAATTTATTATTGGACGCGGGGACCGCATCGTTCTGGGAGAGATTGGGCTTACTCCACGAGCCAAGAAGGCAATTGAGCTAGCCGTCGATGAAGCTCGTCGTCTGAATCACCATTATATTGGTACTGAACATCTCTTGTTGGGATTGCTACGCGAAGGTAGCGGTGTTGCAGCAGGGGTACTTGAAAGCTTGGGTGTGAACATGGAACGGGCGCGTACGGAGACGCTCCGAGTGCTTTCAGAGGTTACTCGCCAAGCAGAGGAGCATGTAGAGACGACAGAAGAGGGTACAGAAGCGCAGCAATCAGAAGTGCAAGAGCCAGTAGAGGAACAGCATACGCCACCACCACCCGCTGTACCCGCAGAGGCGTCTTCGCTTCTGACAGAGGGCGAGCAAGGACTTATCTGCTCCCGTTGCAACGCCCACAATCCCGCCTACTTCCATTACTGTTTCAACTGTGGGCAGCAGTTGGCCCCCAAGGAGCAGGCATAAGCGCCTGCCTCCTTTTATGTATCTTCCTCTTCGCTGATAGTATATGGCGGCGTGTCTGCGGGGGCATGATAGCTTTTTGTATGCGACGAGTTAGGAGATTCCTCCTCCGGTGTTGGTGTCAGCAAGTCGTTGGAGATGGCAAGCACGAGACGCTCGACGCGATCCCAGCGCGCCGGGAAGTGCTCGGCGTAGAGCTTTTCACGTCCCTCACTATCGTAGATGTAGAGCACGTAGTCCTGGTCAGAGTAGCGATACTGCACCTTAGTATAGGGGACGCGTAGCAATTCAAGAACCTGAAGTGTTGCCAGTGAACCGGACAGTGGACTGTCCGGTCTCTCATTGCTCAGTTTTTGCTGGCTCTCAGCCTTCAGCAGGTCTACCGTCACACCCCATACATCCATCGGTACACCCTCGGGCGGCGCTTGCGGGTAAAGCGGCTCGGTGACTTCAGCACTGTAAACTATCTCACCGACTGCCTTGGCCAAGTGCTGCTGTGGTATGCTACTCTCACCGATGATGCGCGTTTGGGTTCGCAGGTCAAAGCGGCGCGCAAGCTCGCGATGCCGCATAAGTTTGCCAGTACCGGCACAGTGGGCGCAGAGGGCCATGCGCGCTCCCTCACACGCAGTGCATACGCGCTTACCGTTGCTACAAGTACAATCGACCTCTCCATTCACGCAATCGGGACAGGGAATGGTTGGGCCTTTGCTGGCAGGGTCAGTATCGACTAGATTGGGGATGGGCACGCCTTGCTGGCGTATGTCTTCAAACACATCGGCGACGCGTTCACCGACGGAGTTTGCCATGTTCTCTGCCTGTCGCCGGAAGAAGGGCTTCTTCTCGCCGTGGGTCCAGTCGGCTACGTAGCCACGACCACGGCAGGTAGCGCAACGTTTCTTAATACGCCCCTTGCACTCCGGGCAGACGATCCAGCCGCGCCCAGTACAGACGGCACAGAGTGCTCTGCCGCTACCATTACAGTTCGTGCAGGCGATAGTCTCATCCAAACCTTCCAGGCGCGTGCGGCTCGGTGGAGCTTTGAGGCCCGTCACCAGGGGCAGTTCGTAGTCCCATACCGGCAGCAACGGCTCAGGCTGCCCTTTCGCTGCTTTTGAACGTCCCGTGTACGGCTCGGTTACCGACTCCATGCTGCGCGTCTCCCAGCGCGTCTGCAGCGTTATCTCCCATACCTCGTCGGTATTGTACGAAACTAGGTCCATATAGGTACCCAGATCCTTTGCCACACGCCAATTTTCATTACTCCACAGATCAACAAGCTGGCGGATACGTTGCTCCTCAGCGGCAACTGCCTGATGCGGTGTTGGCGTCGCCTGCGCCTGCTGCCAATACTCGCCTGCTTTATCTATAACGCGCTTGACGCGCCCCTGCCCTTGCGAAAAGATACGCCTAATGCTCTCTATACCCTTATCTATTTCATCGTGACCCTCACGTGGGTTCTTACCCCATTCACCGCTCATAAGATGTTCTCCCTCGCTTTTACTGGATACAATATGAATGCTTTTATCCTGTATACGCTTGATGAGAGAGCGAGTTGTACGTAACTGATTTCATAGGCACGGTACACAACTTGGGATAGACAAAATGATCATGAATAGGAACTTTTGGGGCACGCATCTCCGAAAGTATGCTCCTACTGCAGGCCAAATGAGTGCGAACGTCAAGAGATTACAGACGTTTTAGAGAACCACTTGGGCTTATGTTAACAATGCAGTTATCTCTTCTTGTACGGGCACGCCTGTAACTTCTACGTCGCGCTCCAGCAGAAGCATATTTACTTCGCTACGGATGCCAAATGCGGGCAAGTAGATACCGGGTTCTACAGAACAGCAGGTGTTGGGCAGCAGCACGCGTGTATCCTGCGTCTCGAAGTTGTCCAGGTTGGCTCCATCACCATGATCAACCTGCGTGATGCTATGCCCTGTGCGGTGAATGAAGCAGTCGCCATAGCCAGCGTCCTCGATGAGGGTACGCACCACATCGTCAACCTGCCGTCCCTCAACACGCATGCCTTCGGCTAGGCGTTCTCGCACATAAGTAATGCCGGTATCACGAGCGCGGCGCACAATCTCAAACACCTCGCGCTGGTGTGTTGGAATCTCATCACGCGTGCCTGCGAAGGCCATCCAGGTGTAGTCGGCGAAGACAGCGCCATGTTGAGGCAGGTGCGCCCAGAAATCGAAGAGCACGAGGTCACCACGTTGGATGGGGCTATGCTTCTGGCTCGTCGGCTCATAGTGAGGATTGCCACTATTGGCGTTAACCGCTACCAGCGGCAGATCCTTCATCACCAGCCCGGCCTGCTGCACCAAATCAAGGAAACGCTGCTGCACCTGATACTCACTGAGCGTTATCTGGTTATACAGATCGTCGCCCAATTGAGCAAAGAGGATGTCTTTGGCCGCGATCAGGCGGCGGCCAGCCTCGCGATGGCTTTCCAACTGCTCGGAACTGAGCTGGGCGACGAAACGCTGGGCAATATTGGCGGAGCTCACTACCTCTACTCCCAGGGAACGCACCAGTTCCACTGTCCCTGCATCGACTCGCGACATGTAGGGAATAGCGTTCATTGGTGAGTATTCCATTGCAATGCGTGTTCCTGGCGGCAGCATAGTTTGCAGATGAAGCTGCATCTCCCGCCAGGTGCGAAATAGCAAGCGACTCCCCGGCAGTGACCGCAACAGGTGCTTCTCAACTGCGCTAATCAATGCAGTAGGTATGCCCTGGGCCGGAACGAAGTAGAACCAGCGCCGCGTGTAAAGGTCATCGGTCGAGAGCGCCAATACACGGTAAGCTAGAGGATTTGATTGGCGAAAATCGTAAAAGAGCCAACCATCCAGCCGTTCGTCTTGCAAAGCCTGTTGAATGCGTTCAAGATACATGTGACTAGTATATCACACCTTCACTGCAATATAATATATATCTCTACACTCACGAAGTGTAAAAGTCTTCAAAGTAGGAATACTGGGAACTGCCACCCCACAATAATATACGGATCATCCTCCTCGGGGGACACAAGAAGGACTAAGAGCCAACATGAAAGTAACTTCTCCAGATATCAAGCTGCTAGCAATCGATATTGACGGCACCTTGCTTACCCCAGATAGACGCATCACGCCCCGTACGCGTGCAATGGTGCAGGCGGCTCAGCAAGCCGGTATCGTCGTGACATTGGCAACTGGGCGTCGCTACTGTAACAGCGCGCCTATGGCTGCGGAGCTAGCGCTGACGATCCCGTTGATTATCTGTGATGGGGCAACGATCATCCAACATCCCGACGGCAATGTGCTCCACACCCATCTGCTGAATGCTGATGTTGCACAACAGGCAGTAGAGATGATGATACGTCACATGATTCAGCCAGTAGTGCATTATATTGAGGCCAACGGCACGGAAGAGACGTGGACTGGTCCTCTTGAGCAGGATAACGAGTGGATCACTCCCTACTTCGCAGCCTTTCCAGAGAATATACGACGCCTACCCCACAACGAACTGTGCAGTGGTCAATCGGCTTTGCTGCGTGTGGTCGCTCTTGCCTCAGAGAACATTATTTACAACGGTTTAGCGCAAGAGGTTGCGGCACTGCATTGTGCCTGGAACATGATCCCGCTAGGGAATTATGGCAGTGCGGAACTAGCGGTTATGCATATGGGTTGCTCGAAGGCGAACGGTGTGCGAGCGCTCGCACAGCGGCTGAATATTCCGCTTGAAAACGTGATGGCCATCGGAGACAACAATAACGATATCGAGATGCTGCAGGAGGTTGGCTGGGGAGTCGCGATGGGACATGCTAACACGGCAGTGAAGGCGGCAGCCAAGGTCATCACCAGCAGCAATACAGAGGACGGAGTCGCGCTGGCGATTGAGCGCTATGTGCTACGGCGTGCAGCAAGTGCTGACTCGAACTCTCTTAAGCGCGAAATCTGTTTTTGATTGGGAGAGGCTTGCCAGCGCTTGCGCTGTACGAGTTGCAAGGCATCGTGCGCTCTCATACCACCATAGACAAGGGTAGCGCACCCCAGCAGCACACTACGCCCGACACCGTGCTCACAATGAATCAAAACACGTCCTCCCTGTTTCATGCGTTCGTTGGCCCAAGCGGTTCCTTGCATGAGCTGCTCCAGAGAGAGAGGATAGGTATCGGGAGTAGGCAAGTGGAGCAGTTCAATGTGCTCCCGCGCCAGTGCCTCCTCGTCGTCACAGTATTCCGACCGTGTGTCCACCACATGCGTCACCCCTTGCCGTCCCAACGGTTTGATATCCTCAGGACGGATACGTCCTCCTATCGCCAGGGAAGCAGTGATCCAACTCATGTTCAACTCGTCAGGCAAGGGAATGTGTAATGCCTGCGCTACCTGTGCGCTCCTGCTGTTCTCGGGAAAAAGTCTTGCGGCTATCTGCGTCCACAGACGATAGAGCAACCGTAGGATACCGCCAGATGCCCACCTCGTAGCCGAAAAAGAAACGGAAGAATGTCTTTCGTGCATTATTTGACCGTCAATGACGCCTATTCTTTGCTTTGTGCCGCACACGCAAGTGTGCAAGGCGACGCATAAGCGGACTGTTCCACAGCTTCCTAGGCAGACGACGGTGTGGACGACGTACGCGAATAGGAAGGAAGCGCAACCTGCTGGTGAGCCGCCGATCTCGCCACTCATATGACTGCCAGACGCTCGGCTCACCATGAGCAGGCAGATAACTAAGGATGCACTGCGCAATATCAAATACGGCATATGGCTGGCTCACGCGCCTAGCATGCTGTTGCCGCTTTCGCAGCTCTGGCGACCCAGGCGCAAGCAGCCTACGCAACTCGTCCACCAATTCTAGCGGATTGTGCGCGAGCACTCCTACATTGTTCTGCTCGACAAACTCGACGTTGCCTTCCTCCTGTCCCGATACATATCCACTTAGCACAATCGGTAGGCCGCACGCCAGCGCCTCACAGATAGTTCCAGGACCGGCCTTTGTCACAATAACATCGCAGGCATGCATCAGATCAGGCATATTATCGACAAAGCCCAGTATCTGTGCTGGCACGTGTAAGCTTGAACGCGCACGCTGGAGGCGGGTATAGAGACGGCGATTGCGTCCTGCAACGACGATCAGTTGCACAGGGAGCCTAGCCTGTGAAATCGCCCGCACAGCAGTTAGTAACTTCCCTGCCCCGTCTCCTCCTCCGACAAGCAACACAACGGGCAACCCTGGCTCCAATCCGAGACGCTCTCGCAGGGATGCTTTGCTCGTCACTGGCTGGGTGAACTTTGGGTCTATTGGCATACCCAATACGCGCACGAGAGCAGGGTCTAACTCCTTGCGCTTCAGATAGAGCTGCTTGGCCTGGTCTGTCGGGACGATATAGCCACTAGCGCCTGGTGCAAACCAGCTATGATGCACGCTTATCAAATCGGTCACCACAGTTACGAAAGGAATAGATAGGCCAAGTTCGTGTAATGCCCGAATGGAGATATAGTTTAACAAGGGATGAACAGAAACGATAACATCTGGCTGCACCGTACTAAACAAGCGCAATAAACCATTCAGGATAAGAGGGGTCGCCAGTGAGCTAGCAGTTGCAAGTCTTTCTTCATGATCGAAGAGATGGAAAAACTCTCCATAGAGCTTAGGATTGTAACGAATAGCCGGACCATAAAGTCTGACTGCCTCACGCAAGGGAAAGCGGCTATACTCCCGAAATACATCAACGATTTCAATATGGTACGCAGGAGGAGGAAGTTGAGATAAATCTGTATCTCCCACCTCCTGCGATACTTGCTCTGCTTGCTTCGACTGTTCGGCAGGAGAAACGGTAACAAACTGAGCAGTGTACGCACATGAAAAGCACTGCTTCTGCCGAGAAATGATTCTGATAGCACTGCTGATAGCATTGGCCGCACTACGATGTCCAGCTCCTGTATCAGCAATGAGAAACAGGATCGTACGTTCTGTTTGCATGCAGCAAAGTGATCCCCCTGTAGTAGTAGATCTAGACAGGCTCCTCTTGCAAGTTGAAGCGCTTGCGGAAGCGCTCAACACGACCGGCGGTGTCAAGCATGCGCTGCTGTCCGGTGAAGAACGGGTGGCATTTAGAACATACATCAACTTTGAGCACGGGTTTAATACTCAGGGTCTCAAAGCTATTGCCACAGGAACAAATCACCGTGGATTTAATATAGTTTGGATGGATTCCTTTTTTCACAATTCTCTCCTGGAGATAACGTAACCTTGTTTATGGATACACGGGCATCATTTTTCCCAATTCTAACATAGATAACACGTCCCTGCAAATTTTTATGCCTATATGCCCAAGCGAGCGCAAAGGTCTCAAGACAAGGAAGCGTTTCTCTCTCCCCTTTGACCGCTTAGCACGAAGACAATCGCCTATCACAGTCTTAACTTAACCAGAAGAAGGACAGGTGATATAATGTAGGTGCCCGCAACAGAGAACAGGCTGCTTGGAGACGTAGAAAAAAGACATGATCGAACGTTATTCCCTACCAGAGATGGCCGCAGTGTGGTCGGCCACACATAAAACTGATACGTGGCTAGAGGTGGAGTTGCTCGTTTGCGAAGGCTGGGCGCGTGAGGGGGTCATTGGGCAGGAGGCAATGGAGAGGATACGCCAGGCACGCCATAACAGTCAACGTATGCAGGAGATAGAGCAGGAAACTCATCATGACGTTATTTCGTTCCTGCGCTCTATACAGGAGCAGCTTGGCGCGGAGGGACGTTTTATCCACCTTGGCCTTACTTCTTCCGACGTACTCGATACTGGGTTGGCAGTACAGATAAAAGAGGCGGGACGACTACTTACCTCGGCTGTTCACGATCTTGCCCAAGCTGTGACACAGGCTGCTGTACAGTACAAGTATACACTTATGGCTGGACGGACACATGGTATCCATGCGGAACCCATCACCTTTGGGCTGAAGTTGGCATTGTGGTACGACGAGCTGCGACGCTGCCAGCAACGGCTGGCAACGGCGCTCGAACAGGCGACAGTAGGCAAAATCTCCGGTGCAGTTGGCACCCACGCCACCGTTCCGCCTCAGATCGAAGAGTTCGTGTGCGAACGGTTAGGCTTGGCAGTGGCTCCTATCTCCAGCCAGACCGTACAGCGTGACCGCCATGCACACTTCTTGACAACGCTTGCCCTGATTGGCTGTTCGCTGGAGAAGATGGCACAGGAGATTCGCCACCTGCAGCGCACAGAGCTAAGCGAGGTATTTGAACCGTTTGCCTCTGGCCAACAGGGATCGTCGGCGATGCCCCATAAGCGCAACCCTGAGTTATGTGAGCGCATCTGTGGACTCGCACGCGTGCTGCGTGGCTTCTCCGTCACAGCCATGGAGAACGTAGCCCTCTGGCACGAACGTGACATCAGTCACTCCTCCGCTGAGCGCATTATCCTTCCCGACGCATGCATACTGCTACACTACATGCTGCACACCTTTACACGTGTAATACAGGGACTACAGGTCGACGCCGAACGTATGCAGCACAACTTGGATATGACTGGCGGACTGGTCTACTCGCAGCGCATCTTACTTGCCCTGATTGATAAAGGTATGGGGCGGCAGGAAGCCTACAAGCTCGTGCAACGCAATGCCAAGAAGGTGTGGAAGCTAGCGAGCAACGGAACCATTCAAGGTCCAGCCCTACTTGAAGCGCTCAGCGAAGATGCAGAAGTTGCATCCTACCTCTCACGCGACGAGTTACAGGAACTGACGAGCAATGATTACTATGTCAAGTATGTTGACACATCATTCAAGAGAGTTGGCTTGTAGTTGGCGACAGCGCAGTCGGCTACTTCAGCGACGAGGGTGGACCGTACACAAGGAAAACTCTCTCTTGTGCTTTTTTGTGCTGTCTGCATCTTTGCAATTCTCTATGTGGTTCTTGTAGCCCTCTCAGCACTTCCAGGGCTGCACTTGAGCGCCACTCCGTTGACAACGCTTTGGCCTTGGACCCCCACGCTGGAGCCTATTTTTGCACCCGTGGAGTGGCTTCCCACGGTCTTGCTCGTTTTCACACTGCTGCTTCTCATTGCTGCCTACGTAGGCACCATTATCGCCGCGCATTACCTCACAGAGAGCAGTAGTATGATGCATAGCCCAACGTGGCGTACCCTCTTTCTGCTGCTCGGGGGTGCAGCCATCTTCGGCTTGACATTGTTGCTTCAACCCAGGCTCTTTGCCGACGATGTCTTCAGCTACATCTTCTCAGGACGTATGCTCGTCCTCTATCATGCAGATCCCTTCAATACTGCTCCTGCTCAGTTTCCTTCTGATCCCTATCTACCCTGGGTGATCTTGGGGCGCGACACACCCAACATTTATGGCTCACTCTGGCTCTGTCTTGCCTCGCTGCT
>JAFAXQ010000191.1 GCA_019240835.1 Ktedonobacteraceae bacterium
GGAGCGACACCCTGTCGCAGATGTCGTATACTATGAAGGAGCAGACACGATGGGCCAGACTGCGCACTGGTGGGAGAGTTGGGGCAACTTTCCCGCTGCTGATGAGCGAGCACGCTTCCCCAAGCCGGGCAGCGTGATCCACGCCTACCTGCTGCGTCGGCAGGTCTCGTTGTCCCAGATCGCCGCCGAATTGCGGCTGAGCGAGCACATGCTGTATCTGACGATCCAGAAGGACGCAGGCTTAGATGCGATCAGCCGTCGACGCTATTTTGTGCAACGACTGGGGATTCCGGCGGTGCTGTTAGGCTGAGATGGGCTGCATCCTCAGGCCAGCCAGCAGCCCAGTTGGTGGGTGCAAGAGGGCTACCCGCCCTTTGAGGCAGGCCCCGATGGCTACCCTCATCCTGGTCAGGTGATCAGGTGGTACCGCGAACGCAAGATGAAGACGTTCGCCGATGGGAGGCACAAGCCCTGGACACAAGCCGATGTAGGCCAGGCGTGTGATCCTCCGATTACCGAGGAAAGTGTGAACCGAATGGAAAAGCGCAATAGGGGTTTAGACTCGATGAAACGGCGTGAAGCCTTGTCCTTCATGCTCGCTATTCCGCCGGCGTTGTTGGGGCTGGATGGCCTCTGCCATGACGGAGCGATGCCGCTGAGCATGCCAGCCGTCCATCTGCCCGGCTTCAGGGTAGATGCTGCCCTGTTACAAAGTTATCGCAGCAAGCAAGCGCGCCTGTACAGCGGCTACTTTACGCAACACGGCCAAGAAGCGCTCAGTGAGGTGGCCGGGTGGATTAGCCATCTGCACCAGGAGGTGCTTCCTCTTGCCAGTGGAGCCAACCTGGTGGAAGCCCTGGCCATCGAAAGCCTCTATCACCAGTTCCTGCTGGATGTGGCGCGTGAACGGCGAGACGGTGAGACGGCATTGTCGCATGCCAACACCTCGTTGTTCCTGGCTCAGCAGACAGGCCATGATGAGGCCATCGTGGCTGCCTTGTTGCGACGTGCAGCAGCATTACGAGAACAGAGCCGAATCAGAGAGGCCAAGCAGGATATCGACGGAGCGCTCTTGCATCTCAAGCAGGCTGCCAATCCCTCGCTCATCGTGGTCGGGGAAGTACGCAAGGCGGCTGGACTGATCCATGCGCTAGCCGCTGAGACCGAGACCGAGATGACGATTGCCTTTGGGTTATTGGACCAAGCAGAACGTATTGCACAGAGACAGGAGCTGGGAGAAGATGCCAACTTTCTCAAGTTCGATCTGGGTTACTATTCTCTGGGCCGAGCGATGGCCCTCACAGTGAGGAAGAGCCCTGCGGGACTCAGGGATGCCCTGGAGAATGCAGAGCGGTTCACACCTCCCGAATTGACACGCCGTCATCTGATACTGAGCATTGTGCGCGCACAAGGGTTGCTCAAGCAGGCGGCACAGACCAGCAGCCCGCTGGGCAAAGAGCAGTGCTACTACGAGGCCACGATAGTAGCCACAGAGGCACTGGACGTGGCTCAACAGATCAAGTCGCGGCTCAACCGAGATCGCATTGAGCAGCTCTATGAGCAACTCAAAGCCAGTATGTTTGGCCAGGATCCTGCGGTGGTGCGCCTGGGCTGGAAGCTGAGTAGATGGTAGTGCGTGGCGTCCTCCTTTGTGTGCGGCGAGTGACACAGACTTACCAGAACCAATTGGGTAGGGGCGGTTCTCTCTTGAATACTTGCACCCAGGTGCTATGATTCACTTGTATGTGTCATGTACACACACGCAAGCTATTTTGTGATAAAGGAGAGAGAATATGTCACTTAGTGTAGGATTACTCGTTCGCTTAGAAGCAAAACCTGGAAAAGAAGAGGAAGTCGAAAACTTCCTGCGTAGTGCTCTGCCCTTAGCTCAGGATGAGCCAGCAACGATTGTATGGTTCGCGATTCGTCTTGGACCCTCGTCGTTTGGTATATTTGACGCTTTCCCAAATGACGAGGGTCGGCAGGCACACCTAACAGGTCCCATCGCTGCAGCATTGATGGCGAAAGCCCCCGAACTTCTCGCGCAGCCACCCAGCATCGAGCAGGTCGACGTTCTTGCGACTAAGCTCCCTGAGTAGCTGCCGCAGGTTTCTGGCCCCAGGCACTCAGCAGTAACCACATCCCGCAGAAGTCCTCAGAGAGCATCTCAATCTGCATCTGTTGATAGAGCTGATCGAACTCCTGCGGGGTGGTGATGCCCATTTTGATGAGGAACGGTTTGAGCAACTGATAGCTGACTGTGGCATTCTGGTAGCAGGCTTCGTATGACTCTGAGCCTACCGAAAAGTTAATCAGGTGTGGTCTCTGTTGGACATTGACACATCCTGCGTTATGCAGGAGGCGTGCCAGCACAGGGATCAGACCCAATGATTTCCCAGTGCGTGAAAGCCCTTTTCCGCTTAGGTGTACTGCACGTGCCAGCATGCCGTCTAGTGTCTCACCGGCTGGGCTGTTACTCAGTCCTCCCCCGTCGGTTTCGGTCAAGCGGATGATCCCGCCAGGGCGGACGATGCGCATGCATTCCTGCAGGAGGCTCGGCCATACGTCCTTGGGCACAAAGCCACACATCAGGCGAGCATTGACTAGATCGAAGGAGTTATCAGGGAATTTCAGAGGTTGTAAGGCATTCATGACGAAAAAACGGACATTATCCAATCCCTGCGACTGTGCCTGAGCACGTGCGTAGCTGGTCATCTTTCTGCTGATATCCAGGCCCACCACCCGCGCTTTGGGGTACTCATGGGCCACATCCAAGACCCAGCCCCCAGGGCCACAAGCGATATCCAAAATATCACGCATAGCAGACAGATCAGGCCCTCCAGGGAACACCCCTCCCAGATCTCTAGTGAGGAGGTGGTCTTGATGGCTCAGCCGTACCATCTCGGTCGCATCTTCAGGATTCAAAACATAGGTATTTTCTTGCTCTTGTGGGTTAGTTTCCATGAACGAAACAACTCCTCTCATCGGCTGCTCAACATTTTCTTTTTGCCTCTACAGTATACATCGAAATCAAGGCGACTTGCAAGAGATAGTCAGTACTATATAGTCATCTATGCCTCTACCAGCACAATGCCCACCTCATACGACGCAGCCAACGCTCCTCCAGTCGCCACCGCAATGATCTGCGTATGCAAGTCCAGCACCACCTCATGGTAGCTATCGAAATGTACAGCAACCGCCGTGCTATTGAGCGGATCCGTGAAATTGATGGTGCCGCCCACGTTGCTCGCATAGCTCGTACGCAGCGCGTCGCGGTACTGCTGACCAGTCGTACCCGTGAGCGTGCCATCGTATTTGAGCAAGTCGTTGCTGCACAGCAGCACCATGCTCCACTCGCGCCTGCCAGGACCCAGGTCCACGTATGCTTCACCGCCGTCGGCACGCACCGTCGCCTTACGAATACGCGGCTGACGCATGCTATACGTACCAGGCTTGACGAAGTAGCCTTGACTATCTAGGATGATCTCACAATCCACACCGATGCTAGCCACTTACGCCTTCTCCTGGATGCGCGCCGTCGTGCTCGTCACGCCGTCCCTGATGTTGACCATATCGCCATCAATGGAGACGACGATGCCACGCGTTTTCAGGGCCATACAGATCGTCTCAATGGTGTGGCGCAGCCGTGTATTCTCGCGCTCCAGATCATCCATGCGGGCGCGTATGGCGTCGATCTCGCTCTGCAGCGCATTGATAACGCGCTCTTGCACCTGA
>JAFAXQ010000174.1 GCA_019240835.1 Ktedonobacteraceae bacterium
GCCTGCGCCTCTTTCTTCAGGTTGAGTGAGTAGCGCAGCAGTAAAGCAGCAGACAGAATGGCGGCTATAGGGTTTGCTTTCTGTTGCCCAGCAATATCTGGCGCAGAGCCATGAATAGGCTCGTAGAGGCCAAACATGCCATGTGCAGTTCTGCCTGCACCAAGACTAGCTGAGGGAAGCATGCCCATAGAGCCTGCTAGCATGGATGCCTCATCAGTGAGGATATCTCCAAACAGGTTTTCGGTGACGATGACGTCAAAACTGGCAGGACGCCTGATAAGATGCATTGCACACGCATCGACCAGTAGATGTTCAAAAGTCACATCGCGATACTCTGCAGCAACCTGATCTGCAACACGACGCCACAACTGTGATGAACTGAGCACATTTGCTTTATCCACCGATGTTACATGCTTGCGCCGCCCACGTGCTAGATCAAATGCGGTGCTCACAATGCGCTCAATCTCCGCCTCGGTGTAAATAAGCGTATCTACAGCTTCATATCCCTTCGCCGTCTCGCGAATCTCACTGGGCTTGCCGAAATAAAGCCCCCCCGTCAATTCACGCACTACGAGCAGATCGGTGCCTTGTAGCACTTCGGCTTTAATAGCAGAGGCATTGAGTAGTGCCTGAAATGGTCGTACAGGGCGTAAATTGGCAAAAAGCTCAAACTCCTTGCGCAAGCGCAAGAGCGCCTGTTCAGGGCGAATCGCTGTGTTTGGCCCCTCATAGCGCGACGAACCTCCAACCGCACCGAACAGGATTGCGTCGCTCCGTCTGCAAAGATCCATGGTTGCGTCAGAAATAGCTTCTCCCTCTGCTTCAATGGCTGCGACGCCTACCAGCGCTTGCTGAAAGAAAAAGGTGTGTCCCCAGCGATCAGCTACGGTATGAAGCACGCGCAATGCCTGTTCCGTCACCTCTGGACCGATGCCATCTCCTGGTAAGACAGCAATAGTGTATGTTCCCATAAAGATGCTTTCTACTATATAGTTTTTGTGCAGCGATGTTGATTACAATCAAAAGTTCTCCTTCATAGAGACACACTTCAACTTTGCCCATAGCCCGTACTCTAACTGGCAGAATTATATATCCTGCTTACATGGCTGTCAAACAAATTGAGAAGCCCTGTTAAGAAGCCAGTTTAGCTTTCACCTGTTGCCTCAACATGTTATAATACACGAGGGAGCAACACAAATGTATTCCCCTTCTATACTACTAGAAGCTCTCAATGCTGTAAAACATATAAACCAAGCAATAAATGCTGGCTAAATTATCGAGGTGTCATATATGCGTGGTATCCTTGAAGGCATGGGCCTGACATTCAGCCACCTTTTCCGACCGAAGGTGACAAGGCTCTATCCCTATGAAAAGCCAAAACTTCCCCCTCGTAGCCGTGGCTTGATCCAACTCACTACGGAAGAGGGACTTCATACCGAGTACAATCTCAAATGCGAGTCTTGCTTACTGTGTGAAAAGGCTTGTCCGCCCCGTGCTATCACTATTGAATATGAGCCGATGGACGAATGGAAAGAGCGCCCTTGGTTCAACTCCTACATCCGTGAAGGTGCCGAAAAGTTCACGTCACGTAAGCTGCTACCCGCAACAGGTGCATCGAAGGCTGGCTTCTACAAGACACGCATCTCAGAGTATGCTACCAACTACTTCAATAAACCCATTACTCCGTGTGTGGCTATGCCTGTGAAAGACTCTCTAGAGCCAGAAATAGATCTGAGTAAGGTCGACACGCTGCTAGAGACATGGTCGCAAGAGGCAGGTGCATTGCCTGCATTACTGGACACCATCATGGATATCTACGGATACTTGCCCTTGCAAGCGGCGAAACGTGTCGTGCAGGCACGTGGAGTAGATCTCAGTGATATTTTTGGTATCGCTACTATGAGTCCAAAGTTCAAGCCTGCACCTGCTGTGAAAGGATTTACACGCGATGACCAGCCAGAGCGTGGGCTGGCACCAGATAAACGTGGGGTATGGGGCAATATTGCTCATGTGAGGCAACCCAATGCCTAATCTTGAAAGTCCCTATCGTATCCTTCCGAGTGACGCTACTCTCAGTTCACTCGATGCTTATCGCAGCACTGGCGGGTACGTAGCACTGGAAAAAGCTATCCGCCAACAGACTCCTGAACAGATTGTGCAGCAGGTTATTGATGCCAGATTACGTGGACGAGGTGGGGCTGGTCGGCTTGCAGGTGAGAAATGGCGCATCGTGAGCCGAGTAGAGAGCGATCAGAAATATGTCATTTGCAATGCGTATGATGCAGATAGTCGCTCAACATCTGTACGCACCTTGCTTGAACGTAATCCTCATCAGGTCATAGAAGGAATCATACTGGCTGCTTACGCAGTAGGAGCATCGGAAGCGTATCTGTTCACGCGTAGCTTCTTTGATGATGGCATGGCCGCTGTGCAAGAAGCGTTGCGCGAGGCGACCAAGGCCAATCTCGTGGGCAGAGATATCTTAGGCACAGATTTCAGTTGCACTATCACTGCGCTCGGTGTGGATCTTGGCTTTATGGGCGGCGAGGAAACCGTGGTGATGGCCCTGATTAAAGGACGACGCGGTATGCCCGAACAGCGTCCCCCCTATCCAGCGCGATCAGGTCTGTGGGAGAAGCCGACGGTCATCAATTCTATTGAAACGTTGGCCAATGTTCCCGTCATTATACACGATGGAGTGACAGCTTTTAGCAGTGTGGGCACAATGACGACCTCCGGTACAAAGTTGTTGACCGTTTATGATTATGCACCCAACACTGAACCACGTCTGGTCGAAGTGCCCTTTGGTACTCCACTACGTGCCATTTTAGCACAAGCTGATGTGAAGCGAAACGAGGAAGATATTCGTGCTCTTGTAGTAGGTGGAGCGCAAGGTGGCGCTCTGCCTGTTTCGTTGCTTGACACGCCCTTTGACTTTGATACTCTTGAAGAGGTCGGTGCTATTGTCGGTTCCGGTATTATTGAATTGCTTGCTATCAATACCTGCATGGTCGCCTGGGCTATGCAGCGTAGTCGCTATTTGAGCAAGGAGTCGTGTGGCAAATGTGTGCCATGCCGTGTTGGCGTGAAGCGTATTACTGGTATCCTAGAAGGCATCGTGAGCGACCTTGGTGTCAGCGGCGACCTCGACGTACTGGACGAATTTGCTGACTACATTCCTAATGGTTCATTGTGTGGCTTTGGCGTCCATGCTGTTAATGCGCTTAAGACGGCTAAGCGCTACTGGCCCAGTCACTTTAAACTGCATATTGAAGAGTTACAGTGTCCTACAGGAACCTGTGTTCCTGTACGCACTCATCGTTTTATCACGAAACATGTCTTACCGTAGCTAAAAGCTCGCAAGAGGAATCATATGGCTGTATCAATCCGAGATAATTTCTCACTGATCACTCAAGAGCCACGAGCTCCGATGGTGCGCAATGACGTTGGGCATCCTAGTTTTACCATTACTATTGATGGTAAGCTCATGCCAGCCTATCAGGGCCAGACTATTTTGAGTGTGGCGCTTGATAATGGAATTGTTGATATTCCGAATTTGTGTGATGACGGGAAGCTAGATCCCAGCGCCACCTGTCGCATGTGCCTCGTTCACGTCGAAGGAGAGCCACGTCCTCTCCCGGCTTGTAATACTGCTGCTCAACCAGGTATGGTTGTGACAACGAACTCCGACCAGTTGTTCCATATCCGCCGCACCAACTTGGAGATGCTGCTTTCTGATCACAATGCGTACTGTCAGCCTCCTTGCCAGGTGGACTGTCCAACGCACATCGACATTCCCGGTTACCTGGAACTGATTGCCAAGGGTTCAATGAAGGAAGCCGCACGCCTGGTCAAAGAGGTGCTGCCCTTCCCCTATATTCTGGGTCTCACCTGCCCGGCACCCTGTCAGAAAGCATGCCGCCGTGCATTGGTCGAAGAAGAAATTGCTATCTGTCGTATGCATGGTCATGCTGCCGAGACATGCCTGCTTGACCCGCCTGTTCCCTTTGTGAAGGATGCGCCAACGGGCAAGAAAGTCGCCATCGTTGGTGCGGGTCCTGCAGGGCTTACCTGTGCCTACTACTTGGCCCTCAAGGGACATTACTGCAAGGTTTTTGACATGCAGCCACAGCCCGGAGGTATGTTGCGCTATGGCATTCCAGAGTATCGCTTGCAAAAGGATATGATGGACCGCGAACTTGATCACGTCTGGCAATTAGGCGTTGACCTGCAAAGCAATGTAAAGCTCGGTCGCGACTTCACCATTGATGATCTGTTCGCACAGGGCTTCGACGCTGTCTATCTTGGCATTGGTTGTTGGACGAGTAACCAATTAAAAGTTCCTGGTGAGGACGCCGAGGGCGTTGTCAATGCTATTGCCTACCTCGCCGAAAAAGTAGAGGGAAAAAGTGTTCCGGTAACAGAAGGTAAAGAGGTAGTCGTCATCGGAGGTGGCTTTACCGCGTTCGACTGCACGCGTACTTCACTGCGCTTAGGGGCGAAGGTGCATACGATGTATCGTCGTGGACGCTCAGAGATGGGTGCCACTATGGAAGAAGTTGAGGATGGTGAGGCCGAGGGCACCGATCTGCAGTTCTACGTCAGCCAGACCCGCATTATGACCCAGGACGGTAAGGTGACCGGTGTTGAGTTCCAGAAAAACAAGCTCGGTGAGCCAGACGCTAGTGGGCGGCGGCGTCCCATTCCTATTCCTGGTTCTGAGTTTGTTATGAAATGCGACGCCGTCATCCCTGCTATCGGCCAAGCTGTTGACCATAGTGTACTCGATGAGAAGTCGGGCACCAAGTGGACCAAGTGGGGAACTATCCAGACGAACCCGCATAACTATATGACCGACCGCTATGCTGTCTTTGCCGGTGGTGATGCGCAGATGGGAGCAAAAACTATCATCGAGTGTGTCGCGCAGGGCAAGCTTGGGGCACGCTCAATTCATGCTTTCTTGTTGGGCGAAAACATGGATGAAGTTGCACGCCGCCTCGAATTGGAAGAGCGCAAGCCTGACCTCTTCGATATTGTCCCCTACAAGCCATTTGAGCCAAAGGTGAAGATGCCGATGGTGCCCTACGAGCAGCGCAAGCGCAACTTCAGGCTCATTGAGCAGGGCTATCTCCAAGAACAGGCACAGCGCGAAGCGGCACGCTGTTTGCAGTGTGCGTGCCCAGCGGCTGGACAGTGTGATCTGCAGAAGTATAGTATTGAGCATGGCCTCGCTGATAATCGTTTCCATGACGGAGAACCGAGCGATTACCACGATTATGAGGTAGACTTGTCACACAGCTTCATTCTCCGTGACCCAAACAAGTGTATCAACTGTACACAGTGTGTGCGTGTCTGTCATGATGTGATTGGTCCCGACTGCTATGGTATGTTCGGCAAAGGCTTCGATACTATCGTTTCGACGCCATTCAACGTGAGTCTGCACGATACCGACTGTGTTTCCTGTGGTGCCTGTGTCCAGGTCTGCCCCACTGGCTCACTGATGATGGCCGAGCGTACCTTGAAGCGCTATGCCTTCGCTCTGGATCGTTGCATCTTCTGCGGTGACTGTGTTGAGGTCTGTCCTCACGGTGCATTGGGTGAGACGCCAAACTTTGAACTGTCGTTTTTCAACCGCTTCGGTGAAGATGTCACACTCGAAAAGGACGATTTGGCCAAAGCTCCTAACTACCTAGTGCGTCAACGCTTGCCGCGTGGCAAGAAGGATGTACCGGTCATGAGTCCGCTTGTGCGCCCATTGCCACCACGGGGCATTCGTGAGTAGCTGGTTATTTAACAAGAGTTCCAGGGGGCCTGTAAGACCCCTTGGAACTCTTGTTAAATAGTTACGGGCCGGTAAATACATGTGACGAGGCTGGAGTCAACTACCTCCGGGAAGATCCCGGAGGCTTGGGTTTACCTCTGGACTCCACCGCAACTCGGCATATCTGGAGAGACGTGCCGCTTTGGCTTCTTTGTCCGAGGCATCAGGGATGAGTGACAAACACCCCGTCTTGCCCCAGTCCTGCCGGAGCAAGAGCGTTCTCATCGTGACATTCCTCGCGCCAACCAGATCAGCATGCAGCGTGTAATGACAGTGCTGGCACACAAAGAGCAATCCTTTACGGGGGCGGTTCGCATCCTCCGTGTGCCCGCACAGGGGGCATGCCTTTGAGGTGTAATCCGCATCGACCTTGACGGCAAGCGATCCCGCAAGCGTCGCCTTGTAACTGATGAGAGATTGTAATTCGGCAAAGGACCATTGCGAATACACGCGATTGGCTGTGCGTGCTTTGGGTGAGACTGGCTCAGTGCCTTTCCCGTTTTTCTTCCGCTTGCGTTTCTTGCGCTTGGTGCGCTCTCGTATATCGGTGAGGTTTTCTAGCCCGATAAGCACGTGCGGGTGCTGCTTGATGATCTGTTTGGCGATGGTGTGGTTGGCCTGCGCTTTTAACCGTCTCTCTCGTTGCTCGATGCGTCTCAGACGACGTTTCGCGCCACGAGTGCCTTTTTGCTGCAAGCGTTTGCGTAAGCGTGCGTAATGGTTGGCTGTATGTCGTGTTCGTTTGCCTGGATGAAAGCTGGCTTTGCCTGTGGAAGTAGAAGTGACCGCCAGATAGCGGATACCCGCATCGACTCCAACCACTTCGTTCAGTTGCTCCTCTGTTGGCTCAGGTACCTCGATTTCCAAAGCAACAAGCAGATAGAACGTTTTCCTGGCTTTCTCGTACCAGAGCTTGGCATCCCCGATACTGGCCCCACGCCGGATGAGGGCAAGATGCTTGTCGTAGCCCTGGTACGGGATGCTGATACGCCCGTTCACTGTGCCGACACTGATCTGGCTCTCACGCTGAAAGGTGTAGTCACGCTTGTAGGTGTACTGCACCGTTGGGGAACTGTACTTGGGCGGCTTGTCCAGACCTTTAAAGCGTTTCTTGGTGATCTTGGCCCGGCGATGCTCGGCATTCTTCTTGACTTTCGTCCAGAGTCCCTTGTAGGTAGCAGCTACCTGCCGTTCCACGCTACAGGCCAGTTGGGAGGGAAGATGATAGCGGGTACGTAGCTCGACATACATCCCTTTATGCAGTCGAGTGAGATTACTGGTTTTGCCCTGCTCAAAAGCGTAGGAACTCACCGCATTGAGCGCATCACGATAGGCCAGTTGCGTTGTGCGTAATGCGACAAGCTGCTCAGCAGTGGTGAGAAGCTTCAGTTTTGCGGTAATGATCTGCTGCATGCTGTTCGTTGAAAGAGGGGCGAGAGGACTTCCCGCCCCTGGCCATCCTATGCTGGTATGCTCTAACGTGCGTAGGTGAGTCCTTGATTGATGATGCCCATCACACAGCCCAGGGTACGCAGATAGCAGGATGGTGGCCATCCCATGAGACGAGCGAGCTTGTGGCCGCGCTCGGTGATGTGACGACTCAAGTTCATCTCCACTTCGTCAATCATTTCCTCTTCAGTGAGTGGGGCTTCTTCGTAGCTGTCAAAGAAGCACTCCTGTGCGAGGACTAGTCCTGCTTGAAACTCAGCGTGCGCTAAGAGGGCGGATGGTACGGGGACAGTGGGTGGTCTTGCATCTGATCTGACATGGTGTTGCGCCTCCTTTTCGCGCTTGACAGCTCGACCCTCAGACAGGTATCATCCCGCGTGAGAGCCTAGGCTGCTACGATTAACGATAACTAGACTCTTCCGGTTAGCTTATATGTTATGGCCATATAAGCTAGCATCTTCTCATAGTTCCGAAAAACAGAACGACTTCTAGCGTTCTTTCGCATCATAGTAACAATATAGCATGAACAAGTCAAATTGTCAATAGAAGTCTGACAAGTTTGAATAATAGCAAAAACGTCTATCATGTGTTACTAACGAGAAACCCATCACAAGCAAAAAAGCTTGACAAGTCCTACACAAATTTCATTCTTTCGGCTATAATGAAGCACATACCACCACAGACTGCCTAGGCAAGAAGAGGGATCATGAGGTTAGGCAAAGAAATTGCAAAATATTATTATACAGCAGAGCAAGCCAGAAAAGTGCTCGGCATTGATGAGCAAAGACTCCAGTACTTGGTAAGAAAAGGACATATCCGCAGGACTAACCTTCCTACCTATGCACAAGGAGTTTACCTCAAGAAAGAAGTGAACGACTTGGCTGAGCAAACGGAGGCGATCATCATTGCACAAGTAGCAGAAGGGCTTGCCTTTAGAAAAGCTACAGTCGATGACCTAGAGGAAGAATACCGACTCGCACGTGTCATCTTTGGAGCGAGAGCAGACACAGCAGAGATACGGCAAGGAAAGCGTGCCTTTCTCGAGAAAAACCCAGACAGTGATTACCACCTCTACGATGAAGGAACCTTTGTGGGCTGCATTCACCTTGTCCCTCTCAAACACCAAGCCATTCTCGACTTTTTAGAGAGAAGAGTAGGTGCCTGGCTCATAGACCCACAAAGCATCGAACAGTTTGAGCCAGGAAAACCACTGGAATGCCTCTTTCTCGATGCTTTAACCACGCCAGGAGTCGAAGCGACCAAAAGATCAGCGTATGCTGCCTACATGATAGTCAAGCTAGTCAAAGCACTCGCAGACATGGCAAACAGAGGCGTCCAGATCAGCAAAGTCTACGGGGCGAGCAGGACACCAACAGGCATACGCCTTCTCAAAAGCGCAGGTTTCAAAGAAATACAAGCGTATGAAGATGGAGGAATTACCTTTGAGTTAGATATAATGAACTCGGATGAGAAAATCCTCAGAAAATACCAAGAGGCGTTTCACCAATGGACATCTCAACAAGAAGGAAAAGCAACTCCTAGGAAAACAAGAAGCAAAAGAGAAAGCAGGTCCACAGAAAACGGAGAAAAAGAATAGAAAGGAGAGGCGGCATTCCTCCCACGGCTGAGCCCGTAGGTATCCTGCCGCCAAATCAAAATGAACAAACCAATCTCCATCTCCGAAATGCGAAAATTTTCTTTCGGGGCTAAAGTATTCTGCTCTGATGGCGAATGCGGTCTATTAACACATATAGGATTCGATTCCACAACTCGCCGCATGGTTGCTATCGGGGTGAAGCAGGGCTGGCTCTTCGGTAGGACTGTTTACGTTTCCTACGATACAGTTACCGATGCCACAGGTGACGGTGTACAACTGCGCATCAGTAGTGCGGAACTGTTGGCGAGTAAAGTAGAGGCTCAGGGTACACTTCTCGATAGTAAAAGTGTTGTTGAGCATGCTGAGTCTCAGGCCAAAGGAGCATTACTACTCATCGCCATTCATCCTCAAAGCGGAGAACTAGCATATCTTGTAGTACACCATTTGCGTCCTGGGCAAGACACTCTTATCACGCAGGATTTCGTCTCTAAGATAGAGACAGGACGTATAACCATCTCCGTTCCTGAAGCCACCCTACAGACACTTCCTCCCTATCGTCCCGATGATGAACTACAACGAGAAGTCGAAGATATGTTATTCGATCTCACTCTCCTGCACGTTGATCTTGCAGGGATGCATATACGGGTCCTTGATAGTGTGCTCTATCTCGATGGAAATATCTCTAGCTCTCTACGTGGCGATATCGTAGTCGATCAGGCAATGGGTGTACAGGGGTTGCTAGCAGTCAAAAATCGGCTCATTGCTGACGATAGGCTCGCTGGTGACCTTGCTCTGGTGCTTGGGCGCGACGAGCGTACACATGACCTTCCCATTGGCGTCTACCCGAAACTGGGCGTCGTACGGCTCAGTGGTGCTGTACATAACGCCCAACAACAGCAAGCTGCCGAGGAGATGGCACGCAACTTCCCCGGTGTGCGCTCTGTCATCAATGATCTCGTCGTTGATCCCAAGGCCGATATGCTCCATGTCATGTCCTCCGCTGAAGGTGCCGAGGCTGAAGATAAAGTTCCCGGCTCCTACGTCAGGCACACAACGTAATAGCACATCTGTTTTCTTGTGCGCTCGTCATCCGCGACAGCGAGCACACAAG
The DNA here is from genome assembly GCA_019240835.1 of Ktedonobacteraceae bacterium. Classification (GTDB taxonomy): domain Bacteria; phylum Chloroflexota; class Ktedonobacteria; order Ktedonobacterales; family Ktedonobacteraceae; genus JAFATZ01. The sequence goes on from JAFAXQ010000174.1 coordinate 9,979, forward strand.
AAAGCAGCAAGACTTTATTCTAGAGCTTGAGCTAGGTCGCTGATGATATCCTGCGCCTGCTCAATGCCCACGGAGAGCCTGATACACCCTTCAGTGATGCCCATGTTGCTGCGGTCCGCTTCGGTTAGCGTCCGATGTGACGAGATAGGAGGGTAGCTTACGAGTGAGAACACGTCACCAAGCGTTGTTGCCGGGAGGCAGAGCTGCAATCTATTCATGAAGCGAAAGGCTGCTGCCCGTGACTGCTCTTGTAGCTCAAAGGCCAACAGGCCCCCATAGCGGTGGAAGAGGCGGGTGGCGATGGCGTGCTGAGGATGGTTGGGTAAGCCCGGATAGTGGACGCAGGCAATGGCAGGGTGCTGCTGCAAGAAGTGTGCAACCTGTGCAGCATTCTGACACTGACGTTCCACGCGCAGTGATAATGTTCTCAGACCACGCAGGAGGAGATGAGACTCAAAAGGGCTGAGCATGGCACCCAGCAGGATCGCATACGTACGCAACTGGTCGAGCAATGTGCGCTTGGCACTGATGGCGACTCCTGCTGTGCTGTCACCATGTCCCCCTATATATTTTGTGGCACTATGTACAACAAGATCAAACCCGTGCTCAATGGGTTTGACGAGGTAAGGCGTTGTGAATGTGCTGTCTACCACAGTTACTGCTCCGACCTCCTGTGCTGCTGCGCTCATCGCATCCAGATCAACAACTTTCACCAGCGGATTCGAGATTGTCTCTACAAGGATAACATCTGGTTGCTCTGCATGCACCACATCTACAGTAGTGCTACTGCACAGGTCTGCCAGTATCACCTCGACCCCTATCGGTGCAAAAACCGTGCGTAACAATTCAGTCGTTGGCCCATACAGATCGCGTGAAGCCAGAATCTTCGTTCCAGTAGCGAGGCCCGCTGCTAGTAGTGCTGCGTAAATGGCGGCCATGCCAGAGCCAAAGGCGACTGCACCCACACCACTCTCTGCTTGTGCCATGCTCTCTTCAAAGGCGCACGCATTGGGATTTCCATAGCGTGCGTAGAAAAAGGTTCGCTCACCACTCGCAGTACTGCCGCTGAAAGCTTGGTCGAGTGCCTCTGCACTCGGGTGCAGATATGTGGTGCTGGCATGAATGGGAAGCACGGTCGCCCTTCCCGCTACATCGCTCAGACGGTTTGGTACTCCTGCGTGTACAAGACACGTCTCGATGCTCCAATGGTGGTCGTGTTGGCTCATAGTGCTATCGTTGTCCTCTCGTGAGTATAGGAAAATGTCTATGTCTATGATTGTACAGCACTCAGTTCTATCTCTGGCAACCCACTTGGAACCTCTCAACATATCGACGTTTCTTGGTATGGCAGGACAGGCACGTACGTGTGTGAGGAACTAATTTCAAGAGACGTAATACCTATGTATGATACCTAAAAAAGCTGCTCAGTTTTTAGTCGTTACCATTTCCTTTTTGGGCGTACTGTGCTTGTTGCTCAGCGGCTGTACTCCGTTTGACACGTTAAATGATCAGTCGGGAAATGGCAGCAATAATCAAAAGCCGGTCAAGGGTGGCACGTGGATTGATGCCCTAGCCAATGAACCTGATTCGCTCATTACCAATGGCACTGTACAAACTTCCTCCGAACTGGTCGATCAGGCGTTGTATGCCCCACCGTTCGTAGGAAGCTACAACGGAACTATTCAACTGGGTATCGCCTCAGAAATGCCTACTGTGCAGAATGGCGACATCAGCCAAGATCTAAAGACCTGGACCATCAAGCTTCGGCCTAACCTGCAGTGGTCTGATGGTCAGCCGCTCAACGCCGACGATGCCGATTTCACTTGGAAGTTGTGGACCAATCCCATGTTTGTCGCCGGTAGCACCACTGGTTACGATTTAATTGCCTCAGCAGATGTTTCCTTGGACAAATTGTCCATTACCTACCATCTCAGACAGCCCTATGCACCCTTCCTCTCGCTCTGGACGGATGGTCTACTTGCATATCTGCCTAAGCATCACTTTGCAGATATGACCTCCGATTCCATCTTGCGGTCGGAGGACAACCTCAATCCGCAGGTAGTAAGTGGTCCGTTCATGATGAGCGAGAGTATGCCGGGTGACCACTATACCGTGGTGCGCAACCCACACTACTATCGTGCCTCCCAGGGACTGCCCTATCTTGACAAGATTGTCTTCACCGCACTAGGAGACCAGAACACCATTCTCAAGAATTTGCAAACCGGTTCCATCACCTCCTCTTGGTCTCTGGACCTGAACAAGCTCTCGACCTACAAAAAACTGGCCAACTACCATCTGGCCGTCAACCCCAATGCCTCCAACTTCGAGATTATGATCTTTAACTTGCATAACCCCGTTCTGGGCGAGAATCTGGATGTGCGCAGGGCGATAGCGATGGCCATTGACTACCAAGCACTGATTACAAGCGTGCAGTTGGGGCAGGCTGCCCCACTTTGTACCGACCACGGTCAGGCACTGCATCCTGGATATCAGCCCAATGCGCCATGCCCCAAGTTCGATCCTGCTGCCGCCAGCGCGCTGTTGGAGCAGGACGGCTGGGTACTGGGTGCCGATAGAGTGCGCTCCAAGCATGGGCAGCGCTTGGAGTTCACCTATTCGACCAGTACCGAGGAGTCGTGGGCTCTCCAGGATGAAGCACTTATCCGCTCCAACCTCAAGGATATCGGTATCAAGATTGATGTGCAGAACTATCCGGCCATTACCTTCTATACACCGTTTTTGAGTGGAGGCAAGCATGACATCGCTGAGTTTGAGGACTCGTACACTTACGACCCAGATGATTCCTCACTTCTGGCCTGTGACCAGCGGCCACCTGATGGCGAGAACTGGAACTTCTACTGCGATCCACAGATGGAGGCCCTGCTCAAGAAAGAATTATCGAATGCTGATCCTGCTGTTCGTCAGCAGGCCTTCAACCAGATTCACGATATTGAACTGACCCAGTTCCCCTTCATCGTTCTCTATGGCCCCCTCGACCTAGGGATTGCCAAGGTGCGAGGCCACAACTATGCTCCTGGTCCGATGGGGGCTACGGAAACCGTCAATGTCTGGGAGTGGTGGTGTAGCGATGGACAATGTTAGTCAGATTCAACTTTTCCCTCTCAACCTCGTAATAACAGATGTAACAGTCTTTTCTTCTCAGAAAGGGAGAGATTCTATGAACACTAACCAGGATACTAACTCATCACCTTACTATAGTGGCTATACTGGCTCTCCGCCGTCATCTCACCAGCCTCCTACCTCTGAGCACCAGCACAGTGGCTCTCAGGGTTACCAGGGGTATTATCAACAGCAGTACACAACGGACTCTCAACCATCCCAGCCATACAGTCAAGCGGGCCAACAGCAGTATAGCTTCTATCAACCGCGCTCTGCTCAGGCGAATGCCGATGTCTCTGCGCCCACCTCAACAGGGATACACGCCAGAAAAGCTGCACTCTTCAGCTACGCTCTCGGCCCGATCAGTGGATTGGTATTCTTCGTGCTTGAGCGAAAGAATCGCTTTGTCCGCTTCAGTGCCGCGCAATCGTTCATCCTCTTCGGGAGCGTCACCATCGTCTATGTACTGCTGCGACTCATCAGCTTCGTCCCCTTTGTTGGCAGTCTGCTGAGTCCTCTTCTTACGTTTGCCCTCACCCTCGTCGTCGCCTTAGCATTTCTGCTCTGGCTCTTGCTGCTGTTCTGCTCCTACCAAGGCATCCGAGTGAAGCTTCCGGTGATCAGTGATTATGCAGAGCGCCTTGTGACGCGCTTCTCTTCCAAGCAGGGCATGTTGTAGGCTCTCCTATGCTCCTCCCCGTCCCTGAATCATCACCGGAATCGTCAGCATGATGAGTTTGAGATCCTCCCAAATGGACTGGCGTTGCAGGTAGGCAATATCTATCTGCACCATCTCCTCAAAGGGTACCCGACTCCGTCCATATACCTGCCAACTCCCTGTTAGGCCGGGCTTGCCTGATAGACGTAACCAATCTTGTGGGCGGTAGTGCTCTACCTCATAGGGTAGCGGTGGACGTGGACCCACCAGAGACATTTCACCACGCAGTACATTGAGGAACTGTGGCAGCTCATCTAGACTGGTTTTGCGTATAAACCGACCCACTCTCGTGATGCGAGGATCATCAGCCTTCTTGTACATGTCCAGCTTCTCTCCGCTCATAAACTTTCTAATAGCTGCACGATGTACCGCGTCATCACAATGCTCCACCATGGAGCGGAACTTGTACATATAGAACTCCTTCCCATCCAGTCCCACGCGCTTTTGACGATAGAAGATAGCACCTTTTGAGTCCAATCGGATCATCACCGCGACGATTACACACACTGCACAGAGCGGCACCAACAGTAACAACGTCATAGTCAGATCAAGTACCCGTTTGGCACATTTATACTTTGGGTCAATAGCGACTTTTTCCAGGGTAGATACCGTCAGAATCGCCATCATCTTCCTCCCTATTGCGAGATTTGCTATGCCCTCCTACACCACTCCTCACTCCCTTTACTATAGCTCATCATTATATAGAATTGATGACCTTTCTGGTTTAGCATTGGTTAAGAACAGATGGTGACAGTTGCAGAAAAGACACGGCGACTTCGACCACGCTCAGGCTTTGCCCACCACTGCGCCATAGAGTGCTACCAGTTCTTTGTGTGTTAGCGTGCCAAGGAGCGTCGCGGCTCCCACGTAGACTAGTAGCGCAACTGCACCCGTCACGACGATGGAAGAGGCGCGTAGTGGCCAGATGACCAGTACCATGATGAGGCTTGCCAGTACCACTTTGCCGGCTACACGCATGCTCGCTCGCGGCCATAGGTCGCGTGGGAGCACGGCTATGCTCATAACCAGTAGCAGTAGCTCCGTCAGGGAGGTTACCACCGCTGCGCCAACGTGTTGGTAGCGTGGAATCAGTATCAGGTTGAGGCAGAGATTCCAGACCAAGGCAACGCCAGCCATGCTCACCATTTTCTTTTCCTGCCTCATACTCACGAGTACAGCGGTTGAGACCATATTCATGTAGAGGCAGATCAGCCCAGGAGCCAGTGCTTGTAGCACAGGAACTGCGTGCATGAATTCGCTACGCGGATAGAGTGCCTGCACGATACCAGGAGCAGCAACCAGTAATCCGGTTGCGATAGGCACACCACTTATCAGTAAGCAATTCGTTGCTTTTTCCATTGCCACCTTCAATCTTTCTGTCGAAGCATTGGCGTACCTCGAGAACACGGGATACAGGCTATTGGAAATTACCAGCGTCGGCAAGAACACCAGCATATCAAAGAGGCGATATGCACTTCCGTACCAGCCGACGACCGCACTACTCGTCATAAGCGAGAGCAGTACTGTGTCGATACGATAATAGATCACACTGAGCATTCCATAGACCAAAAAGGGGAAGCTAGTGGACATCAGCTTGCGGATATGTTCCCATTCAAGCAGAAAACCAAACCCTCTCTCATGGTAGAGCCAGCATGCCTGCCATGCTCCATTTATGATGGAGCACCCCAGTAACACGAGTGCCATCGCTTGCACCCCTGCTCCACTCCTGAGCAGAAGAAAGCCTAAGAGCGCACTCAATCCCTTTTCAAGAACTGTTCCGGTCACCGAAAAGATCACTTGCCCGCTTGCATAGTGCAGTGCTGCAAAGGTGTTTGTTATTGCAGTGCTTAGTAACGTGCATCCACATATTGCCACTAGCACATGCCCTTCTCCACTAGATCCGAGCAGCCAGGAGCACAGGAGTATTCCCGCATAGAGGACAATCCACATCGTTCCTTTGATGACTAGTGTGTTGCTGAGGTAAAGGAGCACTTCACCAGGCCTTTGTGCCACTTCACGCGTGATCTGTTGGTTGAAGCCGCGCTCAATAGGAATGCCTATCAGCAAAACTAGCGTCGTCGCAGTATAGAGTTCGCCGAATTTCACATCACCGAGAAAATATCCATACACGAGGGTAAGCAGCAATGTTGCCGCTGAGGTTACTACTTGTCCCACAAGGGAAGTAAGCGTATTGCTCACCACTTGCCTCACTACCACGTGTATCGCCGGTAAACTTTGACTTTGCTGTAATGTCTCTAGTCTTATTAACATCACTTTACGTAGCTTCTTCATGCACTTCGACCTTTCCACACCGATTTTCTCGATTGTATAGCAGTTGCTCTTCTTTCTCTATTTAGTAGTACTTATTTACTTCTTGTATAGCAGTCTTCCGGAAAGGTTTTCTTGTATAAATTCCATTTCTTCATTTAAATTACTCATTCTTAACTAGAAATCAACCTATTTCCCACCGATTCTTCACATAATGGTTGTATTCTCTGCGTGGGTGGTAAGATATTTGTTGTGGTGGTAACGTGGAAAGGGAGTAACCATCTTTT
>JAFAXQ010000280.1 GCA_019240835.1 Ktedonobacteraceae bacterium
GTGAGAGCCTCTTCAACCGCCGCCATAAATGTATCAGTATGACCATCAGCCTCTAAACATTTCCAGGCATATTTTCCATTCATACGACGCATGATCGAGATAGGCACTGGTAACGCACACAATATACTCATCAAATCAGCTTCTAGCCTTTCACTTTCCTCCCCATTCCTTAACTTTGTAGTGACAAATTCTGTACTTGTTTTTTCTTTCTCAGTGGCTGTTGTTAGCACCTCCCACGATACGACCCCTTGGATTTTACCTATGATATCAAAGCCTAGATGTTCAAGGATAGTGACATCATTTTCATAGTATTCAATAGCTGTAGAAATGAATAAACATCCTGTCTCTGCGTCAGAAGCAACATCTGCAATTTTAACAGGGTGACCTATTACCCAAAATAGCATGTTCGCCGTATCTTGAAGGGTATCGGCCCTGCATGCTACTTTGATTGTTGCTGATTGTTGTGCCATACAAGACCTCTTTAAGGGGCAAGATGAACTGGTCTAGTACCGACTCATGAAACAAAGCTATACCTCCTGCTCATTATGAAAGCAGGAGATATAGCTTTGTTTTAGCATTTTCTAGTTACTTTCCAACCAAGCACCAATGTGCGTTCTGACTCGTTTCAGCACAGCAACTGGTTCGCCATCAGGATCGTCCATCCTATACATATTCACTTCTGTGGCCTCGCGTGTGCCGCCACCTTGGCCGATAGGTGGAACATGGGTAATTTTGTGTTCCAACAGGATAGGCTCTTTGTTAAACACAGTCATGCCGAGTGCGGACAACTCGAATTGCATATAACCGTACATCTGGCATAGTTTTGGCGAATCTGCCACATCCGGATAGACTGTGCCAGGTCTCACCTGACCACCAGATTCTTTGCCAATGCTGTCGTTTACACTTGCATGGATGGGTCCAAAATTCTGGCTTACGCCGTCAACCGAGAGTTCACGCATCTTGATATCGATGGAAGCTTCCGCCCAGTCGGCAGAAGTGGGGTTGGCACGCTCAATAGCGTAGTACCCGTGGAATTCGATGGTCTCCTCGGCGAAGCCTTTCACCGCAATGGTATCCCAAGTGATGAAATTCAGGCGATCTAGGCCACCTTCCGACATGGTGAACAGATGGAGATCAGAGAGCTTCTTCGGGTTGGGAGCAAGGGTTGCTGTGCTAGATTGTTTCTGACTGAGCATTTTTGTTTCTCCTCAAGAGTTTTCTGAACAATTATCAACCAACAGAGTACAACATTACAAAGAGGCTACTACCGCAGACTGTGACGTATGCTTTGAGCAAGCGAGATGCCACTTTAGAACGCTCAAAGGTCCGATAGAAATCGACCAGGGGGCAAGAATCACAACTTACATTGATACTATAACTTATTTCTTTATTTAAGGGCTTCTCATACATTGCTTCATTCGTTCAATTCGTGCCTATTTTGTCAGTCTATGGTGCCTTTCTATCTTTGTAGGTAAAACTGGACCTCTCTTTTCCCGCTTACTGAACGCTGATAACTGTAATATCAAAAATCAGCGTCGCATTAGCTGGAATGGTCGGAGGATAGCCTTGTGCTCCATATGCTAGAGCGGCAGGGATAATCAGGCGACGTGTGCCACCAGCTCTTACGCCGAGTAGCCCTTCGTTCCAACCAGCAATGACTTGCGCTTGACCTAGTGGACTGACCGTGAACGGTTGCCCCTGACGATCATAAGAACTGTCAAACTTCTTGCCACTGCTGGCGATCCAGCCTGTGTATTCGACCTGCAATGAACTGCCTTTTTGGGCAACTGCACCGCTACCCACTCGCATGTCTATATACTGCAGCCCATCCGCAAGTTTTGTGGGTGTAGCACTTACAGTAGGAGGACTGACAGGGCCAGCGGGAGGTGTCGGTGAACCAGAGGTTGCCGTGAGCACGGCCTGCGCAAATGCAGTTGGTGATGCCTCAGCAGCTCTGGCCGAAGCCGTCACCGTGGCCTTGGTCGCCGCTACTGCCTCAAGGGCGCGCTGGCGCGTTGTGTAGGCTTGGTATTGCCAGAAAATAATCGCTGCAAAAATAATTATAATACAGGTTACCACAATACTGAGGATGATTTGACGCCGTCGTCGTCGCCGTGCTAGGCGCTGTAAACGCTCCCGTTGACGCTGGCCGGGACGATGATGCTTTTGTGCAGAATTATGCTTCTTCTCCATTTGTGTCATGGAAATGACATCTCCTCAAGAGGGCAAGATTTGAATGAATGCAAATTGAGGATATCATTGATTCGCATTTCTGACAACTAGCAGGTGAGCTTAATTTCCATACTCTCGACGCTGTCTCTAAGGTTGTGTTACAATATCTGATAAGTAATAAAGAAGACATGTGTTCTACTACCAGTACAGGAAGACCTGTCACAGTAAGAGGCTTTCGCCATATCGGCACAGCACTTTTAAAGAAACTGTAGAGAGAAGGAGCAGTTGGATGGCATTCCAGGGGTATATACGCTTCCCAAACATTTATCAAGATCGCATTGTCTTTGTAGCCGAGGATGACTTTTGGCTGGTGCCGGATGGAGGTGGGCGAGCCGAACGGCTGACTGCTGGCACGGACCGCGTGAGCTATCCGCGTTTTTCGCCCGATGGTGAACAACTAGCTTTTGTGGGACGCGAGGAAGGCCCTAGCGAAGTATATGTGATGCCAGCGCTTGGCGGACCTGCCCGCCGCCTGACCTTCCAGTCCGATTCCTCGTGCTGCGTGCGGGGCTGGTCACCCGACGGAAGCATGATTCTCTACGCCAGCAGTGCCGGTCAATTTGTCTCCGGCCATACGGTGATCTATGAGGTAAGTCCAGATGGCGGTCAACCCCAGCAACTCCCTTTAGGCATGGCTGATGACATTTCATACGGTCCGCAGGCAGGCGTGGTGCTTGGGCGCAATATCGGCGAACCTGCCCATTGGAAACGCTATCGCGGGGGACAGGTGGGACACCTGTGGTGTGATCCTGATGGCAGGGGGACGTTTCAGCACCTGCTCAACTTGCAAGGCAACCTTGCCAATCCTTGCTGGGTTGGGGAACGCATCTACTTTCTCTCCGACCACGAGGGCGTAGGTAACATGTATTCTTGTACACCAACGGGTGAGGACTTGCGTCGTCATAGCGACCACAACGACTTCTACGCACGCAACCTCTCGACAGATGGACAACGCCTCGTCTACCATGCAGGCGCTGATCTCTACCTCTTCAATCCACACACTCAACGAATACGCCGACTCGACATTGTACTCCCCAGCCAGCGCACACAGGTCAACCGCAAATTTGTGCATGCTGCCTCCAACCTTGACACCTATGCGTTACATCCACAGGGACAGGCCATTGCGCTTACGACACGCGGAAAGGCGTTTTCTATGGGCAACTGGGAGGGGGCGGTGTTGCAGCACGGTGAGCCAGACGGCGTACGCTACCGCTTTCTTGAGTGGCTCAATGATGGGAAACGACTCGTTGCTGTGTGCGATGCACCGGGCAAAGAGGTGCTGGTTATCCTCGACCCTGAATCCATTGAAGAGCCTAAGATGTTGACAAATGTCGACCTCGGACGCGTTGCCGAGTTTGCTATGTCTCCCAGCCACGACGCTGTTGCTATTGCCAATCATCGCAATGAATTGATTGCTGTCAGCCTGGAAAGCGGCGAGTCAGGGGTGATTGATCGCAGTGAGTATGGTGGTATGAGTGGTGTCACGTGGTCACCCGATGGCACCTGGATTGCCTACAGCTTCCGTACATCTGTCCAGAAGAGGGCCATCAGGCTGGCAAATCTAGAGAACGGAGAAGTACATAACATCACCGACCCCGTTCTGAGGGATGTTTCACCCTCGTTCGACCCAGAGGGGAAGTATCTCTACTTTCTCGGCTACCGCAACTTCAGTCCTGTCGGTGACACCTTACAATTCGACTATAATTTCCCCCGTGGCTGCACGCCTTATGCCATTATGCTGCGCCGAGATCTGCGCTCACCTTTCATTCTCGAATCAAAGACGACTTTGGACTCGACCGAGGAGGAGGATGCAAAAGAGAAAGCGCCTGATAGGTCCGAGGAGGAGCAGCACGAAGAGGAAAGCAGGGTGAGAACGATTGAGATCGACCTGGAAGGAATTACCTCACGCGCACTTCCCTTCCCGGTCACAGAGGCCCGCTATACGGATCTATGTGCTATTAAGGGAAAGGTGCTTTTTCAGATTGCGCCTATGCAGGCAAGATCACCCAATACCCATGACACTGAAATGAAATCGTATATCGAGTGCTTTGATTTTGAGACACAGCGCAGCGAGCGACTCATTGATAGCGTTGGTTCCTTTACCGTCTCTCGTGATGGCAAAACTCTTCTGTACAGCAGTGGGCGTCATCGCCTGCGCGTGGTAAAAGCAGGAGAGAAACCTGCTCGCTCAGACAATAGTGATCACCCAGGGCGCGAGAATGGTTGGATTGACCTCAATCGCATAAAAGTCTCAGTGCAGTTGGTGGCAGAATGGAAGCAAATGTTCGCCGAAGCCTGGCGCTTGCAACGCGAACAATTCTGGACAGAGGATATGTCGGGTGTGGATTGGGAAGGCATCTACGCTCAGTATGCCCCACTGCTAGAGCGCGTTGGCTCACGCTCGGAACTCTCTGATCTTATCAAAGAACTGCAGGGGGAGCTGGGCACCTCTCATACCTACGAGCGCGGCGGAGAGTACCGCAAAGGGAACAACTATCGACAGGGATTTTTGGGCGTCGACTGGCAGTACGACGCTGCTACACAACGCTACCGTATTGCCCATATTGTGCGTGGTGACCCTTCAAATAAGGAAGAGACTTCGCCACTTACCCTGCCCGGATTAAATGTCTCTGTAGGCGATGCAGTGCTTGCTGTCAATGGGCAGCGCGTCACACTTGAACGCAGCCCGCAAGAACTGCTTGTTAACCAGTCGGAGCGCGAGGTACAGCTTTTGCTAGAGTCGGTTGAAACCAAAGAAACGCGTGTGATTACGGTGCCGACGCTCCCAAGTGAAGATGACGCTCGCTACCGCGAGTGGGTTGAATATAATCGTCACCTGGTACATACGCAGTCTGAAGATCGCGTTGGCTATATTCACATTCCTGACATGTCGCCGCACGGCTTTGCAGAGTTTCACCGTGGCTATCTGGCCGAATACGACTATCCAGCATTGCTTATTGATGTACGCTGGAACTATGGTGGCCATGTGTCCAGCTTGCTGCTAGAGAAACTGGCTCGCCGTCGTATCGGCTATGATTTTCAACGCTGGGGAGCTCCGATACCCTACCCAGAACAGTCGCCACGTGGGCCGATGGTAGCCCTGATGAATGAACACACTTGCTCGGATGGCGACATCTTCTGCCACAGTTTCAGGCTGATGGGCCTAGGTCCACTGATCGGCAAACGCACCTGGGGTGGTGTCATTGGTTACACGCCTCACCACCGTCTGGTCGATGGTACATCAACGACGCAGCCGGAGTACGCCTCTTGGTTCAAGGATGTCGGCTGGGACGTTGAGAATCACGGTACCGACCCTGACATTGAGGTTGAGGTTGCTCCTCATGACTATAAGCAAAACACCGATCCACAACTGCAACGCGCTATCCGAGAGGCCTTGCGCCGCATCGAAGAATGTCCATCGCTGGAGCCGAAACCCGGAGAGCGCCCACGGCGCAGTAGGGATAGACGGTAGCAGAAGTTGCAGACCACAAGGGGCAGAACGAGCGCCGGGGCGTCGTCTTACAACA
>JAFAXQ010000284.1 GCA_019240835.1 Ktedonobacteraceae bacterium
TCTGCTTCAGCATATGGACGTAATGTAGAGACCACTCCTGTTCAAACAGCGGTGCCCATATGTTATCAGTTACATCTTCCACGGTGATTTCAGTGAAAGGCAGTGGAGGCTTACCTGTTCTAGGACTTTGCCACCAAGAACTAAAAAAAATCTGCAAGGGCAGATGTGTATCTAGGGACGCGTACACTGAGCTTATTCTATGTGCATTTGTATAGAACCACACCAGAAATCTTGCGATATCTTGCTGCGAACCCGGTACATATAATGCTCCGTCAGGAGCAACAAAATCAAACTGGTAGTCAACCAGTATGGCGGCTATTTTTTCCTGATCCTCATCTGCTGAGAGCAAGCCCGCTCGTTGTCCAGCTTCCGTAAATTCTTGGATGCGGGCAGGATAGGCACCTCTTAGGACATCCTGAACAGTAAAGAGCGTTGGCATATGAGATGAATTGAGCATATAACCTCTTTTCCTTGCTTTCATTGTTATGAAAAGCATGGTGTGAGGTGGTTTCACACCTCACACCCCTATGTGTACACGCTTCACTGGGCGCGAAAAATTGCCAATCTCAACCTGCGGCACTTCCTGTTTGAGTGTCTCGATCAGCGCCTGCATACCCAGTGCCTTGCCCAGCGCATCCAAGTCGGGGATACGGGGTAGCAGCACCTCTGGATCAATGTTTAGGTTGCGCAACTGCACTAGGTCGAGATGCACCTCTTGTATGAAGGAGAGCAGCGCGTTCACTTCGCGCTCACGATCAATCATCCCAGGGAAGCACAGCAGGTTAATGGAGGTATAGAGCCCCGCGTCATGTGCTCTCTTTAAGGAATCTTTGACATCCTCGAAGGTATAGCCTAGCGGGCGATAGTAAGCAGCATAAGTCTCGGGATAGCCAGAGATGGTACTGGCGCGGATAGTATCTAATCCCGCATCGTAGAGCCGCTGCAGCCAGCCAGGATTGCTGGCGTTTGTATTGATATTGATAACTCCCTTGTTAGTGCGCGCACGCATTATCTTGATTGCCTGCTCGATGCGCCGCCACTGCAGCAATGGCTCTCCTTCACAGCCCTGCCCGAAACTGACAATAGCCTCCTCAGCATGCTCAAGGTGAGGTACAGCAACCTCTACGATCTCATCGACTGTCGGAATGAACGCGAGACGGTCCTGCGGTGAGATAAGACTTTCCTCTTCTTGCTTTGAGATGCAGCCGATACAGCGCGAGTTGCAGCCGGGTGAGACAGCAATGGCCATCTCCCAGCGTGCAAAGAAGAGGTTGCTAGCGGTGGGGCAGGAATAATCAAGGACACAATGAGCATGCTGGGCAATGATGCGATTGTTGGGATAGGCGGCTTGCTTCTCGCGTACCAGCCGCGTTAATACTTGTTGATTGAAGGCGCGAGGATGCCACTTACGCGGATCATCCGTCTTGAGCGCAGCCACGTAGAGCCGACCATTCATAGCAGCAACGGCACTGTAGCCAAAGAAGGGGAGTGGGTCTGTGTTCGGCACCTTTTCGTAGGCGGGAAGCTGCGTACGAGTATAACCAATGGGCAACAGTGCAGCCGCGGCCCAGCCACGTGTCTGCGGCAGCACCTGTCGTTCGCCATTGCGCTTCTGACCAACGGCGAGGCGATCAGGCATCATCGCCAACGTTGCACCATCGGGCAAAGGTATGAGATCAGTTGACTCTAGCACATGGTTATCAAACGTGAGGGCGCGTAGGCGCGGCTCCTCTCGTATCTCTCCATCTGCCGTACAATACACAAGATAAGGAATGGACATACTCCTGCCTTTGGCACAGTTTTATGTGCTTAAGTTCTTGTCAATGCATGGACGGCGGTGTCGCTGGTATGCGTGGACTGGTGGGATGATCTTCGACAAAGTCCTCATCAAAGAGACGCGGAAAGCTCCCCGTTATACTCGCCTGTGCTTGTGCCGTGGTACGTCGCTCTAACTCTTGTGCGTCTTCATAGACGAAGCTCAGCAAAATGTGCTCACCACGAACACACTGGCACATATGACGAATGCGTGGATGCTCCCCTTCCATCCAAGCACTGACCATTGCTTCAAGTGCGGACATGCTATCTCCACACTGAGCGCTATCAAAGCCCTTGAACTTATACAACATCTTTCCTTTCGGTTGAGCAGCGCAATGACTTTTCACTACGTCACGCATTAAAAAAGCGTTCTTGCATGATGGCTATTTTATCACTCTAGTCCAGAGTTTACCATCTTGGCGAGAAACCTAAACGAACATTGTCCTGCGGTGCCACTTAGGCTGCGCCCAAACGGCACCCCACAACACAACGTGTACCTTTCTCATAAGGCACGCGGCGACTTTCAGGTGGTACTTCCTACCTGCGCCAAGCCTTATGTTATAGTACTATATAGACACATTTGCGCCACCTCAAGAACACACCGCTGTGTCTTGTGTTATACTCGTGTAAATAATGCATACTCACTGCAGGGAGGATCGCATGAGAGAGAGCCAGACAGGGCAGTGGCCTACCTACACCTACGTCGTGCCAGAGGTTTACACCACAGCAAAAGTACGTCTCATCGGTTTAGGGAGCTATGCTCCGGCAGGCATCATTACCAACGAATTCTTCGCCTATATCGCCACACGCCTGGGTGACCCACGCAGTGCGGATGATCTGGAACGTGTGACAGGGCTTAGCACGCGCCATGTGCGAGCCAGCACCCTTGAGATGTGTCGCAAGGTAGCTGGTGCAGATGCTCCAGGTCTAATTGATAGTCCTGAATCTCCCAAGGATGAGTCTCTAGTGGATATGGCAGTCATCGCCGCCCAACGTGCTCTTGCTAGTGCGGGTCGCGAAGCCTACGAAGTTGAGACTGTCGTTGGCGCATCTTCCTCCGACAATGAGGCATTTCCCACAGTTGCCGGGCTGGTGCAGTTGCGCCTGGGAATCAAGGGCACACGAGCGATGATGCTAAGAGGAGCATGCGCCTGCCAGACAGAGGCTTTCCAGGTATGTGCCGAAGTACTGACAGCCGGCTCCGCAAAACTTGTGCTAATGGTCACCACCGAAGCGCTACTCCCCAACATCACCAATATCCTTGACTGGAAGACCAGTTCCCTCTTCGGCGAAGGTGCAGCCGCCTTCCTGCTGGAACGCGGCGATGAAGATACCTATTTCATCAATGGCTCCGACACGAACCAGGCACCGGCCCTCTTCTATCAAACTCCTCTGCGCAAAGATTGCGTCGATATGGCCGAGGTTGATATGAAAATGCGCCAGCTCTATAGAGAGGGTAATGGTCAAGAACTCAACCGCGTACTCTCACAATATATGGTCGGCTATACCAAGATGAATGGCAAAGAGGTCTTCCGTGAAGCTCCTCGTGCTATGGCAGAAGCTGTAGATGCACTGTGTCGTCATGCAGGGCTGAGCCATGCCGAATTGGCATATATCGTGCCGCATCAGGCCAATTCGCGTATCATCCGCCGTCTGGGAGAACTCCTGATAAACGATTATAGTTGGCCACCCGCAACGATGGATAAGCTTATCGATAACTTCCGCTACTACGGTAATCTCTCCAATGCAAGCATCGCTACCGCATTGGTCGAAACGCTACGCCAGGGATACCCGCACGAAGGGCAGTGGATAGCCTTGTCGGCAGTTGGTGGCGGCATGGAGTATGGCTGTTGGCTGTTGCGTTTCCACGAGTTCAAGAACCCCCAGGCAGCGCTGAGCTAGCTCAGCGCATCTCAACTCCTAGTCGCTGTAACTGCTCAAAAAACAGAGGGAAGCTCTTGGAAATATGTTGCGTACCCCGTAGCGTTAGGCCATGACGACTACGCAGTGCGACAATTGCCAGAGCCATAAGCAGGCGGTGATCCGAATGTCCGTCAACCACGACGCCCCCTTCCACTCCCTGGAGGCATCCCTGGACGAGGATCGCATTCTGCCTGGGCATTACCGCACAGCCCGCACGCCGTAGCTCGGCACATAAATCGTTGATACGATCAGATTCTTTGTAGTGCAGGTTCTCGATGTTGTAGAACACGCTCTCGCCTTCGGCGAAACAAGCAGCGGCGACAAGCACGGGAACACAATCAATAAGCTGATCGCCATCCAACTCAATGCCTTGCAAACGACGCCCGCCACGCATGACCACACTGTCTCCTTTGACCTGTAGATCAGCTCCCATCGCACGCAGAGCCGCAAGCAGTGCTTCGCCGATCTCCTCACCTGGACGTAGACGTGCTATACGTACCCAGCTTGTTGGATCATTAGCTACAGCACACGCAGCAAGCAAAGCAGCAGCGGATGGATAATCACCAGGTATAACATAGTCATGGGGTTGATAGCACTGTCCGGCAGAGACAGAAAAGTGTCGCAGTGATTCATCATGAGTAATGGTAATACCTGCCTCTTGCAGAACCTCTAAGGTTGCTCGCACCAGTGGCCGCGACTTAAGTTCATCAACAACCACGATATCAAGCGCTTCACCGATCAATGGGGCAAGGAATAACAAGGCGCTCAAGTACTGCGAACTGCGAGCACCTGAGATGCTTATATGTCCACCATGCAGCTTGCCACCACGCAAGGTAATTGGAAGATATCCCTCTGGCTCTGTCCCTTCACAAACTGCACCCAGCGCTGAAAGCGCCTCAAGCAATTCGCGGTTGGGGCGCTTACCTAGAGATTCGGGGTGATCGGTCACGAACGTTACCTCTGGCAACATCGCCCCAACACCGAGCAGCAGACGCAACACAGCCCCCGCATTACCCACAGAAATCGTTACTGGCGTCGTGCAATGTGGTCTTCGCACGCCACGCACACACAGCCTATGCATCTGTTCATCTTCCCACGCCAGTTCTGCTCCCAGCGCACGACACCCACGCAAGAGCGCCTCACTGTCATCGCTCTGAGCCGGAAACAGCACACGACTCTCCCCTTCGGCTAAAGTAGCCGCAAGCAAATAGCGCAGCGTGTAGTATTTAGATGATGGAATAACAGGCTCGCCCATGAGCAAGCTTGAAGGAGCAATGTAGAGTTCCTGCGCTAAATGTAATGCCTCTTCTTGCATAGCATCTCTTTCCATAACATGGCATTGTTCTGAAATCTCTCTTGCCTCTACTAGGCTATTGTAAACTATTTCAATGCAAACGTCGATAGCTCCTGTAGAACTTTTGTGTCACATCTGCTTCCGTAAGTGCTGTGTCTGTTTCTTGGTTTTCATAATTTTCTCTCTACATCACGATACACAAATATGTTACACTGTTTTTACAAGTGGAGCACAAATAATTTCTATAATAAAGTATTTTCTTTTTATGAAAAGAAGCGACTTTTCTTGACTTTCACTATATTTCCTTGCTATACTCAAAAAGGTTAACACAAAACGATGGAAGGAAAGCACTGTGTTTAAGCAACGAGTTGTTATTGTGGGAGCAGGGATTGTAGGACTTTGCACAGCTTACGCCCTGCTGAAGCAGGGCGTAAAGCACGTTACCATCCTTGAGCAAGCAACAGTTGATCATAAGCAGGCAGAGTCACACGGTCCTTCACGTCTCCTTCGCTTTGAGTATGGACGCGACTTATTCTACAGCAGAATGGTGCAGCTTAGTTTGAGCCGCTGGAGAAGCCTCGAACAGGTTTGCGGGCAGGCTTTCTTCACCCCAACGGGAGTGCTCCTGCTCGGCAAGGAAGATGATAACTTTTCACAAGCCAGCTATAATGCGCTAAGCAAGTTAGGATTCCCCATTCAATATCTCACTCGCTGGGCGTGTAGGCAGCTTTTCCCACAGTTCAATACGCAGCCTTATACCATCATGACGTATAATCCCGAGGGGGGCATTCTCCATGCCTCGATGTGTTTACATATCCTAAAAGATATGATTATTGATCTTGGTGGACACATCTATGAATCAGCCCGTGTTATACACTTGTTCCATGAAAAGCAGTACCTGCCCATTCGTATTCAACTCAATTCGGGCGATGAATTTATTGCCGAGCACGTGGTCTTGGCGATGGGTCCGTGGCTACATCATCTGCTAGGCGGACTACACCTGCCAGTGCGCTTGACTCGTCAATATCTTCTCTACTTCGCCAACTTACCTATTTCCTCTTTTGGCCTCAATGTTTTCCCAGCATTTTTTGCCGATGACTTGTATGGCTTCCCTATCAATACCACGTGCGTAGACGACAGTCGAGGCTGGTTGAAGGCAGCCTCTCACGCTCCGGGTACTCCCGTTGACCTGGACGAACTACCCGTAATTGAAGAGCATGTTATTGCTCAAACAATCGACAAGCTTCTCAATCTCTTACCAGCTCTTGCACAGGCAGAGCTTGCACGTATTGATGCATGTGTCTACGATACGAGCCCCGATGAGCACTTTATTCTGGATCGTCTGCCTCGTGACCCACGCATTATCCTTGCTACTGGCCTAAGTGGTCATGGCTTCAAGTTTGGTCCTGTCCTAGGAGAATTGTTGAGCAGCCTTGTGTGCGATACGGAGCCAATTGTGCCGATGGAACACTTCCAGTTGACTCGCTTCACTCAGCAAT
>JAFAXQ010000109.1 GCA_019240835.1 Ktedonobacteraceae bacterium
CACGCTCAACACGCTCATCCAAGCCAGTTGGGCTTGGGTGCTGAGCCGCTATAGTGGGCAAGCCGAGGTGCTCTTTGGCATGGTCGTGGCCGGACGGCCTGCCGAGCTGGTAGGAGTGGAGTCGCTGGTGGGCCTGTGTATCAACACCGTGCCGGTGCGGCTGTGCCTGCCTCAAGCAGGCACAGTGGCCGACTGGCTGGGCCAAGTGCATGCCCATTTGGCACGGGTGCAGCACTACAGCTATTACCCCTTATGGCAGATGCAGCAACTCAGTCAGTTCGAGCGTGGGCACGCTTTGTTTGAGAGCATCGTGGCCTTCGAGAACTATCCGGTCGAGCAGACGATGCAACAGATGCAACACAGCGGACTGCGCATCAGTCCGTGGCTGGAGCAGCAGGTGCAAGAGCGCACCAACTATCCCCTGACGGCCTTAGCGCTACCTGGGGAGCAGGTCCAACTGGCAGTCAGTTATCAGCAGCAGGCCATCGATGCCCACCTGGTTAGCAGCATGTTGCACCTATGGCAGCAGGTCCTGCAGGCCCTGGTCGAGCAGCCCGAGCAGCCGATAGCCCACCTGCCGCTCGTGAGTCGAACCGAGCAAGAGGTGCTGTACGAGTGGAATGCCACCCAACAGGTCTACCCCCAAGGCGAGTGTGTGCATGAGTTGTTTGAGCAGCAGGCTCAGTGGCAGCCTGATGCCATTGCCTTGGTGCAGGCCGATGCCCACCTCAGTTATGGCGACCTGAACCGGCGGGCTACCCAGGTGGCCCACCTGCTGCAACGGCACGGCGTGGGACCAGAGGTGCTGGTGGGCCTGTGTCTGGAGCGCAGCCTGGACCTGATCATCGCTCAGCTTGCCGTGCTCAAAGCAGGCGGCGGCTATGTGCCGATGGAGCCCTCCCTGCCGCCGCAACGCTTGGGCTACCAACTGCACGATGCCCAGGTGGCCTTGGTGCTCACCCAACGAGCTTTGCTTGAGACAGTGGCTAAGAGTGGGCTGCCTGCGCTGTGCCTAGATGGGGAGGAAGATCTGTTCTGCCAGCAGCCCAGCAGTCTGCTCAAGCGGCGGGTGCAACCCGAGCAAGTAGCCTATGTGATCTATACCTCGGGTTCCGCGGGCCGCCCCAAGGGGGTGATGATCAGCCACGCGAGCTTGGCCAATCTGGTGTACTGGCATGTGCAGTCCTTTGGGCTGACTGCCAGGGACCGTGCTACGCACCTGGCCGGCTTGGGCTTTGATGCCAACGTGTGGGAACTGTGGCCTGCGCTTGTGGCGGGAGCGAGTGTCACCCTGCTGGAGGATGTGACCCATCTGGCTCCTGAGCGACTCGGCAACTGGCTCAACAAGTATGGCATTACGGTTACCTTCGTGCCCACTCCCATTGCTGAACAACTTGTAGAGCAACCCTGGCTTGGACCATGCGCCCTGCGCATCCTGCTCACTGGAGGAGACCGGCTCCATCAGGCCCCCAAGTATGAGCTACCCTTCCATCTGATCAATAACTATGGCCCCACCGAAGTGACAGTGGTGACCACCTCGGGACTAGTAGCCGCGGAGCAGGCGACTGGGCAGAGCGCCCCAGACATTGGTCGCGCCATTGCCAATACCCAACTCTACGTGCTGAATGAGCGCATGCAGCCCGTGCCCATTGGCGTGCAAGGCGAACTATACGTGAGTGGCGTGCAGGTGGCGCGGGGCTATCTGGGGCGAGCCGACCTGACGGCGGAGCGGTTTGTGCCCCATCCGTTTAGCAGCATCCCTGGGGCGCGACTCTATCGCACGGGCGATGTGGTGCGCTACCTGCCCGATGGGCGGCTAGCCTTTGTAGGGCGCAATGACTTGCAGGTCAAAGTGCGTGGCTACCGCATTGAGTTGGGGGAGATCGAGCAGGCGTTGCTCAAGCATGCTGGGGTGCGTGAGTGTGTGGTGATGGCCCGTGCCGATCGTGGGCGCAGTCACCAACTGGTAGCCTATGTGGTCTCGACCCAGCAACAGCCAGTGCAGTGGCAGGGGGAACTACGCAGCTTCCTAGGGCAGCGCTTACCGGAGTACATGCTGCCTGCTCACTTCGTTCTGCTTGACCGTTTACCCTTGACGGCTCATGGCAAAGTCGACCGACAAGCGCTCCTCGCATATGGGCCTGAAGAGGGTATACAACAACAGCCCCACGAGCAACAACGACCACGCGATCAGATCGAATTGCAACTGTTGCACATCTGGGAGCGCATCCTAGAAAGAGGGCCGATCAGTCTCACAGACAACTTTTTCCACCTAGGAGGGCACTCGCTCGCCGCCTTGCGCTTACAGTCACATATCCAGAATGAGTTCCAACGAAAGCTACCACTCGGACTCTTGTTGCAGTATCCAACAATACGTGAGCTAGCACAGTTCTTGCGCCAACAGATTGGCTATGTGCGAGGACCGTCACTGGTTCCACTACAACCATATGGCTCGCGTGCGCCGTTCTTCTGTGTTCATCCGGGAGGGGGCTCGGTCTTCTGCTATCTGGATCTGGTCCGGCACCTCGGCATGAGCTATCCAGTCTATGGACTCCAGGTTCCTGAGGTGGAGGAAGGGCAAGTCATTACTTCACTCGCACAGCTCGCTGCTCACTATATTGCTGCTCTGCAAACGGTGCAACCAGAAGGTCCATACTTGCTGGGTGGGTGGTCGGCAGGAGGTATCATCGCCTATGAGATGGCCTGCCAATTGCGTTACCGGGGGCATGATGTTGCCTTGCTCTGTCTGTTTGACAGCCGTGTGCCTCCTGTTCAGCAGGTGCAGGAAAGCAAGCAGGTAGCAGGGCTCACAGCGTTTCTGGTGGCCTCCGGTTTTCATGAGCAAGAGGTAGCATGCCTGACAGAAGAGGAACAACTGCGAGCGGCCTATGATGTGTTCAAGCGGGAGCTGATGCTTCCCGATGGTCTTGATCTGGCCTATGTACAACACTTCATGCACATCCAGTTCGCTATCGAGGCAGCAATAGTGGCCTATAAGCCTCCACACTCTAACCAACATATTACACTCATCCGTGTCGAGCAGGGAAGGGAGCACACGGTTGTGAGGCAGAACCGAGAGTTGGAATGTGACAGTACCTATGGGTGGAGTGCAGTGACAACGGTGCCCGTCGATGTTCATAGGGTTCCGGGCACCCATAATGAGATGTTCCGTGAGCCGTATGTGCAAACGGTGGCATCAACGTTGCGAGCATGTCTTGATGAACGTGTATAAGCGCAAGCAGAGTACCATATTATGGAAAGGAGTAACACACATGCCACAGGATGAAGAAGAAGACAAGACGATCTACAAGGTAGTCGTCAATCATGAGGAACAGTACTCGATCTGGTTTGCCGACCGCGAACTCCCTCTGGGCTGGCGAGCGGTAGGCAAACAGGGGCTCAAGAGCGAATGCCTCGCCTATATCAAGGAAGTATGGACTGACATGCGACCGCTCAGCCTACGCAAAAAGATGGAGGAACAGGCCCAGCAGCAGGAGGGCTGATGGACCTGTACGCCTATCTAGAGAATGGGTGCAGAAATCACTACGTTTTGAAAGGCAGAATCTATGCTTCGAATATACTGCAAGGCGTATCACGTGAAAGATCTCAGGGAATTTCATAGCTGGAGCGAGCAAGCCAAAGAAGGTGAAGCTGACCTCGCTGACGATGCCATCGTCTACCTCTGGGATGATTTCACGGTGGTCAAGACTCCTGTCGGCTCCGATCCAGGTATCCTATGGGACCAGGTGACACCTGAGTGGCAGGAGTTCTGTCAGACGACGTTACGGTTTGAAGTCCCCGAGGATCTTCGCTCCGCCTACGATGAGTTCGAGAGACAGGACACAGCCTCTGGAGAGGTGGTTGATGCCGAGAATAAGACCAGTGTGTAATACGTTTCAACCTGTTGATAAGCGGCATTGTTGCCTGACCTACGAGAGAAAGGAGTTTGCTTCATGAATGAACTAGTGCAACGCCTCACAGAGGGTGATCACGCGGTGACCGTGGGTGGTCCTCAACCCTCTTTGGAAGAATTTCAGAGGCGTGTTCAAGATATGGGGTATGTCTTTATCAAATTTACACAGACACGGGGTGGCACTGACTTAGGCGTAAGGGTTGATAAAAACGCTACCGATCTCAGTCGAGCCGACTTCGAGCGAGGGGCCGGTGTGGCTCATGTCGAAGGAACACTGACCCTGAACTACGTCAAAGTGCGCTGTGTTGCCGATATTGAGTTGGAAACCTTGCGTGGGACAGGGCATCTTGTAGCGCTGGAGGAGGAGTAAATCGTCACGCAGAATCGGGTGCTGGCTTGGCAGTTCTATCTGTTTCCACTAGTGAGGGCAGATCAGCGGCAAAAGGTCAGCACCCGTTTTGCATGGTCTCGTCTGTAACTCCCAAAAGCAGAAAAACGGGGGAGTTTATGGCCCTTGAACACCGACAAGCCATGACCGTGGAAGCATGCTTTCTGCTGGAAAGAAACGATCCTGATACGTACTATGAGCGACGGCTACGTTTACATGTTTCTCGAAATTTAGATACTAAATGCTATATTCCATCGTTATAATTATGAGTTTATTCTTTGGCTACTAGATGGTTTTTATAAATTTCGGGCAAAAGGTATCTTTGGGGGTAGAGACGGTGCCACTTATTATTGCATAAACTCCTATGTAATTTACCTCTACAAAAGAGAGGGATAACAATTATGAAAACTTGCACATTTTGTCAACGGGGAGCATCTGACGATTCAAAGTTCTGTGGCCAATGTGGGCGGAGACTCATCGGTCCTGATACACCCTCCACCGGAAACAGCGTCACTCGCTCTTCGGGCGAGCACGTTTCCCAGACTCTGGGAACCTCTGCTACTGGGGACACTACCTTTAGGCCTTCCAAGAGTGAAGAGAACAAAGACGAAGACCTGGAACATGAGATTCTTCGTCCCTTTGATGACTTGGATGCTGAGCATGCTACTACCATCGCCTCTGACGAGAGCAAAGAAGGGGAAGATGAGGAGGAGGTTCTCGTGCCGTTCCCGCCCCTATGGGAAAACGCTGCTACGCAACCTCTCGGTGATGTAGTGGCGCAACCTCCACTGCACATTGATCAAGTTCCCTATGAAAAAGTGCCGAATATCCCTGCACAACCTCCACAACCAGCGCAACTATACCAGGTTGCTCCGCCTCCATCCGTCGTTTCTCCGTCCCCTGTTGCTGCACCTCCTCCACATGTTAGTGCAACAACTCGCCGTCCACCACACTACCCTCGTCATCATATCCGTCCCACATGCCTCGTTATCGTAGCCTTAGGAGTCATCGCTACTAGTGTTGTAGGAGGCCTCATCTTCGCATTTTTCCCAAAGCCAGTTCCTCCCGGCACGCCCAGCGCAAAATTGGTAGGAGAGCCCATCCTCGGTCAAAAAATGATCCTGCATGGGGACAAGTTTATGCCGGGAGAAACGGTGATCGTTGCCATCGACAATAAACCTCTTGCACTTAACCAATCTTCCAGCTTCACTACCATGAGTATTGCAGGGCTCTTCTTCCAGCATGCTGCGCAAGCACCTCTTGGAGGCACGAAGGAGATTGTCCTCGCTGATGGAACCTTCAGCGTTAGTATCCCTGTCGATCCGAGTTGGCCGATTGGGAGTGTGCATACAGTCTATGTGTATAAACCGGACGGCACGCTCGTCAAGAACCTTTCTTTTGTTGTTATGGCCTCGCCGACTGCTTCGACAGGGCTGAAAGGATGCCTCGGTGAGGCAGGACCAATTACACTGGGACCTGTGAGCGAGGGTTCTAACAAGCCCGTCTCAAAGACCGTTGCGCTCTGTACCGAGGGAGCAGGCCCGGTCAACTGGACAGCCAAATGGGATCAGAAGTGGCTGCAACTGCCATCCTCGGGAGGCATCCCGGCTCCGGAGCAGGCAACTGTTACTATGAGTGGCTCAGCCAATGGCTTGAAGCCAGGTAATTACAAGACAACCGTCCTGTTTACCAGCAAACAGAGCACGACACGTGTACCACTGAATGTCGTCCTTGTGGTCGTCAAAGCTGGCCCTACAGGTACGACCAATAGGCATGTGGACTGCGTAAGCGCTTCCCCACCGTTGGTTTCCTTTGACGATGTTGCAGGCAACGCCAACTTATTGTCCAGGAATGTGACAGTCAATAACTGCGGAGACAGGGGAACATGGTCAGCTTCGCTCTCTACCAGAGATGGAAAGTCATGGCTAGGTATGGACGTGTCTCAAGGGACGCTGGATAATGGGGGAGCTCAAGACATTGCCGTGACAGTGTCAAGTGCGGCTCTCACTCCTGGAGCATATACCGGACAGATACAGTTGACCATCGGGTCAAGTAGCATCAATGTGGACGTGAGGTTCACCGTACGCTCTGCGCAGAAGTCGCCTCCGCCGTGCCTGAATGTCAGCCCGCAACAAGGCCTTACCTATATTGGCACCGCAGGCCAGACTGATTTGCTCTCTAAACCACTAGTGTTGGTCAATTGTGGCACGGCCGGGCACTGGTCCATTTCGACCGTGACTGACGATGGCGCTAACTGGATACACCTCGGTCTGAACAGTCACGAGTTGAACGCCCGAGACACACAACGTGTCGCTGTCAGCGTCTCAAGCGCGCAGCTCACAAGTGGAACGTACACGGGGAGGCTTATCGTCGCGCTTGGCTCGTTTTCTGTACGGGTCAACGTCACCTTTATAGTAAGAGACTCCTGTCTTAAGGTCACGTATCCATCATTTTCCTTTTCCAGCAATGGCGGGCAAAGTCCCTTACAAAATGTCGAGATATTGCACAATTGTGGCGATACTGGCACGTGGTATGGCGCAGTTTCTACTGATGATGGTGGCAACTGGCTCACACTGAATAGAACCTCGGACCAGTTAGCCGCGAACCGCACTGAGTCGTTGACTCTGACCGTATCCGATGCTCAACTTCAAGAAGGAATACACACAGGGCGCATCTTATTCATCATGGGCAGAAGTAGGCAGATAGTTCAAGTCACCTTCACTATTGCGCACCTGCGGTCCTGTTTCAGCGTCAATACGAACGCGCTTACCTTCACGACGGTGCAAGGGCGGAACCCTGACGAGCAGGACCTCCTCATCTGGAACTGTGGGAACACGCTGGACGTATGGACCGCCTCTGTTGATGTGCCCTGGCTGCATACTAATCTGTCTCAGGGAAGTCTCAAAAGTGGAGACTCTCCCCAGTTCGTACATGTCACACTCTCTAGCGCAGATCTTCCAAGTGGACCGTACCAGGGACATATCACGTTTAGCGCGGGGCCAATCGTCCGTGGTGTACAAATAAACCTCATGGTACAGCCTCGACCCGCTTGTATCATTGCTGATAGAACATCGCTTGCTTTTACCCGCATGGCAAACACCTCTACCGCAAGCAGCAGTTTAGTTCACACCCCAGTGGAGGAACTTTCTCAATCGAGCGGGAGCCGATCTGCCAATGTTCTTCGCCTAAGTACGGTCTCAAACGGCGAACCCATCGGCTTGTCCCTCTCACCTCTTGCTTACCAGTTGTCGAACCGTCGCGTTTCCATTGCTCAGGTGAAAGTCATGAATTGCGGGGGAGCTGGCACCTTGTCGATAAATACAACTACAGATGACGGGGCACCGTGGCTATCTGCGGCACTGGATCATGAAAACCTGGACGTAATAAGGCCGACAAGCGTTGCTTCAATTTCCGTAAGTGCGAATCTTACTGTTGGAACGTATACCGGAACTGTGCAATTTGTTATGAAGACTGATGCAGGGGCAGAAGCTACTGCCAGTGTGGAGGTGATACTTACTGTTTTACCACCGCCAACGTCCTCAAATTGCCAAGCCATTCCATCAACGCTTTCCTTTACCAGCATGTGGGGACAGCCCTCTCCATCTGCACAAAACGTTACGCTGAAAGACTGCAGCGGGAATGATGACTGGGAAGAGTCTGATGGTAGCAATGGATTGTTCAACCTGAATGTGTACGATGGCATTCTGGACAATACCGGTTCCCAGGTTATAAGCGTCAGTCCGGGCAGTGCGCCTAATCCTGGTCAATACACGTATACCCTTACATTTACAACCGGTGCTGGTCAAATGGTATTGGTAAATGCAACCTGGAATATTACTGCCCCGCCAAATCCAGCGTGCATTCAAGCCAGTTCATCTTCACTTTCCTTTGATCAGTATGACGATTCATCGGTGGGAATAGACTTCACGAACTGTGGAGCGGACACGGGGAGCATAGCTGTAACAGGGTCTACGTCAGATGGTGCCAACTGGTTAGTTATCCAGCCAGGTGGGGATTACCCGATAGATGGCTCAGGCTCGTATCCTACCGGACATGGACTGACTGCCTCTGTGAACGTTAATCGCACAAATCTGGCACCGGGTCAGTACAATGGGAGTGTTAAGGCTACCATTGCAACAGGTCAAAGTTCACAGTCTGTAACGGTGAATATAACTCTTAGCGTGCCGACGCCGGTAACTCAACCAACGCCAGTACCAACCGATACGCCACCACCGACGCCGACGGATACGCCAACGCCGTCGCCGACAGACACACCAACACCAACCCCGACGGCAACATCAACAGATACACCAACGCCCACCCCGACGGCAACATCAACAGATACACCGACGCCGACCCCAACGGATACGCCAACTCCGTCGCCGACAGATACACCAACGCCGACCCCAACGTCCACTTCGTAACCGGCGCTAATGCTTTGTATGGAGGAATGGAGTATAGGTAGATGATAGAAATATATGAAGGATACATCTACCTATGCTCAATATCACCCCGTATGTGCAAGGGAACATGATATGCAAATGAAGAACGATCCTCTTGTTGGAACACACTTAGGGTCCTATCGTATTCATGCTTTGTTGGGGGAGGGTGGCATGGCACGTGTCTACAAAGCTTCTCATGACCGCCTCCAACGGGAAGTGGCAATCAAGATCATCCTACCCGAGGCAGCAGGGGATGTGGACTTCCAAAGACGCTTTGAGCAAGAGGCTCAACTCATCGCAAGTCTACAGCATCGTAACATTGTTGCTGTGTATGACTTTGGAGAAAGCCGAAATATCATCTACCTGGTGATGCAATACGTTGGGGGCGGAACTTTACGCGATCAGTTGAGCAATGGGGAGCCACTTGAGCCACGTCGTGCGGCCCTCTATATGCTGCAGATGGCGAGAGCATTACAGCATGCGCATCAACAAGGGATTGTTCACCGCGATGTGAAGCCACTCAACATGCTCGTTTCAGCCACGAATCGCAATGAGTTGCTGCTCTCCGACTTCGGGCTGGCTAAACTCTTCGCACGTAATGCTGATACGCTTCTCGCCGCACACGACATCCAAAACAGAGGTACTGATCATGCCGTCTCTGTTGCCGGTGGCATTATGGGCACGCCCCGTTATATGGCACCAGAGCAGTGCTTGAGTAAACCCGTCGATGCACGTACCGATGTCTATGCGTTAGGAGTGGTTCTTTTCGAGATACTGACTGGTCGTCCGCTTTTCCAGGGTGAAACGGTCCTCTCACTACTGCGCCAACATGCATATGAACCTGCTCCATCCGTGCATGAGGTAAATCCTTTGGTGCCGGAAGCGTTGGCACTTATTACGGCGCGGGCACTTGCCAAGCCGCCCGAAGAACGTTATCAGTCGGCGAAGGATATGGCACTGGCATTAGAGGCGTTTCTCTCGCCTCCCACCCCTGTGCTGCGTTCTGCACCATCGCCTCGCCCACGCCTGCGCAGGAATGCGCTAAACGATGTCGTTACAGGTGTGTTTCTCGTACTTGCGCTGACGGCCCAAATCCTCTTCAGCAGAGGTCTCATGCGTTGGCCTATTCTCGCCGTCCCCTCATCGACGCAGAATACACCCTACACTCCTTCTTGTGGACTTGCGCAAGCGGCAACGCAGGCCCAACCTTTTGTAGAGACATTTCAGGATAATCAGCGTCACTGGCAAAGTGGCGACGGAAGTAATCTAACAGCTAGTGTTGATAGGCACACCTATAGACTTGCGACAACGAATAAGGGCAGTTCGCTTTACTTTCTCTGTCCCGCTTCAAGCAGTGTCGGAACATTGCCTGCAAACTTCAGCTTAGCGATCCAGATGACACAGGTGCAAGGAAGCTCAGACACCCCCTACGGCATTGGCTTTCGTCTGCTTCGTGAGGGGAACACAACGAATGTGTCCGGCTATGGTTTTGTTATAACTGCACATGGGACTTGGGCCATCCTCAAATATGACTCTCGTAGTGCAGGCGGACCTACTCAATTAGCGTATGGGACGAATACATCGGCTATTCACGATGTATCTACCAGTAATACTTTGCGAGTGAGCGCTCGGGGAGGGAGCATGTCCTTTAAGATTAATGATGTGCTTGTGTCGACTCTGAATGATGCATCGTATACAGGAGGAGAATTAGGGATACTTGTATCCGGTCCAAATACGAGCTTTGCGGTTACGTCTGTGACACTCACCATTTCTTGAGAAAGCGATTATGTATTCTCTGGGGCGTTGATCATCTCTGCCGCCAGGGGCATATCTGAGAAACCGTCTGAAAATGTGCTTAACTGTCCTTGCCCATGCCCTTTCTAGAGGTATTTGAGATAATTTTTCACGCAGTTTCACGCAGCTTCTCTGATCCCTCATATGTATTATCTGAGAGCTACCTGTACAAGGTGCCATTTAAGTAGAACTCAATAAGATCGTCTATCGTACTATAAAGCATATGACACCAAAGTGACAGCAGTAGGATACGATCATGGCGACAGCGAGGGTCTACGATACACTCAGGAATGGCACACAAGGGGTAGAGTAGTGGCGCTCCCTTGCGGTCGCCAAGCTACCCCATCTACGGCGTTCTTTGGTCCTTATCTACAGCGTTCCTTAATCCTTGTGGTCGCCATGCAACACGTGCAAAAGAGGAATATACCCATGACAACCACGAAGTACAGCTTTGAGCGCTACCTCAACATGCGCAAAGCGTATAGCCCAAGCTTCTCGCCAGATGGACAGCAATTGAGCTTTCTTACGGATATTACGGGAGTTGCCGAGGTATGGAGTGTACCCGTAGACACACGTGCGCCACATCCAGCATGGCCAGAGCAACTCACGTTCCGTGGTGAGCGCATCACCAGTGCCGTCTATTCGCCCACAGCTAGGACGTTGCTTGTCTCAGGCGATACAGGCGGGAATGAGCATACGCAACTGTACACACTGAGCGCCGATGATTGCACGTTTTCGCCTCTGACGGAGCAGGCGAGGGTAATATACCTCTTTGGTGGCTGGTCGCCTGATGGAAAGCGCATCACCTATAGTAGTAATGAGCGTGATGTGCGTTACTTTGATGTCTACGAGCGAGATATGTACAGCGGCCAGGTGAACAGGCTACTGATGCACGATAGTGTCAATCATGCATATCGCTACTCGCCCGATGGTCGGCATATCCTGGTATCGCGCCTGCTGTCGAACATTCGTAACCAACTGCTGCTAGTGGATCTTGCGACGAGCGATGTGCGCACGCTCACGCCAGAGGACAATAGTGGCCCGGCTTGGTACGAGCGTGCTAGATGGTCGGCAGATAGGCGCGGTCTCTATCTGCTCGCGAATCGTGAACGCCAGTTCTTCTCGCTGGCCTATCTCGATTTGGCTAGCAGTGAGCTGATCTATTTGTATGAGACCACGTGGGACATAGAGAATCTCGCGGTCTCACGTGATGGTACACGGATGGCCCTGGTAACGAACGAGGACGGCTATTCGCTGCTGGCGCTCTTTGACGTGTCAGAGGGATGGCAGGCCCGTAAGCCCATGATGACTCCAACGCTGCCCAACGGCGTAGTGTATGGACTTACTTGGTCGCAGGATAGTACAAAACTGGCTATCACGTTTCAGGCCGCCGACGATACGCTTGATATCTGGATGTGGGATAGCGAGAACGGTATCGTATGGCGTGCGACTCGTAGCTCGTTGGCAGGCATTCCCCCGGCGTCGTTTGCGACACCTTCGCTGATACGCTACCCAACATTTGATGGCCGCGAAATTCCCGCTTTTCTGTACTTGCCGCACGGTGAGCAGCATGCGCGGCCCGCAGTAATAAACGTACATGGTGGTCCAGAGGGGCAGGCGCGGCCTGTATTCGATCCCGTCACGCAGTATCTGGTGGCGTGTGGCTATGCTGTCCTCGTGCCGAATGTACGCGGCAGCACGGGTTACGGCTACAAGTATCAGAGTTTGGACGACGTGTACTTGCGCATGGACTCTGTCAAAGACCTGCAGTATGCAGCCTTGTGGCTGTGCGAGAGCGGTATAGCGGACGTGCAACGCATTGCCGTCATGGGCGCGAGCTACGGCGGCTTTATGGTGCTCGCCGCCCTCACCGCCTACCCCGACCTCTGGGCGGCGGGCGTGGATATCGTCGGCATCGCCAACTTCGTGACCTTCCTGGAGAATACGGGGCCTTGGCGGCGTACCCTTCGCGAGTCCGAATATGGCAGCTTGGAGCGTGACCGCGAGTTTCTGCAGCAAATCTCCCCCATTCACTATGTAGAGCGCATTAGCGCCCCCTTGTTTGTCGTACATGGTGCAAACGATCCCCGCGTTCCCGTCGGTGAGGCCGAGCAAATCGTGAGTGCCCTGCGTGTGAGAGGGGTGCCTGTACGGTACTTACGCTTTGAGGACGAAGGGCATGGCCTAGCCAAACGCGCCAACCGTCTCGCTACCTATCCCGCCATTGCACGCTTCCTAGACGAGCATCTAGGGCGACGTTGAACCGGGAGAAATGGGTTCCCTAAGCTGACCTCCGCGATCCAGCTCAAGGCTACGTCTGACCTCTAAAGCGCGCATAATTGCGTCGCGTGTCAAGATGCCAACGAGCCTGCCATCTTGCACAACGGGTAATTGATGCACATCCTTTCCTGTCATCAAAGGCAGAGCCTCTCTCAAATTCTGTTGTGGAGTCACAGTATGCAGACGTTGCGCGGGTATCATAGTGAGACCAACTGGTGTCTGTGGCCATTGCTCACGCGGTACGTGGCGAATGTCGCTTAGGGTAATGAGACCAGCTAATTGATCGCCTTGCATCACGAGAGCGGAGCGTAGCCCTTGCGGCAGGAAGTACTCGTCAACCAATTTTTGCAACGAAATGTTGGCAGGAACCGTCATTGGGTTGGGATTCATGATCTGCGCGACAGTCACACCTCTAAATGTGGTTTCAAGGGTCGCTTGCGTGCGGGCAGATTGCGCAGCATTTAACAAGAACCAGCCAATAAAGCCAAACCAGATACCATCAAAAGCATCGCGTGAGAAGAAGAATAACCAGATGCCTGTGAAAATGAAAAGGTAGGCGATTACCTGACCGACGATGGTGGCTACCTGCGTGGCTCGGTAGGCGTTACCTGTTATTTTCCACACAATAGAGCGCAAGACGCGTCCCCCGTCAAGGGGGAAACCTGGCAGCAGGTTGAAGATGCCCAGCAGAATGTTTGTCACGGCTAAATATCCGAGGATAGGCTGGGCAACCGAATGGCTGCCTCTTAGCAGCAACAGTACGCCATAGCACAACGCGCCAATAGCCAGACTCAGCAGGGGACCAACAAAAGCCATCAAGAACTCTGTCTCTGCTGAGTGCGGCTCCTGCTCAATATTGCTCACGCCGCCAAAGATAAACAGGACGATGTTTTTGACGGGCAAGCCTCGACCGCGAGCGACGAACGAGTGAGCTAGTTCGTGTAGCAGTACCGAGACAAACAGTAGTAATGTAGAAATGAATCCCAGCAGGAGGTATGTTGAGGACGAATACCCTGGATCTAATGAAGGGAACCAACCAGTAGCCAGCGAGAAAGTAAGAAACACGAGAATAATGAACCAGCTTACATGAATAAAGATATCGATTCCAGCAATACTGCCGATACGAAATGAACCGGGCATCACAGCAGCTCCTTTATAGAGGTCTTTACGTCTACCTAGTACTTATTACGAGCGTCGATCTATGTCCGTGACAGACTAATATATGCGTAATCTCTTCTACTAGACAGCGTTACCATGATATGGCATAATCAGCGTATCATATTTATATGGGGGTTTTCTCATAGCGCATTGATGCAGGATGAAGCTCCTAGAAATGGCTTGTCACAGCGTTAGTATAAGAAAAAAGTACCGAAAGTACTCATCTTTCTGCTAGAAGCTGTAGACTATCTCTGGTGTCCATTGACGCAACACCTGTTCCCTTACCTATTCATTCTCTCGGCATCTTTCTTGCTTTTGTCGGCAAGAGATAGCGCAGCGACATTTAGTGCATGTGATACTCCTCGTTGAGAACACGTGTAACGAATGAAGCCCGTTCCTATCATAACAATA
>JAFAXQ010000060.1 GCA_019240835.1 Ktedonobacteraceae bacterium
GAGTCAGAGTGGTGTCGTGTCTTCTGCTCTCCCGACTGCTCGTGCATCAGCAGCCCACCGACGATAGCTGCCACCTGGGTGGCAGCAAGTTCGGTTTGCACGACAACGGGTTCACCGCTATCCTTCTGACGTGTATCCCATTCCTCGGCAATGAAGTCAGTGGAGATGTCACCGGCAATGAAGCGCGGGTGCTCTGTCAGCCAGCGAGCAAAAGGAAGCGTCGTACGCACACCGATGACCTGATACTCAGCTAACGCACGGCGCAGACGAGCAATGGCTTGGGTGCGATCATGGCCCCAGACAATGAGTTTGGACAGAAGTGGATCATAGAAAAGTGGCACTTGTAGACCTGGGAAGAGGCTGCTGTCGACCCGTACCCCTGGACCTGCTGGCTCTTGCAAGATCCGCACCGTTCCTGTTGCAGGCAAGAAGCGGTTCTCTGGGTCTTCTGCTGAGATACGACATTCGATAGCAACGCCACGTAGCTCGACCTGCTCTTGCGTGAAGGAGAGTGGCAGACCGGCGGCAACGCGAAATTGCTCCTGCACAAGATCGATACCCGTCACCCATTCGGTCACCGCATGCTCAACCTGGATGCGTGCGTTTACTTCCAGAAAATAGTAATTGTAGTCTGGTCCGACCAGAAATTCGGCGGTGCCAGCATTGACATAGCCAATAGAGCGTATCAGGTTCACCGTTACCCCAGTCATGCGTGCTCGCAGTTGCTCGGTCATAATGGGAGAAGGCGACTCTTCGATCAACTTCTGGTGGCGGCGCTGGATACTGCACTCGCGTTCGCCCAGGTGTACCACATTGCCGTGCGTGTCAGCAATGAACTGTACCTCAATGTGGCGAGCAGGCGAGATGGCCTTTTCCAGGTAAATGCGTCCATCTCCGAAGGCACTGCGCGCCTCACTACGAGCCATACGCAACGATGACAAAAGGTCGTGGGGAGCGCGCACAAAGCGAATACCCTTGCCACCCCCACCAGCAGCAGCCTTGAGCAAGACTGGATAGCCAAGCTGCTCAGCGCTCTCTATGGCCAAGGAATCGTCCTGTATGTCTGCCAGCGCCCCAGGTACGATAGGAACGCCTGCCGCTTGGGCGATACGGCGAGCAGTAGTCTTCTCACCCATTGCCTCTTGTGCCTGCTGTTGCGGGCCAACAAAAATGAGTCCGGCCTGCTGACAAGCCTTCACGAACATTGCATTCTCAGACAGGAAGCCATAGCCCGGGTGAACTGCCTCTGCGCCCGAACGTCGCGCTATATCTATGATTGTAGGAATGTGTAAATAGCTTTTCGCCGCTGTTGCCGGACCAATGTGATAGGCCTCATCGGCCATACGCACGTGTAACGCGTTGCGATCAACATCACTGTAGATGGCAATGCTCTTCAATCCTAGGTCGCGACAAGCGCGAATAACGCGCAGTGCAATCTCACCCCTATTAGCAATCAATACTTTCCGAAATGGTAGGTTGCTTTCCGAGGATCTATCGCTCGCACCCATCATGAGCACTCCTTTTTTAAAACACCTTTATATAGTACTGCACATAGCAGTATGACTAGGAAAATTGGGCTAGTCCCTCGCTTGCTTTTTCCATTCTATAGCAAAATTAAGATACAATCTACAAGGATTGTTCAGCTACGCTGACGTGAGGATCCGAATATGACCTACCTTATTGAGGAGGGACCAAAGCAACCATGCTCACATTTATTAGTAAAATTCCTATATTTCGTCGTCTCTTCCTCGCGTTTACGTTGGCGGCTGTGATTCCTAGCATTGTTATTACTCTCTTAGGTACCTCACTTATTAACACTCTAGCCATGAGAAGTCAGGCAGTACAGAACAACATCGAAGCTATTCGCGCAGTAACCTCTGACGATTCTAGCTTGGATGCGATGCATCACTCTATTATTGCTCTGTTTACTCCTATGCCAATTAATCT
The DNA here is from genome assembly GCA_019240835.1 of Ktedonobacteraceae bacterium. GTDB lineage: Bacteria > Chloroflexota > Ktedonobacteria > Ktedonobacterales > Ktedonobacteraceae > JAFATZ01. The sequence goes on from JAFAXQ010000060.1 coordinate 1,948, forward strand.
GCTTACTCCTGGACTAACTAATTTGAAGCAGTTTATTTCTACGCCGCCTCCATTCAACAAAGCACTCTACAGTAATGTGAGAAACCTAGAGGGACAATTTGACACCTCTTCTAGACTGTTTCAAGGTAAATACCAGGTAGCTACTGCCGACTATATGAGCAACGTGAAGGCTATTCTTAGCGCCGACGACCCTAGTGGCCAGATAGCCAAACATCAGCAGGATACCGTGAACGCAGTACTTACTCACTTCTGGCCTGATTATAAACAGGCGATGGATGTAGTATTGAGCGAGGTCAAGGCCGTACAAACCGTTTCAGACGCACAGCAGAAGACGCTTAACGACCGTTACATTCCCTTGCGACAGGCATGGACGGCAGTCTTATCTGCAACCGAAAAGATCAGTTCAACTGTTGTGCAGGTAGGTCCCTCAGAGACAAATCCCATCATCTTGGATACGGTTATTGCTTTTCTGAGCACCATTGTAGTGATTATCGCCATCGGTTATATTATTAACCTCACTATCACGCGTCCACTGCACCAGCTTGCGATGCTCACGGTACGTATTGCTAGAGGTGAAACCGAGGCACGTGCTCAGGTTGTCGGACGCGACGAAATCTACATGGTGGCGAACTCAATGAACAATATGCTGGACAACACCGTGCGTCTCATCCGGCAGACACAAGGCCAGCGCGATAATTTGCAATCTCAGGTGGAGAAGCTGGTGAGCGAAGTAAGCGGCGCTGGCGAAGGTGATCTACGCGTGCAAGCAGAGGTGACAACCGATGCGTTGGGTGTTCTCGCCGACTCTTTCAACTATATGGTAGAGGAACTGAATAGCCTCGTCGTGCGTGTAAAGATAGTCGCCGATGAGGTGGGAAGCACCACAACGGCTATTCTCGACTGTATGACACAGTTGGTGGAGAGTGGCGATATCCAGCGTGATCAGATCAGCGAAGCTGCAGGAGAGCTAGAGCTTACAGCGCAGTCGAGTCGCCAGGTAGCCGAGCGCTCACAAATACTCTATGAAGTGGCACGCGAGACAAGCCTGAATGCGCAAGATGGACGTGCATCGGTACAGCAAACTATCCAGGCAATGGGACGTATTAGTGACAATGTACAGACAACCTCAACTAAAGTACAAACACTCGGTGACCGCTCTCGCGAGATTAACGATGTCGTTGATCTCATTTCTAACATCGCTCACCAGACTAATCGTCTCGCGCTCGACGCAGCTATCCAGGCTGCTATGGCTGGTGAAAATGGCAAGGGCTTTGGCGCTGTCGCTGCTGATATTCGCCGCTTGGCTGAAAGAGCCAAGGAGCAAGCAAGCACTATTACGCGTATCGTACGCAGTGTGCGTGAAGATATCGGAGCTGTGGCGCTCGCTATGCAGGACACCGAACATGAAACGCGCATCGGAACGAAACTCACCCAGGAGACCGGTATTGTGCTCGAATCTATCTTCGCTGTTGTCGAACATCAGGCCACCGAGATTGAACACATCAACCAGATGGCAATACAACAATTACAGTCTTCAAGTGCTGTTGTACAAATCGTGCAGACCGTTTCAGAGTCGACGCGGCAAAATGTCCTCAGCACCCGCGATGCATCACAAAACGTAGAGCGTCTTGCCCTCCTTGTTAAGCAATTACGTGCCTCAGTAGAAGCCTTCAAACTACGCGGAGGTCAGAGCGTACCCAACGTAAATACCATGCAAGAGGATGGCGAGAATGTGACACTTAATGCCATGTTCTGTAGAGTGAACGCGGCAGCAAGCTCTGATCCAAGCATGATGGTTGAAGCCGGCAACGGCAATATCGAGAAATAGAAACTGTCTCGCATGAATGTATAAGTTCCTACTTATCTATAGCATTCGGAAGGTCTATCTAAGAACATGGACTTTTCGCAGCTATGCCTGTTAGACTTAACATATATCCCAGATATGATGTTCACTGGGCTTCGTTACCGTCTAATATCAGGTAGCTGCATACATTACACGCGGGAGATGCGTATGATTTCTCAAAGCAATATGATGCCGGGACACTCTGCTGTTCTTGACGATGTTCTCAAGATACTTCGTCAATATCATTCAATAATGCGTTGGTCCTGCGAAGTATGTGGTATGATTCACAGTGCTAGCATGCCCAACACCTGTGATAGCTGTGGCTCTGATTTACTCGAACCATACACAGAACAGCATATGGAAATAGGAAATCGCTGGTAGCCGGCCTCTATGACTCATACCTCAGATATTCTGAGAGAGCTTCATGTGTGTCTGCCGTACCGCTTCGTATAGGATAATACCAGCAGCCATAGCAGCATTAAGTGACTCTACGTTATTCGAGAGAGGTATCCTAATCGTCTGTGTGGCGAGTGCATGCGCTTGCAGCGAGAGGCCATGAGCTTCGTTGCCGATGATCAATGCAAAGGGCTGCGTAAGATCTTGTTCATAGTACATATGGACACTTCCGGCTTCAGCCACCAATACGCGACAACACGGCTCTATCTTCTCAGCTATTGCAGGCCACGTTAAATCAGTTTCTATGGGTAGCGCTACATGTGCGCCTGCTGCAGAACGCACCACCTTCGGACTGTAACAATCGACGCAATGCACAGTAAGTAGAACAGCATCGACATCCGCAGCTAGAGCAACACGTAACATTGTTCCCATATTACCTGGGTCTGCAATATCATCGAGAATGAGTAGGATCTGGCGCTTTCTTTTGGGCCTACGTGCGCGTATCCGTGGAGCAGTAAAGGCGTCGAGGGAAAGCACACTTACTACTCCTTGTGACGTTTGTACATCCCCCAGGGCCTCTATTACACGTTCGTTGACTGCAATTAATTGCTCCTGCCCCAACATAGATGTTAGGCGGTCCAGTAGCAGTTTTCCTCTGCTCGTGCGCTGCAGTAGTTCAGGTTGATAGTAGACCTCGCGTGGTAGCAATTGGGCATCAAGCAGTGCCTCTAGTAGGTGAGGACCCTCCATCAAAAAAAGACTACTTTTCTCGCGGCCTCGTCTGGTATGCAGGTCTCGTAACTTACTGATGCGTGGATTGGATAAACTCGTTATGAATGTCATCAGACTAGGAAGCTGCGTTACTCTAATGCTGCATTAGAGCACAACACTGCATCAGAGTAGTACGACGTTTCTACTTGGCGACAGCACCCATTGCCTGCCTCACGACCTCGCCGAACGCAGCCTCATCATGAACGGCCATTTCAGCAAGCATCTTACGATCAATCTGGATATCAGCGTTGCGCAGAGCATTCATCAGTTTACTGTAGGTTATGTCGTACATACGTGCAGCAGCATTGATGCGGATAATCCATAGCCGACGCATATCACGCTTGCGGTTGCGCCGATCACGATACATGTACGCCATAGAGCGCATAACCGCTTCATGCGCCTTACGAAACAAGCGTTTGCGTGTTCCGCGATGGCCTTCGGCTAGTTGAAGTATTTTCTTATGCTTCTTGTGAGCGGTAACTCCACGTTTTACCCTTGGCATAGTTCTTGTTTCTTCCTCGTTTCAACCCTCGGCGGTTCGTAGGGAACCGCCGCAAAACTGTCTAAAAATGTATTGGCTGGTATAAAGTTGTGCAAATATGCATTAGAAGGCATATGGCAACAATCGTTTCAAACGACGTTTATCAGCAGTTGCCAGTGGGAACATTTTGTCCATCGAACGAACAGAATGGGGTGATTTATTACGTCGCAGGTGGCTCAATGCCACTTTGCGGCGCAAGAACTTGCCGGACCCAGTCACCTTGACCCTTTTAGCCATCGCTTTGTGTGTTTTTAATTTCTGCTTCATGCTTCTTTCTCTCTTCAGGCATTGCAACCCTTCAATCTCATACTTGCCCTATCAAAGGCGCAGAGTAGCCTTTTTCACGAGCTGACCCCGTTCGCGTCACAAGTATAGCATACTAGTGTTAGAAAGTATAGCGTTTTCTAGCGTTTGGGTGAGCGTCACATGTTTGCGCACACGGGGAGTCAAAAAAGAACCGTCATGACTTTTGTAACCTCCATACGTAGTAGTACTTGCTAGCCTAGAGCCAGCCATAATAGGGAGAGCGTTGTGAATACGCCGCATAGATTACCCAGTACACAGATGAATACACGTCTTGCCGCGACTCAACAGCCATCAGCTTCGTCAATACAATCGAAAGAAGTGCAGCCACAACGGAGCCAAGATGTGCAAGAGATACAAACTTTTTACGAAGAGAACCTTGCTTTGATCTATCGCTATATTTATAGTAAAGTAGGTAATAGGCAAGAGGCAGAAGATCTGACCTCACAAACGTTTATCAAAGCGCTACGGGGGGTTGACTACACGCGTGGCTCACAGAGCATACAGAAATGGCTATTTCAGGTTGCCCGCACAACTGTTGCTGACTACTGGCGGCAATATTATCGTGTCTCCATAAGTTCGCTAGAGGAATTACTGGATGCTGGCTGGGAGGGGCCAGTAGAGCAGGAAGCAGTACCTATGAGTGTAATGCCAGCAGAAAAGGCACAACGTATCTTGCAAGCCTTACCTGAGCGTGATAAAGAAGTACTAACATGTCGCTTTCTGCTCAATCTCTCAGTTAAAGAGACTGCAGTCAGAATGGGCTTGACGGAGGCGAATGTGAAAGTATTGCAACATCGCGCACTCAAACATGCTGCCGACATCGCGCAGGTGTGAGGCATTATTCTGTCGGGGAAGGAAACTATGACAGGCGAAGATCAGGAACGATTTGAAGATTACTTGGAGCTAGAGCGCTATATAGAGGAACTTCGGGCGGGACGTGTTGCTCATCCCCCAACCCATCTTACTCCTGACCAAGCACGCATCTACCGAATGGTTGCTCTTTTCCGCTCTGCGGCACCCGGAGTTGCTGAACCTCGTCCTGAATTCGCCGAGGCACTACGTACGCGCCTTCTTAATCAGAACGACCAGTCTCTAGAAGAAGCTGATACACTAAAGCTGCCACCTTTGGAAGGTGCAGATACACTAGAAGTACCACAAGCTGAGACACACATAACAAGCGAGAAGCGACCAGAGGTATCGCCAGCTTCAACACCCCCTAAACAGCCAAAACCCAGGCGCGTCACGTTCTTCTCGCGTCGCGCTCTACTTACGGGCGGGGCAATTACCGCCGCGTCGATAGTAGCCGGGACCACTGCTGCCGCAGTTGACCTAGCAGTTAGGCCGGATAAGTTGCCAGACTACCCTACCCGTCTCGCTATAGGCAGTAATGTCGCCACAACCTGGCTTTCAGTCACTACTGTGGCAGAGCTAGGCAAGAATGCTGTTCCCTTTGGCAACGATAAGCTGAAAGGCTATGTTATTTACGACGATGACAACAATGAGATCATTGCCATGTCTGCCGCCTGTACGCATATGGGCTGCATTGTGCAGTGGCAGGAGAAGGAGCGGCAATTTCATTGCCCCTGCCACAACGGTGTGTTCACTGAATATGGCAAGCCTGCTCCCACAGCGAGCAGTGTACGCTATCTCACTCCCCTACCACGTCTGGAAACTAAAGTTGAGGATGGTAAAATCTCTGTGAAGGTGCCGAGCTAACAATTGACGGTAGGAAAGAAGAAAGCGCAGCTTTTTCCTTTCCTACCGTCTTTAGCATCCCATTGTTTCTTTGACGACGGCAGCTAGAGCTTTGATGAACAATGGCGAGGTGTTGAGTGACTCGGTGCGAGCGAATTGGAGACCGTACTCTTCAGCCTGCTGGCGAGCAGCGATCTCGATGTCGTACAGAATTTCAAGATGGTCGGCTAGGAATTGGACAGGCGCAATCAAAACATGGGTCTGTCCCGCCTTCTGTAGTTCTGGCATAATGTCGGCAAAGTCGGGTTTGAGCCACTCTTCGGGTGTGTGACCAGCGCTTTGATAGCAGAACATCCAGCGCTCATTAGGAAGCCCAACCAGACGAGCAATAACGATGGCTGTGTCCTTGAGATTATTGATGTAATCAGGCTCTTGCTCCACGACGCGCTTGGGCATGCTATGTGCTGTGAGCAGCACAGGAACATGCTCACGCACGTCGGCGGGAAAACGTTCCAGTGCCTGTTGCACGCGCTCAGCCACGGCATGCAGGAAGTAGGGCTGCATATGCCAATCCTGAGAGATCGACAGCTTCAGGTCATCGCGATGTAGGTCGGTAATAGCATCTTCGAGCGTACGCACATAGCCTTTCATAATAATCGGCGAGTACTGCGGCGACATGATGATGCCAACAACATGCTGAGTATCAGCAGCGACTTCAGGCACCACATCGGCAATAAACGGAGGAGCAAAGCGCATGCCCACTAAGACATGGTAGGTCATGCCATCCCTGCTCTGACTGTTCAATTCCTCTTGCAGAGCCGCTGCCTGCTCACGCGTGATGCGTAGCAAAGGCGAACCGCCAATCAGCCCGTAGCGTCGCTGGAACTCGGCTACCACTTCTGGGCTAGGAGTGCGTCCACCATAGACATGCTTGAGATAGACCGGAATATCATCGAGTGTGGCTGGCGATCCATAGGTCATCAGCATCACACCCACGTGTTGGTTTGCCATGCTCTTTTTCCTCACCTCTTTGTCACTTCATGTACAGCATCTACCAGCCGACGTAGCAAGTCCGTGTCGGTGGAAGCAGGAACGCCGTGTCCAAGATTAAAGATGTGACCGACACGCCCGCCAGCGCGATGCAAGACATCATGCATGCCAGCCTCGACAACAGGCCACGAAGTCAGCAGTAGTGTGGGATCAAGGTTGCCCTGTATGCCATGATTGTAGCCAATACGTGCCCAGGCTTCATCAAGATCGACACGCCAGTCCACGCTGATAACGTCGCCGCCCGCTTCAGTCATCACCTCTAACAAGGCGGCCGTACCTGTACCAAAATGGATAGAGGGCGCACCCGCCTCTTTCAGCGCTGCAAAAATACGCTGCATGTAGGGCTGGACGAAGCGCCTGTACACACTGGGACTCACCGCCCCCACCCAGCTATCGAAGACCTGCACTACGTCGGCTCCCGCTTTGAGCTGTGCTTGCAGATACTGGGTGACGACAACTGTCAGCTTGTTCATCAGAGCATCCCATAGCTTTGGCTGTCCGTACATCAGAGACTTAGCGAGCGCGTAATCACGCGATGGTCTCCCTTCAATCATGTAGCATGCCAGAGTAAACGGCGCGCCTGAAAAGCCAATTACAGCCTGCTTTCCGGCCAGTTCACGGCGTACCATGCGCACCGTCTCTATCACAAATGGAACTGTCTCTTCTGCATCAAGGACGCGCAACGCCTCGATATCCTGGGCCGTACGGATAGGATTGTGAATGATGGGTCCGATCTCAGGCTCGATCTCTAACGAGACGCCCATACCTTCGATAGGCAGCATAATATCGGCAAAGAGGACGGCACCGTCAACTCCGAAAGCTTGCACAGGCATCAGTGATACCCTTGTGCTAAGCTCAGGATTTTTTGTCATCTCTAGGATGTTATACTTTTTGCGCAACTCCCGGTACTCAGCGAAACTGCGGCCTGCCTGACGCATAAACCACACGGGCGTCGCATCTGGCTGTCTACGATAACAGGCATCCAGAAAGCGTGTTCGCCCCGTGTGCGGGACGACAGGCAAGACAATGTCTTGTGACATAGTTTATATTCCTTAGTTATATATTCTTCCTTCTCAGTTGCCCTCCCGCGAGGAGTACAACATGCTCAGCGATGAGTTGTGCTGCATCCACAAACGGTATTGAACTAGTTGGTAAGTAATGAGCAAACAAGACCGATAGTTCGGTGCAGGCTAACAGGAGGGCCTCTGCGCCAGCATTGTGTAATACTCCGCCGCCAAGCTCAATTTGTCGGGAAGTTGCCTGTAAATCAGTTCCACCGGCCTTTATCCCACTAGGCCCATAGATGGTAAGCATTACTTGCTCCTGTAGCGTGGGATCAGGGACAAGTACACCCACATCATAGGCTCGAAAAGCCCGTTGATACATACCATACTGTACTGTTCCCGTCGTAGCCAGCAGACCTATGCGCTTTAGGCGAGGCAGGCGCGACAGCACTGCTGTCACGCACTCCTGGACCTACGGCAATAGCGGAATATGAACAGTTGCAGCCACTTCGGCGCGAAATGCATCTGCTGTGTTACAGGACATGGCAAGCATCTCTACACCTATTTTTTCCAGATTACGGGCCATGGCAATGAGGGTCGGTGTAGGGTCTGCACCAGCACCTAACAAAAATGCCGTTCGATCAGGAACTTGCGGGCAACAGTCGATGAAAACATGCAGATGGTCTTGGTCACATCGCACGTCTGTAGCTTCGCTAATGCGCCTATGAAAATCGGCAGTGGCGGCTGGTCCCATTCCCCCCAGGATACCTATGGTCTTCTTGCTGTGTACTGGCTGCACATTCGTCCTCCGAATAGGTCATAAAATTGTCCTACATATCATAGCGTGGATGGGACTTTATGGCAACCGTTTATCACCCACATGCCTTATAAAGATAAGGCATGTAACTATTCGTGCTGTATCTTTCTAACTGCTTCCACAATCAGCCAATGCTCTACCTGCTTGATACGTTCGTGCAGCGTCTCCTCTGTATCCCCTTCTTCAACCCTCACTTCTGCGCGGCAGATGGCGGGGCCAGCGTCTACCTCCGCTGTTACATAATGCACGGTACTGCCTGTCAGCTTTACGTCGGCATCGAGGGCTTGCTTGACAGCGTGCAGACCTCTAAATACGGGAATGGATGTGCTATCGCTGGTTAGGTAGACGTTGCCAGTACCGGCGTCTGGCAGCAGGGCGGGATGCAGGTTAATGATGCGCCGAGAGAACTGGGCGATGAACTGTGTGCTGAAAATGCGCATCCAACCAGCGAGGATGATGAGGTCTACCGCAAACAACTGCAAAATCGCTGTAAGCTTCGCTTCTGCTTCGACGCGCTCACGCCACGGCAGGTGGAGCGCGGGTAGGTTGTGCCTGAGTGCGCGTTGCAAGCCTTGCGCGTTAGCTTTGTTGCTCACCACCAGAGCAATCTCAGTGTTGGACAGTTGTCCAGCTTCAATGGCGTCGATGAGCGCCTGGAGGTTACTACCACTACCAGAAACGAGCACCGCTATGCGCAGTGGTTTTTCATGATGTTGAGGTGATGCTGTCTGTTGCTCGGGTACTATGTTTCGGGTGAAGCTGTGGTTGTCACTCATCCAGAGTGTACCTCATCATCGGCTTGGGTAAGCTCCACAACCAGATGTTGCTTGTACTGCTCGACACGCCCTCTGAGTTGCTGATCGGAGAGCGCCAGTATCTTGGCTGCCAGCAATGCCGCTCCCTCCGGCTCTAGGATAGTGGGAGAAGCGATGCCCGATGGCAGGCGCAAAGAAGAAAGCACGTCCATACCACCAAAACGGTCGCTATAGGGCGGGCAGGCGATGACCGGATAGCATGAGTTGGCGTCGATGACAGCGGAGAGCGCGTTTGAGCGTCCTGCAATAGTCACGTAGACGAGTGGGCCTGCTTGCTGTTCGTATTCTGCCAGTATTTGCAAAAGCCGCGCAGTGGCCTTGTGCGCTGAGCAGACGCGCATGTGATAACTGATCTCTAGTATTTTGAGCGTCTTAGCGACTCCCTGTGCATGTGGGAGGTCGGCTTTGCTGCCCATGATGATGACGACCTGTGCTGCCATAATTTTTTCTGCTCTCCTTCTTTGGCGCTGTACTTAGTCTTTGGCTTCTCTACTACACAACTATAGTATAATCGAGCAGGCAAGTTTTCAGAAATTTGTCTGGCCATTAGATCGGTGTCAGTTTCTGCAACGTCAGGTTGAGGCCCATCCGTAACGTTTCGATGACGCCTTTGCCTGCCACCGCCACGCTCTCGACACTTGGAAACCTATAGGGATTCAAATACGTTTGCAGCGCTGAGAGCGAGAGGATATCCGCAAGGTCGCGCTTATTCCATTGCATCACCAGCGGGAAGACCGACACCTCTTTATGCATGCGTCGGAGTTGTTCGTGCAGTTCGTTCCAACTCTCGATATTCTCTTGCAGTTTGCTTCTCTGAGAGTCTGCGACAAAGATCACGCAGTCAGCCCCTTTTAGGACAGACAGACGGGTGTGTTGATACAGGATGTGCCCAGGAACCGTGTAGAGGTGAAAACGGATGGTGAATCCATGCACGTTGCCCAGTTCGAGTGGCAGCAGGTCAAAGTACAACGTCCGCTCGACCCGGGTGTCCAGACAGAGCATCTCCCCGACCTCTTGTCGTCTGACAGTGCGGTGAATGTAATGCAAATTGGTCGTTTTGCCGCAGAGACCACTACCGTAGTAGACGATCTTACAAGTGATCTCGCGTTTGGCCAGGTTGATCAGTGACACAGTTGAGACTCTCCTTTGCCAGCAAAGAGGTGAGGCTCTCCAGAAGAAGGAGGTGTGGGGCTGGAGGCAGTCCAGTGCTGCAGTCGGCCCCACGTGTTCCTCCATCAGAAGCGACCTGCTGCTGTGCTGGGACTGGCGCTATAGACATCAAAGATCGCGTAGGCCTGATCTGTCTGAAGATCAGGGGTTCGCTCCACGATATAGGTTCCCTCCCCATGACCCACGGTCGTGAGCGGGTAGACGGTCAGTACTCGGTAGCTATATGTTGCTCCATGTGAGTAGCTGACGGTTCTCTGGAAGGTGAACAGAAAGGCCTGACCGGGCTCTTGCTGCTGCAAGAGCTTGGAGAGAGCGTCATAGACCTGCCGCGAGAGGGTGGTACTGCTGGTGATGTCCACAAACAGATGGCGCACGGTGCTCTCAACCTCTGTGTGTGTATCATGGGAGACCACCGCATACTGGGGTCCCTCTAGGGGGACCCCGTTATAGTGAGAGAGTTGCTTCATGCTCAGCTCGACCAGAAAGCGGTGGGACTCCACCGCGCCAATGGAGAGAGATGACCAGGGCATTGCTACCTGTCTTTCTACTTGTATACATGTACTTTAAGAAGATGGCTTCATCAGCGTTGATGGAGGCTGCACGCGAGGCCCATCGTCGTAGCGCAAGCGACCATCATCCTAGCAGGTCCCAAGCACACAAAGCGTCTAGGAACACACGACCACAAAACAGCAATGGCATGAGAGTGCTCAGAGAAGAGGAGAACAAGTTCCTTAAAACAAGCACGGCGTTGACGGACGTGAGAAACCCTGCTATTCTTACAAGAGAAGAGTATGAAACGAATACGAGCACAAGACACCACTGAGGCGGCTATGCTATACTCTATATAGGCGCTGCCTAGCCACTCGATGGTGTGAGAGAGGAAACAACACATGAGCGCACAGAGCGTGACAGCGGCCCTGGTGCATGCGGCTTTTCGCATCTTCGTGCTTGGCTCCTTCCGTCTCGAACGGCGCATCTGCTTGGCGGGAGAGCCTGTGCAGTTTACCGAAATTGAGGGCAAAGCCCTGGGCGATCGGCCAGGAGTCATGCTGGCCTTACTCAAACTGCTGCTTGGCAGTCAAAATCGCTATGCCACCAAAGCCTTGCTTGCCGAGACACTCTGGCCCGAGGCAGAGGAAGAGAGCTCGCAGCGCAGTCTGCGCATGGCCAAGCATGAACTGAGCAAGCTGTTGCGCACAGCAGAGGGCCGCAGTTTGCTGCGTGAGACGCCTGACGGCTTGGGTCTCTACCTCGTCTCGCAAGACGAACTCGAGGTGGACGCCGACGTATTTGAAGCTGCGGTGCAAGAGGCTTCGCGGGCTGAGCACACCAGTCCACCCGAGCAGGTGCTCTGCTTGTGGCAACGTGCCTACGACGTGTGGACGGGCGTCTACTTGCCAGGGGATGTCGGGGTGGACTGGACCGAGCCGCGACGGCTAGAATTGGAGACGATCTATGGCTTGTGCGTGCAGCGCTTAGCGCTGCTGTCTCGTATGAGTGGGCGAGTGCTTGAGGCAGAGCGCATTCTGCGTAGCTATTGGGCCACGCACCTGACGGACGAAGAGGTGCTCTTGCAGTTGATGGAACTGGTAGCAGCGCAAGGCAAGCCCTTGACGGCGCTCCGTTTCTACCACGTCAGTCTCCAAGCGTTGCGCCAAGAGTTGGATGTCGCGCCTTGCGAGCAACTCAAACTGCTAGCTGGGCAGCTTCGCAAACAGCGCATTGCCGCCAGCTTTGCGCTAGCAGGTACACAGCAGAACCTGGATGCCTCCTCTGAGCTTTCGTCGGAAGCACTGCTTCCTGCCAGCACCTTCATGTTGTCTGAGATGGCACTGGAAGGGGCGCAGAGCGCGACGGTGTTAGGCGAGCGGACAATGCTGCTTATACAAGCGATCACAGGCTGGTATGGACGGGCGATCTTCTGCGATCATCTACAGAGCCTGCTCCGCCAGGAATTGGAAAGATGGACTACGATGAGCACGTCGAACCCCGCATTACTGATCTCGCGCCGGATGGCGCTTGCCACCCTAGTTGCCATGCCGCTCGGGCTGGTTCCTGCTATCCTCGCAGGTCAGTGCTCTTCCTTGACGCTCGAGGAATTCCTGCCAGAATGCACTGCCAGCTTGACAGCCTGCTGGCAGCTCTTTCGGGAGGTGATGCTAAAGGAAGACTTCACTACCATTGCCACCCAGCTCCCGAAATATCTGCTAGCGCTTGAGATGCTGGCGCAGCAGCCTTCCCGCTACCAGAAGACCGCGGCAAAACTGGCCGCACAGGGATGTGCCTTGATGGGCTTGATAGCGATGCATAACCTCAACTTGCCTCTGCGAGAGGCGTATTGCCGACGTGCCGCACGTTATGGTCGTGAGTCTGGCGATGAAGCCCTCTATGTGACCGCTCTGACGTATCTGGCTTGCACTCTCTATCTCGAGCAGAAGCCGAGCGAGGCACTGCGCGTCTACGAGCAAGCGACCAAGCTCATCTCTGCGCCTGAGAAGCGGATCTCGCCCCTCCTCAAGAACAAGGTGTTCATCCAGACCGCGGCAGCCTATGCTCAAAACGGGCAGGTGCAGGAGGCCCTCCGGTACTTAAGCAAGGCACGAGAATTCCTCCCAGAGCAAGCTCCCCAAGGGCTAAATGACCTTTCAGCCGATTGGGGCATTTTCTCAGCATTCTTACACGAGGGAACAACCTATGAGCATTTGGGGAAACTGACAGTGCAACAAGGGCTGTCGAAGCGACCACGTGTGCTTTATACAGCAGCACACACGACGCTGGCACAGTTCGAGCAGCTTGACACTACTATTGTGGTGCCGGAGCGTTGGCGCGTGGAAGTTCTCAATCATCAGGCGGCAACAGCCATTGCTTTGGGTGATAGGGAGATGTTTCAGACGTACTTCCAAGTAGCAGTCCAAGGAGCCAAAGAACTAGGCAGTGAGAAGCGCAAGCAAGAGGCGATTGACAACTGGAAGGCGGCGCGGTTGCGTTGGCCTGATGAAATGGTCATCAAGGATCTGGCTGATCTGCTGTTGTAGGGGACCTATGGCTAGCGGTTCGCCTTTGCTATCTCCTCCTTCTTTCCTTTAGAAAATGCGAAGGGGTCGCCTTTAGTTGGGGTGAGAGAAAACCAAAGGACGCTCTGCTTGCTCTGGCGGCCACACCACGCGGCGTTGTCCTTGCTGCCATTGCACAATGACGATCTGATGGCCCGTTTGCAGACCACTGAGCGGATCGAGTTGGAACTTGCCAAACAGGGTTTGACACACCAGCTTTTGGGCAGCAGCTTGGATCATGTCCTCACGAGGATCTCCAGTCTCTCGGAGGCAGCATGCATACAGCAGGCCAGCGGCAAACGCTTGAGCTGCGGCATACGGTGGATCGCTTCCTTCTTCTTGTCGATAGTGTGTCACAAACCACTCAGCATTAGGCCCCTCCTCAGGCCTGAGTGAGGTCTGTGCCACCCATTGCGCAGGTCCAAGCAGTCCTTCCCTCAGCTCACCCAGGCCAGCTAACACCTCCTCCACCCCTGCTCCGACAAATGCGATAAATCGCCACTTCCCAGATACGACTACAGGAGCGACTGCACCTTCATCGGCAAAGTTGCCAGCGACGAGCAAAATATCTCCATCTGGAACCTCATCCACTGTTGTAAGAGCCTGAGCGGGTGCAAAGGGAACTGTTTGCATCGTCATCTGCAGGCGAGAGGCTTCGGACTGAGCGCCTGTTGCCACATCCCAACCAAAGCTGGTTGTGCTATGAAACAGTGACACCGTTCTGGCCGTTGGGTCAGCGGAATGGATGGCTTGGAGGACGCCTGCGAAATAGGTCGCAGCCGGAGAGAGCACATTGATCACGTGGGCAAAGGTGGGTCGAGCCAATCGAGAAGAAGCCCCACCATGGTTCCAGAGCAGCCGGGTGCAAGAACGGGCAACGGTGAGCATCGGACCACTTCCGTAGGGGCCAAACACCACATCTGGTCGCTTTTGCAGGGTGGTTTGTAGAGTTTCGTGAAGATGATCTGCGCTGTCTTGCGCATCAAGCTCTACCTTATGGAAGTCGGCAGGGAGATGGGCAGCCTTCTTCGCCCATAAGGTGAGTGCCGTTGCACAGGTCTTGCCATACAGTCCGAGTGGGCCTGTCAATGGTGTCACGAGTGCCGCATGCAGTATCGTCATCTGATTGTTCCTTTCTTCGCTTCCTGTGACTTCTCTCACTTGGGATTGGTCTCTGTTCCCCTCGTGCCGGAAGGAACAGAAGATGGTCCCTATATGGTATATTTTTAGGTATGAAGCACAATATTACCCCTCCAGAAGGAATATTATTTGATATGGATGGTGTGCTGCTGATTCCCACTCACCGCTCTGATCAGAGTTGGCAACAGGTCTGCCAGCAATTTGCCCCACGACTTGGTCTGTCTGCACACCTCCTCGAAAAGGCCCTTCGCCAGAGCCATTGTGCCTATAGAAAGGCTATTGAGCATGACGCTCAAAAGCAGCGACGGGATCGCCTCGAACCATTTGAGACCAGACGAGAGACCGTTGAACGAGGACTGCAACACCTTGGCAGAGGCGAGAGCATGCTTGAGTGGTGGTGATCAATCCCAACTTGTACCCCGATTTGCATGAGCAGGGTGTGAGGTCGTGGGGCAGGGAGCGTTCTATCCGTTAGTGTGAAGGGAAGTTACTATGTGGGTTATCCCAACCCGCGCTTCGCAATATCGCGGCGGTAATGAATGCCCTCAAAGTCTATTCGTGCTGCCGCCTCGTATGCCCTGTCCACCGCCTCACGCAGCGTAGTGCCGTGAGCGGCGACGCTCAAGACGCGCCCACCCGCTGTAACTAATTGCCCGTCGCGTAGTGCCGTGCCAGCGTGGAACACTTGGACGCCCTCGACTTTGTTGGCCTCTGCTACCCCTGTGATGGGAAGGCCAGTATGGTAGGAGCCAGGGTAGCCCCCAGAGACGAGGGATAGACTCACAGCAGAGCCAGGTTGCCACAGCGTGTCGAGCTTGACAGGCATCGTCTCAGCAAAGTCCAGTACGTTCATTACGTCTTCGCGTAGCAACAGCATGAGCGCCTGCGTCTCTGGATCGCCGAAGCGAGTGTTGTGCTCCAGTACTATTGGACCCTTTGAAGTGAGCATAATGTTTGAGTAGAGGACGCCGTAAAAGGGGATGTTGTGCGCCTTGAGAGCCTGGAGAGTGGCGGCGATGATGTTTCTATAGATAAACATCTCGGTCGCCCTCTCAACAAAGGGTAATGGTGTGAAGACTCCCATACCGCCAGTGTTCAAACCCTGGTCGCCATCAAATGCACGCTTGTGATCCTGGGTCAGCATCAGGGGAAGATAGTGTATGCCGTTACAGATTGCTGTTGAGCCAATTTCGTCGCCTTGTAGATAGTCCTCGATCACGATGGCATCGCCCGCACTGCCGAAGACGCGCTCAGTCATTATCTGCCCTACGGCATTACGTGCGGTCCCCATATCCAGAGCGACAATAGCACCTTTGCCCGCGGCGTTACCATCGGCTTTAACGACTATGGGTGCGCCGTGTTGTTCTAGATAGGCAAGCGCTGCATGAGCGTCGGTGAAGGTTCGGTATTGCGCTGTAGGAATACCTGCTGCTGTCATGAGTTCCTTGGCAAAAGCTTTGCTCCCTTCCAGTGCTGCTCCAGCCGCACCTGGGCCAAAGATACGTAGTCCACGTTCTCTGAATACATCGGAGATACCCCCTACCAATGGATCTTCTGGCCCAACAATGGTGAGGTCAATATGACTATGCTCGGCAAATGTTGCCAGTGCGCTGAATTGGCGAGCAGCAAGGGGGAGGCATTCTGCGTAGGGTAGCATACCGGGGTTGCCTGGGGCTGCGTATATGTGCGAGACACGTTGGCTCTGTGCCAGTTTCCATACAAGCGCGTGCTCCCGCGCCCCCGAACCGATGACTAGTACGCGCATACACTCATCTCCTTGGTAGGTGCGTGATCAATCATGCCCCTAC
This sequence comes from Ktedonobacteraceae bacterium, assembly GCA_019240835.1. GTDB lineage: Bacteria > Chloroflexota > Ktedonobacteria > Ktedonobacterales > Ktedonobacteraceae > JAFATZ01. The sequence goes on from JAFAXQ010000060.1 coordinate 18,357, forward strand.
AGACAAATTATCGCACTGCACAGGCAGGGTACGCTGCGCCTCTGTAGACGGGTCGAAGGGCCAGCCCTGCCTGTTCATGCAGCCATAACAGAACTCACAGTGTAGCAGCTTGAGGGCTGCCTCGTCATCACCCACCGTTTCACCTGAATCAGTAGCATTGATGGCACGGCCCAGTCCTGGCAGGCTCAAGTAGCCCAGGCTATCGACATCGATGTAGTCGGCGATTTCCTGTACGGTACGACCGAAAGCGATCAGCTCGGACTCTTGCGGAATGTCAATGCCGAAGTAGCAGGGGTGACGCAGTGGAGGAGAGCTTGAGCGCAGGTGAATCTCTCTGGCCCCCTGACGACGCATTGCCGCTACGAGGCGCTTCATAGTGTTGCCGCGCACTATCGAGTCATCCACGATCACCAGACGTTTTCCCTCTATCTTCGGTTTGACGAGATTGAACTTCAGATCAATCTCTAACTGGCGTAATCTCTGATCGGGCTTGATAAAGGAGCGGTCACTATAGCGATTTTTGATAATGGCCATACTATAGGGAATACCCGACATCTCTGCGTAGCCAAGGGCGGCGGGGATGGAAGAGTCAGGCACAGGGAACACAACGTCGGCTGTAGCGGGATGCTCTTTTGCTAGCTCGCGCCCCAGGGCCTCACGCACCGCATATGTGTATCTGCCATTTAACTGACTCGTGGCATCTGAGAAGTAAATGCACTCGAACACACAGAGCGAACGTCGTGGTACCTGTACCAGTATCTCCGCGTGTATTCCCTGTTCGTCGATGCTGACCAGTTCGCCGGGTTCAACCTCGCGCACAAAGGTAGCTCCCAGCCGCTCTATAGCACACGACTCAGAGGCAACGATCCAGTTATTGCCGATGCGGCCTATACACAATGGGCGCATACCCCAAGGGTCGCGCATGGCATAGAGCTTGCCTTCGGCTAGAACGACAAGGCTATAAGCACCGCGCAACAGAGGAAACGTTGCAATCATACGTTCGCGCAGTGTTCGGCCTTCTGCTTTTAAGAGAAGAAGAGCAATGACTTCACTATCGGTAGTAGAGTACAAAGCGTCTTGCGGCAACTGTTCACGTAAAGCAGGTCCATTCACCAGATTCCCATTGTGTGCCACAGCGATAGCATCATACGCTCTCTCGCCGACCACGAATGGTCCCGCGTTCTCAACGCAGCTTGAGCCAGTTGTTGAGTAGCGTACATGGCCGATACCACAATGAGTAAAGGGCAGCCTCATGCCTGAATCGCTGAACACGTCACGCACTTTACCCATGTCTGCATGATGCACGATTCTTCCCTCATCGTCGTACACCGCCATGCCCGCGCTCTCTTGTCCGCGATGTTGCAGCGCAGTTAGTGCAAGCGTAATATACCTGCGCACGTCGATACGTTCCTCGCCTTGCTGCGTATAGATACCAACTATTCCGCAAGCATCGCGTAGTCGCTCCATGCTCTTTTCTCCTCCCTATATGTGAGATCCATCAATGTATCTATTATATTCGTAATTTACCGCTCAGATCAGCTACCAAGGCGTAAAGATCAGCTATACCCTGCAAATCCTCAGGCGTGATGTTCTTCAGGTTGCGATAGACCTGTTTGTCCAGCATGCGTGTCTTGTCACCGTCGGGCCAAAGCCGCCAGCTATCATTATCTATTACGTCGGCGACTAGTAGGCTGCTCCTGCTGTCACGCCCGAATTCGATCTTGAGATCGACGAGTGTCACATCCACTGTTGCCCAGGCACGTTCCAGAGTTGTAAAGACGCGGCGTCCTTGCTCAGCCATCCACACTATCTCCTGCGGAGAGGCAAGGTCCATTTTAATGATGTCCTCTTGCCAGATCTGCGGGTCGTGCCGTGCGTCATCCTTGAGAAACGTTTCGACTAGCACTGGCTCAAAGCGTGTTCCCTCGCTTACCTCTGGATGGCGCTTTAGGTAGGAACCGGTGGCGATGCGGCGCTGCACCTGCTCGATAGCCAGCATCTTGCAGCGCTTGATCAGCAGCGTCGCATCGTTGATCTGCTCGACGAAATGCGTAGGAATGTTTGCCTCGTTCAACAGGCGAAAGATAGAGGCGGTGGTGATGGTACTCCAGTGCGATTTGCCCAGCAACTCATCGCGGCGAGTGCCATCACCCGCGGTGATCTGATCTTTATTCACCATGTAGGCCAGCGTGTCATCGCCGGGATAAGAATAGATAAGTTTCGTTTTGCCCTCAGCGAGGAGTGGCCCAAATGGGGGATGAATCATGATATACCCTTTCCTGAATTTTTCGACGCAAAGACAACACCTTCACCCTGTGTGATATAACCTACGGTGAGCAGCTCTGGCAGCACACCGCACGCTGCTAATGCCTCTCTGGGTGAGAGGACGATCACCATGCCTACTCCCATGTTGAAGGTGCGATATAACTCTTCGTGTGTGAGATGACCCAGGCGCGCAAGTAATGTGAAGAGTGGTGGCACGCTCCACCCGTCGGTCTGGATCACAGCTTGCATGTTTGCGGGAAGGATGCGCGAGAGGTTGCCCTCGAAGCCTCCTCCCGTGATATGGGCGATACCCTTGATACCTTTTCCACGCTCTACTAGGCGCTCGCGTAGCAGGTTGATTTCGCCTAGATAACAGCGATGTGGCCGCAATAGCGCATCTACCAGCGGCTCGCCCAACTCAGGAAACACACTATTGAGTCTGGACTGATCGCTCTCGTGCAGACCGAAGAGGTGTCGGACCAGCGAATAGCCATTCGTATGTAGGCCACTCGACGGCAGACCGAGCAGTATATCGCCAATACGGATGGTGGAACCGTTAATGATCTCGTCTTGCTCCACCACACCGACGATAGTTCCTGCCAGATCAAATGCACCAGGCAGGTACACACTAGGCATTTCCGCTGTTTCTCCTCCCAGCAAAGCACAACCAACTTGCTGGCATGCACCTGCTATGCTACGGACAACCGCTGCAGCTTGCTGCGGGACTAGCTCGCCCATAGCGAGATAATCCATGAAGAAGAGCGGTCGTGCGCCCTGTGTCAACAGATCATTCACACAGTGGTTGACAAGATCATAGCCAATGGTGTCGAAGCGTCTAGCCTGGGCTGCGATAAGCGTCTTAGTGCCTACTCCATCGGTTGATGAGACGAGAGCGGGGCAGCGCATTTTCTGCAGGGTAGTAGCGTTAAAGACACCAGCGAATGCACCCATTCCCGCCAGCACCTCAGGTCCGTGCGTCGCTCGTACAGCATCGTGCATTAGGCGTTTTGCGCGATCCGCCGAGGCAATATTGACGCCGCTATCGGCATACGATATCTGCATTGGAGACGGCGTGATGCCTTGCACGCCCTCAATAGGGGCCCGATTGATCGTGCCCTTGGGGTGGGGGGAATGGGGAAAACCCCGCAGGCTCTGAGCATAGGCATAAGCATTTTTGAAAATGAGTAACCCCTCCCCTTGGGCACGATCAATCGGGCCCCTACCGATGCCGCGCCGCTGTGGATGTTGAAGTGCAGAGACATAGCGTTCGGGATGCGGCATGAGGCCGAGGACGTTACCACGTGCGTTGCACACCCCCGCCACGTTACCAACAGAGCCATTAGGATTGTCGGGGTAGGCAACGGTTTTCTGTCCAGACCCGCCACTGTAGAGCAGCGGAATCTGGCCCAGTGCTTGCAATTGTGTGATATCGCCGCACAAGACGAATTGTCCCTCACCGTGAGCGACGGGAAGTTCGATAGACCGTTCAATGCTCTGCGTGAAAATGCATGTGCTCGGTTGGACTGCCAGAGTGATCCAGCGACACTCGAATTGCGCCGATGCATTATCGGTTAATGTGGCAACATGCTGCTCAACGTTGCCCGGTAGCAATCCTGCGCGTACCAGCACTTGAAAGCCGTTGCAGATGCCCAGCAGGGGGCGACCTTCGTCGACGAACTGGCGCAGTTGTGCGCCGAGATGAATGGTCAGATTCTTGGCTAAGAGCGTACCCGCACCAAGGTCGTCGCCATAAGAGAAGCCCCCTGGAATGACTAAAAAGTCGTAATCGAGCAGCTTTGTAGGTGCTTGCAGCAGTTGATTGATATGTACAAGGTCGCTAACAAAGCCGACGAGACGGCATGCCCTGACCGTTTCGCGATCACAGTTGATGCCCGGAGCACGTAGCACAAGAGCGCGTATGCTCTCCATTATGCCTATCCTCCCTTCCATGCCTCTTGTAGTGTAGCAACACTTACGTGAATCAGTTCGGTTTCACCATCGCGCACAATAAAGTTTGGTGTGGCAGAGACAGTACCAACGTAGGTGAGCGCTTCGACGCCAGCGGTGCGCATGTGTGTCTCAAACGCGTCACTTTGCTGCGGGGCGATCTCTACGAGAAAACGCGAGGCCGACTCACTGAAGAGGCGAGCAATGTTTATTGCGGGGAAAGCCTTACCCCACCCTTGGGGCGCGATAAATCGGGCCCCTATGGCGATGTTGCCTACATCGAGAGTCATACCCAGCATGCTTGCCAACGACATCTCGGCGGCAGCAACGGCCAGTCCTCCTTCCGAAAGATCGTGACAGGAGTACACTAGTCCCTCGCGTATGGCCGTACACAGCGCCTTCATCGTGGCCGCCGCGCAAGTAATATCAACACGTGGCACAATGGGGGGAATGAAGCGTTCAAGTGTAGCACGATCCACCACCTCGGCGTAATGCGATCCACCCAGTTCACAGTGTGTCTCCCCTACGAGATAGAGCAGATTGCCTGGCGTCTTGAGCGCCATGTCGATGGTCTGTGCGGCATCCTCAATCACACCGACGGCAGAGATCACTAGCGTGGGCAGAACTGGGATGCGACGTTTTGCGGTGCGATACTCGTTGTTGAGGCTATCCTTACCAGAGATAAAAGGTGTACCAAAGCCAACGGCGGCATCGTGGCAGCCCTTGACAGCTCGCACAAGCATGCCAAGTTGCAGTGGGTCGTTGGGATTGCCCCAGCAGAAATTATCTAGCAGGGCCGCGTGCGTAATGTCACCACCCACCGCTGTTAGATTGCGAAGTGCCTCGTCGACGACGTTGAGCGCCATTGCATACGGATCAATCGTGCCATAGAGTGGATTGACGCCGTTGGAGATTACAATACCTGCCCGCTGCCCCTCTCCTGTCCCAAGCAGAGGTTGCAGTACCGCCGCATCGCCCGGTCCATTGCCCGCTCGTCCTACTAGTGGCTTGAGCACCGTCGCGCCCTGGACTTCGTGGTCATAGCGGCGCACCACATCTTCCTTTGAGGCGATGGTGGGATGACGTAACAATGCTAACAATGCGGGACCGCATCCATCTATAGTAGGGGCGACTGGCTCTGCCCCCGTCCTGTTTGGCTCTGCTCCTACCATATACACCGCTTCTAATGTTGGCCTTGGCCTGCCGTGGTGCAGAAACTCCATATCCATATCGGCAACAACCCGTTCCTGGTAGGTAACTGTCAAGCGACGGTTGTCGCTAAAGGTTCCGATGACGCTGATTTCAACCTCTTCAATAGAGCAGATTTCCTGTAGCTCCTCTAGCTTTGCGGGCGGAACGGCCAGTACCATGCGCTCCTGCGCCTCCGAAACCCATATCTCCCACGCAGCTAAGCCCTGGTACTTGAGCGGAGCCTTCGTTAGTTCAACGCGTACGCCGCTAGCAGCTCCCATCTCGCCGATAGCAGAGGAAAAACCGCCTGCACCGCAATCGGTAATCGCGTTATATAATCGGTGCTCTCTTGCCTGGATCACAACATCGGCGACCTTCTTCTCCGTAATGGGGGCACCAATCTGTACCGCTGCACCCGCTTGCGCATTCGTCTCACTGCTCATCTCGCCCGAAGAGAACGTGGCACCATGCACACCATCGCGTCCCGTGCGCCCACCCAGCACGACGACCAGATCGCCTGACTGCACGGCGCTGGGATGGCTGCCGTGGGGAAGAATACCGAGGCAGCCACAGAAGACGAGCGGATTGTAGATATATCCCTCGTGATAGAGAATGGCCCCGTTTATCGTAGGAATGCCCATCTTATTGCCATAGTCGCGTACGCCATCCACTACACCGCTGGCGATACGGCGCGGCGAGAGTATATCGGCTGGAAGCTGCTCGCTTGAAGTAGCAGGTGGTCCGAAGCAGAGAATATCGGTACAGGCAATAGGCCAAGCCGAGACGCCCAGCACATCACGAATGACGCCGCCCACGCCCGTATTCGCCCCGCCAAATGGCTCAATAGCCGAGGGATGATTGTGTGTCTCGACCTTGAAGGCCACATCATGTGTCTCGGTAAAACGCATGACGCCTGCGTTATCGCTAAACGCCGAGACCAGCCACTTGGGCCTGACCTGCTCGGTGGCACGCATAATATAGTGCCTGAGCAGCCCAGGGATCGTCTCCATCTCAAGCACATTGCCGTTGCCGTCCACCTCTCGGTATTCAATAGTAGCTTTGAAGGTCTTATGCGAACAATGCTCCGACCAGGTTTGCGCTAGCGTCTCCATCTCGACATCGCTCGGTTCGCGTCCTTGCTCTTGATAATGCCGCTGAATAGCGCGCATCTCATCAAGGTTGAGTGCCAGTAGCCCTGTTCTGCTCAGCTCAAGCAATTGCTCATCATTCATGCGTGTAATGGGAACAGAGACAACAGCATTGCTGTCGGGGACAATGGCCTTGCTTGGTGCAGTCTCCACATCGGGGGGAGAAAACCTGGGCTGGAGCACGTAGTGCTGAATAACCGGGTTATATAATAGTGCCTGTACAATGGTGTGTACCTCTGCCTCACTCAAACGTTCATCAAGCACATAGCGTCGCCCCGTCTCAACCCGCTGCAAGGTTGCAATACCCAATATCTGAGCGCCTGCCAACACACTCTCGGCCAGCGTATCGGTAACACCCGCGTGAAAGAATACATCGACTACGTGGTCCGATGTGGGCAGCCAGAGTGTGTGTGCCTCTTGCACGACAGGATCAACGAGTAATTCTCGCGTCAATTGAGCGATAGCAGCGGAGGTAAGGTTTCCTGAGAGGCGATAGAGTTGAGCCGTACGAATGCTGAGAGGGATGTCATTGGCGGAGAGGGTTGCGAGTGTAGGGACATGGCTAGTCGGTAAGTGGAGTATCTCGCGAGCAAGGCGATAAGCCTGAGCATCGTTCCGCCTCTCCCTTGCTCGTACCTCTATCTGTTGTAATATCACTTTTCCTGGTCCTGGTTCGGCTATAGCAAATCTTGCTGGGATTGGTGTTTTGGGGTGTTTCCCAAAACTCCACCATAGGGACGATCGCCCCTATGAACCCTGTTCGCGGAGATAAACGCACACATCGTGGGAGCATATTTATTGTAGCACTTTGCGGCTAGGGGGGCAAATTACGGAGCGTGGTGTTTTAGCGTGTGGGTGACACTTAGTTATGACGCTTAGATTCTTTGCGAAGAAATTCTGTGATATCAGGATTATCTAATACCTTGACATTTCCTTTGGCGAAGCCGCATTTCTCTAACCGTTCTACACACCTATCGGCATCCTTCTTTGGCGCTGCACCTGAGCGGTAGATATATGCTCGCCAATTAATTTGCTGGAGATAATCTTTGCAGAATGTGCATTCTTTTTTCAACATTTCACGTAGATGGGTATATGTCTCTTTGATCTGCTCCTCTGCTTCCCCTAGGTTAGCACTCTTCATCTCCACTAGGCAAATCACTTTTTGCGTACCATGAGCGTAAAAAATAATCCCATCACAGCATTTCTTTCCCACACCTAAGCTTTGGCGCACTATATCACCATCTATCTTGTCAAAGAAAAGAGCAACCTCACCAGCTCTGGGAGTTTGCATACTCACTCTATCCCCACCATAACCCGAAATATGTCTTTCAGAACTTACTGCAGTCAGAAGTAATACGCTAAAGGGCATAAAATCTCCACTCACAGATCATAATGAATGTTTGCCACTCGATCGCTAACACCACCAAACGTGCCCCAGTTTATTTTTCCTTCTTTTAGAATGTTTTCCGCTTCTCCATGATCAACAAGGTAGATTGCTACATTTTCTTGAGAGATAAAGGCATCTGGACGTTTCAGGAAGAATTGACTGGCAAGCGATACCTGCTCCTCTTTCTCGTATTTTCCTGCTTTTATTAAATTTGAGAGGTGGTCCAACATATAGGGACTATGTGTCGTAATCAGAACTTTCAATCCTGCATTGACGAGCATGGCAAGGAACTCAATGATCTTTACTTGCGCTTCAGGGTGCAAATTCATCTCTGGTTCGTCGATGATAAGTAGTTCATCTGGCTCCGCCAAGTAACGCAGGTAGAGGACAAGTGGCGCAAGCTCTTTGACCATTGAAGATGCGATGGGAATCTCCAACATAACCTCTTGTGCAGGTTGAAAGAGAATCTCTCGCCTCGGATCTGGCTCCGGTGTGGAAAAATCTACATCACCTGCTAAGATCTGCTTTTCCAGAACTTGAGCTAGCTGAATATACTTCTGAATATTTGCATTGTTCTTTGCTTCTTGCTGTCTTTTTTCTTTTTCCTTGAGGCCAATGCGGAAAGTAGAAGCCATCATAGTCAAAAAGGAACCTACTGGTTCGATGGCAGTTCTTGCATTCTGTTCAAGCATTGTGCTGATGCTTGGTCCAGATAGTTCTTCTAGTTGTCGCAAGGCTTTCCCAATTGCTTCAAACGTCTTCTCATCGAATGTAAGTGACTCTTTCTCTCTCGTTCTGTCACTGAAACGAAATGTGACCAGTGCTGTCCTTTCAGTAGGAAATACACGTATCTGGGGATAGAGTGATTGATGGAGTATACGAGCAACACTTCGGACTAAACGCTCTTTGATTCCTTCAATAGGTAGCCTCTCGGTTATTAGTTCTTCACCTTCAGTTGATGTATAAATATAGAGTATTTTGTCACCCTGTTTTTTGCGGATAGTAAGTAGCCCGCCAGCAATATTGCTCTGTAAAGAACACTTCTCGACACGTGCCAAAAAGTCTGCTTTTGTCTCGGTCAGGCTTACCGACATATCCATATTGTCAAAAATGGCAAGTTGCGTACTCATGAACGCACCCATCCAGTGCTGGGCAAAATTTGCGACATTCTTGAAGTATGTTTCCCCGTATTCCTCTGCAAACTTGCATAGATCAATGGTGGCATTCCCCTTTGCTAAAACATCCTCAATTGCTTTATCCAGGGGAGGATATACTCTAGCAATCTGACCTTCAGCATATGCTTGTGCATACTCATTCCAGCCACGACTCCCAAAAATGCCTGAAAGAGTATAAGCTAACCACGTCTTGCCCGAATTATTTTCGCCAATAAATATGGTAAGAGGCTTAAGGTCAATTTCAGCCTTTTGAATAACACCCAGATTTTGGATAGTTACTTTCATGGTGAGACCTCCCAATGTACCCTGATTACTCATTTTTATCTTTGCTGTAGTATATCAGATACGATAGAGGCATGAATATTTTAAAGAAAAGCACGCACCAAACCTTCCATCCTTGCTAATTAACTCACCCGTTGGCACACGCTATCATCGATTGCCCAGCCACCATCCTGCTCTGACAGATAGTATGTGCAGTTAAAGCTAACTCCGTTAGGATAAAGAATGGAGAGACCTGTCTGCTCACCGCCGTTCTGACTTTGTGTAAAGCCCTTGGTATTTCCACAAAGTGCCTTATAGTAGTTACTAGCAAAAGTTTGCTCAGTTTCACGCGCTTGGAACTGCGGCGAAAAAAGGTTATATGCACTTTGATAGTATCCTCCGTACAAATCTGTACAGAATGCGTTCATTGTCTGAGTTGCAGTTGCACCATAGGGACTCTGTGTTGGAGTTATAGGCGCACTAGTGGCCGTAGGTACAACGCTGGTTACAACCGGAATAGGACCCGAAGTAGGGGTTGGAGCTACTGTTGTTGGAGCTTTGGTAATTACAGGTCCCAATATTACTGTAATGATAGCAACGATTATGCCCCCGATGGTGGTAATGATAGCAGCTTTAACCTCTTTACTCATAGCTATCTTCCTTCAATGCATAATGCGGGGCTGCCCACTCGCAACGCATATTATAATCACATCCACTATTTTTAGCAAGGGATAAAGACTGGCCTAATTGCTCATTTTTATCTGTGCTGTAGTATACCAGATGTGATAGAGGCTTGAATAGCTCAACAACTCATAGAGACGATTAGCTAACCTCTTAGCTGAGTTGAGCATGATTGCTCAGCTAGGTGGTTAGCCAACAGTCTTACATAGTCTGGTCGGGAGTGTGCAAGAGACCATACACTGCTAAGTGGTATGATGGTGGGTTCGTGCCAACGGGGCCGCGTCCGAAGGTAGCCATGTACACCTTTCCGTTGGCAATTGTGGGTGGACAGAACTTCGCAAAGTTGCCGATGTCGTCGCGAGCAGCGTTCTGCTTACTGTTCCATAGCTCCTTGGTCAAATCGGCAGCATCGTAAGCACGCACAATCCCCTCCACAGCAGCATGCAGAGCACTACTAGCACTGTAGGGGTGCGAAGCCCACACGATGCCGCTGCCAGGTGTATTCCCATTGGCAGAAATGGACAACATGCCTCCTGGCATACCTGGCGACCCGCCAGCCACACCGACTGGCTCGGTCGTGGTACTCTGTGACACAGGCGTCGTTTGGAACTGCCCGTTGACCAGCCGATAGGCCCGCAGATAGTCATTTTCGGGCCAGACGTAGACCCAGGGACCATTCGGGCCATGCCAGTAGACAGGTCCGCCATGAATATGGTGATCCTTGGAGACATAGAAGCTCTGCACAATCTGACTATCGCTGTTAGCATTGAAATGGCCTAGGTGCTCTTTGTCCAGCAGGTAAAATTTTCCTTCTTTCCCACCTCCGAGCAGCAAGTTTGTGTCGGGGATCAGCAGTACTCCGGAGGAGCCAAGGTCGGCATCAGCGTCACTGAGCACCTGACTGTTAAAGGGGGCGAACCAATCGGCAACTTTGAGGTCAGAACTGAACTTCACTATAGTATTACCTAATGCCGATGCATCAGCCTCAAAAGTTCCATTACCCACCATCACATAAGTGTAATTGTTGTCAGCAGATGGTCCCTGCCCGGCCATCCAGATGCCTCCTTCTCCGCCGTTCGGTGTAGTATTGTACACCGCCACTTGCTGGAGGGTCGTAGCATGGTAAGCAAAGACCCAGCCGTGATAGGGATCGGCATCCCCATAGGATGCAAAGGCAATATAGATGATGTCGTTGCAGTGCAACAAGGCTACACGCTGCAGTTGCTGATGACTGACGAAGGGAAGCGTTCCCTTCACGCTGCCATCGCCAGTTCCCGGGACGCTGGCCTCTAGCCGTACTGGCCCGCCAAACTTGTCGGCCCCAGTCGTCAGGTCCAGAGCGTGCAGATGATGAGCGTACTCGTTCCCAACTTTGGTGGCGGTAACAGCATAGAGAGCGTTGTGCTCAAGTGAGATGACCGGCGTACCGACGATACCGACCTCGATGACGATATCTTTATAGCCGCTAAGAAGAGCTAATACTGATGATAAATCCGCTCCTGGCGCTTCTCCCCGCAGAATTCCCAAAAGAGTTGAGATGTGTAAGGGATGCTTCGCTACGAAGTCTAGCACCAGTTTCAGTCCTTCGAATGGGCCAGTATGACCAATATTGGGATCAGGTAGAGGGACCGAAGGTTCCAGTGAGGTTTTCCAGAGTGGAGAGGCGGCCTGCGGATCGTCGGCATCGAAAGCATAGACGGAGTTGTGCATCGTCGCCACATACACCACGTTGTGGGTGCCTTGATTGGGGATAGCGAGGTTGCTCACGTATAACGGTTGTGCATAGATCTGACCATCTACCTGCCGTTCAAACAGCTTGCCGAACTGCTGCTGGTTCACGTTGGAGGTCGTAAGCACAACCTCTTCAAGATTGGCTCCAGTACGGCTGATGTCATTGTGCTGGGTGAGCACATGGATTGGATTGCCCATAGTTCACGCTGCCTTTCTTGCTAGCCATAGGTGTGTGATGAAGAGCATTGAGTATATAGCAAGGATATCACGGTAGCGAGTGCAATGCTAGACGGCGTTTTCCGTTTTGATGCTTCCCCCACTAGCTTCTGCAAACACAGGCAGATATACAGGCAAGTACATGCGCATTTTTTTCTTGTGATATAATTTCCCCACAACATCCTGTATAAAGGCTTGGTGAGAGGAGCAATGGTGGGGCGTTAGCGCCTCATCTGTAACAATGTTTCGTAAGATTTTGGTTGCTAATCGCGGCGAGATCGCCTTGCGTGTTATTCGTGCTTGTCGTGAGATGGGAATATGCAGCGTGATAGCCCACTCGGAGGCAGACCGCGATTCATTGCCTGTGCGTATGGCTGATGAGCGTATCTGTATTGGCCCGGGGGCAAGTAGTAAGAGCTATTTAAACATTCCGAATATTATTAGCGCCGCTCTTATTTCTAACGCAGAGGCTATTCATCCTGGCTACGGCTTTCTCTCCGAGAATACCAGTTTCGCGGAAATTTGCGCGGATGTCAATGTTGCCTTTATCGGGCCTTCCGCAGCAGTGATGTCGAGGATGGGAGACAAAGTATCGGCACGTGAGGCAATGGCTCAAGCTGGTTTGCCAACATTACCAGGCACCTCGGTATTACATACACTGGCAGAGGCGCGAGAAATGGCCAAGGAGGTCGATTTCCCCCTGATGCTCAAGGCCGTGGCAGGCGGTGGGGGACGTGGTATTCGTTTGATGCGGCACCCTGATGAGCTTGAACGCGTCTTTGTCGTAGCACAGAACGAGGTGCGGGCAGCTTTTCACGATGACGGTATCTATTTTGAACGTTACCTCGAACGCGCTCGGCATATTGAAATACAGGTAATAGTTGATCACTATGGTCATGGTGTTCATCTTGGTGAGCGCAATTGTTCATGTCAAAGACGTAATCAGAAGGTGCTAGAGGAGTCACCTAGTCCCCGTACACCATTAGCACTGCGCCGCGAGATGGGCACCAAGGCGATAGAGGCGGTGAAGCAAATTGGTTATCGCAATGCTGGTACGCTCGAATTTTTAGTCGATGAGCAGGAGCGCTACTATTTCATGGAGATGAATACACGTCTCCAAGTTGAGCATCCAGTAACGGAGATGGTGGCGAGCGTTGATCTGGTCAAAGAACAGATCCGGATCGCGGCTGGGTTGCCATTGCGACTGCGGCAAGAGGATGTTGTGTTCCACGGCCACGCTATCGAGTGCCGCATCAATGCCGAAGACGCCGAGGCAGATTTCCGACCACAGACAGGTAGAATAGAGCTGTATTTGCCACCCGGCGGGCCGGGTGTGCGAGTCGATAGTCATCTCTTCACAGGCTACGAGGTGCCTCCGCACTACGACTCGCTGCTGGCAAAGCTGATTGTCTGGGCTCCTACGCGTGATGAGGCTATCGTACGTGCATTACGAGCACTCGACGAATTCATCATCGAAGGAGTAACTACAACCATTCCATTTCTGCAACGCTTGCTTGCGCACGAGGGATTTATTCGTGGTGATACCTATACTCGTTTTCTACAAGAAGAAGCCGTTACATTAGGGATATAGGGGGTAAGGTTATGTCTCGCGTAGTTGTTACTGGATTAGGCCTGATTACCTCGCTCGGTAATGACCTGGCTTCCTGCTGGGATGCGCTCTGCCAGGGAAAATCTGGCGTGAAAGAGATTACAGGCTATGATACCAGCCAGCATCGTATTCATTTTGCTGCCCAGATCAAAGATTTTGACCCAGCGCGTTACATGGATCGCAAGGAAATACGCCGTACCGATCCCTATGAGCAACTTGCGATTGCAACAGCTAAAGATGCACTCGCCCAGGCGCAGTTACAAATTAGCAAAGATTTCGCCGATGATGTAGGCGTCTATATTGGCAGCGGCATTGGCGGAATTATAACACTACACGAACAGTTCAAAGTACTCTTTGAGAGGGGGCCAGACCGTATCAGTCCTTTCTTCATTAATATGATGATTGTCGATGGTGCTCCCGGGATCGTCTCTATCATGACTGGAGCAAAGGGGCCTAACTGGGCTGCTGTCTCCGCCTGTGCCACCAGCGGTAACACTGTTGGTGAGGCCTGGGAAACGATCCGCCGTGGAGATGCTAAGGTCATGATTGCTGGTGGGACAGACAAGGCTGTGACCCCTATTTCTATGGCCGCGTTTGACAACATGCATGCCCTCTCACGACGTAACGACGACCCACAGGGAGCCAGCCGTCCGTTCGATCTCACTCGCGATGGCTTTGTCATGGGCGAGGGCGCAGGCATGCTCATCTTGGAGGACCTGGAGTTCGCAAAGGAGCGCGGTGCTCCCATTCTTGCCGAGCTGGTTGGCTATGGCTGCACAAACGATGCCTATCATGTGACCGACCCGTCTCCTGGTGGAGAAGGGCTGGTGCGAGCCATAAGGCGTGCATTACAAAAAGCAGATCTGCGCCCCGATCAGGTTGACTATATTAATGCTCATGGTACTTCAACTCTGCCTAATGATCGTACCGAAACCCAGGCTATCAAGACCTGCTTCGGCGAACACGCCTACAGGTTAGCTATCAGTTCAACCAAGTCGATGATTGGGCATACACTAGGGGCCGCTGGTGCAGTTGAAGCGGTTATCTGCACTCAAGCTCTGCTCGCAGGAGTCATCCCGCCGACCATCAACTTGCACCATCCCGACCCTAATTGCGACCTTGACTACGTGCCCAACGAGTCGCGATACGCCAGCCTCAACGTCGTCATGTCCAACTCTATGGGCTTCGGTGGCCACAATACGTGTTTAGTGCTCAAACGTTATGCGGGGTAGGGATGGAATACAGCATGGATAAGCAGAAAATGGCGTTGTGGCTAGAGCGCGTCGAAGAGATTATCAACATCCTTGAAGGCAGCACCATCGGTGAATTAGAGCTAACTGAGGCCGGTACCGAGATCATCATCCGCCGCAAACCCGGCGTAGTCACGGTCTCGACTCCTACACAGCATGAAAGTACTAGCCATGCAGGGAGTCTACGACCCCTTGATACAGAGAGGCTTCATAGCAGTGAGGAAGGTGTAGCAATCGTTGCCCCTTTAACGGGCGTCTACTATGCCGCTCCCTCACCTTCTGAACCGCCCTTCGTCTCTGTCAATGATATCGTCCATGCTGGGCAAGCAGTCGCCCTGATTGAAGCCATGAAAGTGTTTAACGAAGTTCATAGCGAGTTTTCGGGACGCGTCATTGCTATCACTGCCACTAGCGGAAATGTCGTGCAAAAAGGGGATGCATTGCTGCGCCTTCAACCGCTTTAAAGCGGTTGAAGGCGCAGATGTTACTCTAGCGTCTGGGCTTCTTCTACCATGTAGCCATCTGCGCGCAGACGGCGCAACAGTTCTTCGCATTGTGCTCGGTCACGCGTCTCCAAGGTAATCGTCTCTTCACGTTGCATGATGGGCAAGCGGTTGGAAATGCGCTGATGGCGCACATCAATGACATTGATGCGCATTTCAGCAATAATAGCAAGCATGCGCATCAGTTCGCCAGGGCGGTCGGTGAGGCGAGTATGAAAGACAAAGTAACGTCCGGCAGCCGCTAGACCATGTTCAATAAAGCGGCTCACCAAGTTGATGTCGATGTTGCCACCCGTCAAGGGCACAAGGATCTTCTTGCTTGGCAACTTAACGGCCTTGCTCAATAGGGCTGCAAGCCCTGCTGCACCTGCGCCCTCCACCATCATCTTACAGCGCTCCATCAACAGTAAGACTGCATTGATAATAGCTTCATCGCTGACAGTCACCACATCGTCAACCAAATGCACAATGATGGGGAAGGTGAGTGCGCCCGGGCTCTTGGTGGCAATACCATCAGCTACGGTAGTGATGGCTGGCAAGGTCTGGGGCGAGCCTGCATCCAGGGAGGCGCGACAGCTCGCCGCGCCTTCGGCCTCCACGCCGATGATAGTAATATCAGGTTTGAGTGCCCGAGCGGCGATAGCGATGCCGGAAATGAGGCCACCTCCACCAACGGGCACCACAATAGCGTCAGCATCAGGCAGGTCATTCAGCATCTCTAGGCCCAGTGTCCCTTGTCCCGCAATCACCTGGGGGTCATCGAATGCATGGATGTGTGCCGCTCCCGATTTTTGCTGCAGTTCGAGGCAGTGCTGATAGGCATCGTCATACGTTAGGCCGTAGAGAACTACCTTGGCTCCGTAGCTCTGGGTAGCTGTGACCTTTGCCAGGGGAGCATTTTGCGGCATGACAATTGTGCAAGAAATATTATACTGAGCTGCAGCAAGGGCAACACCCTGAGCATGATTGCCAGCGGAGGCAGCGATAACACCAGCACGTCGCTGCTCCTCCGAGAGACTCGCAACCTTATAACCTGCACCGCGTGCTTTGAAAGAGCCACCGCGCTGCATATGCTCGCATTTTAAATAGATATCAGCCTCGGTCATCGCACGCAGTGTCCGTGAGGGTGTAAGTGCTGTATGGTGAAGAAGTGGCTTCAGAAATTTGTAAGCCTGCCAAATATCAGCAATGGTAACGGGAACGAACTGTCCCTCCTGCACATCCTGGATGGTTCTGGTGGTGACACTATTCTCTAGTAGACGCATAACGATTTCCTTTCCTTCCCTCCATGGAAAAGACCACAACCATCGTGGTTGCATCTCCATGCTCCACTGCCTAGTTGCTATGCAACGATTATATATCATGTGTCGAGGGGGGGGAAGATTGCGTATGCTGTTGACTTTGACGAAATGCTTCTGCTCCCATAGGATATAGCTAGAAACGCTGCTTCCTAATAGAAGGATCAACTCTCACATGGAAACATATGGAAAGCATAAGTATCCAGGACGACTATTTATCGTAGAAGGGGTTGACGGCTCAGGCAAGAGTACACAGATTGCCTTGCTGCGCCAGTGGTTAATTAGTGAGGGCTATACAGTTTTCTTCAGCGAGTGGAACTCGTCTCCCCTGGTTAAGAAAACGACGAGCAAGGGAAAGCAAAAGCAGCTCCTCACTCCCACAACCTT
The DNA here is from genome assembly GCA_019240835.1 of Ktedonobacteraceae bacterium. Classification (GTDB taxonomy): domain Bacteria; phylum Chloroflexota; class Ktedonobacteria; order Ktedonobacterales; family Ktedonobacteraceae; genus JAFATZ01. Next base: position 35,406 of record JAFAXQ010000060.1, read on the forward strand.
TAGCCTCATTCATGCTACCGATTTTGCCGACCGCACTGAGCGTGATATTATTCCCCCGCTCAAAGCAGGCGCGATTGTGCTGGCCGACCGCTACATCTTTACTGCTTTCGCACGAGATGTGGCACGTGGGGTGGATCGGCAATGGGTGCGCGAACTGTACCAGTTTGCTGTGCAGCCAACGCTGGCCTTTTATTTTCGTGTGCCCTTAGACATTTCTTTGAGCCGCATTCTGACGGGACGAACTGAGCTTAAATACTACGAAGCTGGTATGGACCTCGGACTGAGCAGTGATCGCTATGAGAGCTTCAAGCTCTTCCAACAGCGTATTGTCAGTGAGTACGAAGCAATGGTCGCAGAGTGCAACTTGACGGTCATGGATGCAACGCGATCTATTCCAGAGCAGCAGCGGCGTATGCGCCGTCTGGTAAAACCATATTTACATGGAGTGCGTTGCCTGCACGCCCCTATTCAGGAGACTGCCGTAGTTGATGGTGCGCAGTGGCTGGAGAGTGGTGGCTGACGAGGCAGTTTGTGTTAAGGGAGGTAGCTAGCATGACTAAACTTGAATTTTACGGCATTGACGCGATGCACCTGATGAAGCGTGACGAGTTGTTGCCAGGACGCCTGATCGTAATTGAAGGAACCGATGGGGTAGGCCGTTCAACACAGTTGAACCTCCTGCGTCCTTGGCTCGAAGGCATTGGCTACGCGGTGGTCAACACAGAGATGACGCGTTCCGTGCTGGTGGGCAGTGGACTCAAGCAGGCCAAAGAGGGACACACCCTCGGCTCCATCACACTCAGCCTGTTTTACGCTACCGACTTTGCAGACCGCTTCGAGAGCCAAATTCTGCCCGCTCTACGTGCTGGCTTCATCGTGCTCACGGACCGCTACATCTATTCGCTCATAGCACGTGCCTTTGTACGCGGGGCTGACCTGCACTGGTTGCGATCCATCTACGGGTTGGCGCTCAAGCCCGACGCCATCCTCTATCTCAACATCAGCCTGGAGGAGCTCATCCCGCGTGTCCTCCAGCGCGGCGGATTTGACTACTGGGAGTCCGGCATGGATATGCGCCTGGGCAGTGACCTCTACGAGAGCTTTATCAACTACCAGGCGCGTCTGCTCATCGAGTACGACCGCATGATGGAAACATATGGTTTTCAGTCTATTGATGCTACTCTGCCAGTTGAACGAGTGTTTGAGCAGCTCAAACAATGTATTATCCCGCTATTGCCTCATGGCTAAAAACCTATTGACAAGCCTTTACTAATCAGTTATACTGCTCATGTCGGCAAGAGCAAATGATCCCCGATAGCTCAACGGTAGAGCGGCCGGCTGTTAACCGGTAGGTTACAGGTTCGAATCCTGTTCGGGGAGTCTTCTTCAGTAATGGTAGAAGAGGCCACTACCAATGGTGGCCTCCCCGCCAATGGAGTGAGGAAGGCAAGCACGTTTGGACAACACTTCCGTGAGCTATCAGGCTCTCTTCACTAGTCTATTAGCAGCAATACCGCTCCCCGTGTTCGTGGTTGACCACGCTCTTTCTGTTCACTACTATAACCAACTCGCCTGCCGTCTCAATGAAAGCGTTTCGCAAGGTATGAAGCTGGATCAGGTCTTGCAGGATCCGGCTATTCTACAGCTTGTGTACGAGAGCATACAAAGCGGCAAACCTCTTAAAGGTCGCTCTGGTAAAGGGAAAGCCGACGAGAGGTGGAAAGTATATGTGACTCCTCTCGCACATCAGGCCCAGAACGAGTCAGCAAGGAGTTACTCGTACTTTGCCGTTGCAATTGAAGATATGGCGGAGCTAGTACGCTTAGAGAGTGCGCAGAGAGACTTTCTCGCCAACATCTCACATGAGTTACGTACCCCGTTGACCTCAGTTCGCCTGCTAGCTGAGACGCTGGAGGATGCTATTGACACTGATCACGAGAAGGCGCAGACGTTTGTGGAGAAGATAGAGATCGAGGTGCAGTATCTCTCAGGCCTCGTTTCAGAAATCCTCGAACTCTCGCGCATTGAGTCCGGTCAGATGCCGATGGTGATTGAGCCAGTGGGAGCCGAACAACTGGTGCTTGAGGTTATGGCGCGTATGCTGCCCTTGGCGCAGCGTCACCGTGTGATACTACGCACTAGCATTCAGCAAGGCAAAAACCTAGTTGCCGCTGACAGTAAACAGATTGCTCGCGTACTCATCAATCTCGTCCACAATGCTATCAAATTTACCCCCTCTGGTGGTATGGTGGTCATCGGAACATCTCTGCAAATGCAAAAGCGTATGCAGAACTTCTTTGTCCGCGACACTGGCGTCGGAATACGAGAGGAAGAGTTACCGCGTATCTTTGAGCGTTTCTATAAGATAGATCGTGCCCGCTCAAAAGCAGATTTTATTGGGCCAGGTGGTGGTGGTACAGGTCTGGGCTTAGCAATTGCTCGGCAGGTGGTAAAGGCTCATGGTGGGCATATTGTGGCAGAGAGCAAAGTTGGACAGGGCAGCACGTTTACCTTCACCCTGCCTCTGTCATGAAATGACAGGGATGAATGACAAAAGAGCATGAGCTACGAAAAGCTTCATCTAGTCCTCTATGTCTCCTCAAAAATTAAGACAATCTTAATGCCGTAGCGGTTGCTATCTAGTGAATTTATATGGTAACATCATTTGCGGAATGCAGTTTCCCCCCGTGGTGTTGGGTACGTGTTGGATAAAATTGGTATACAGTGAGGATGAGAGAAAGAGGACACTCGTATGAGCAAATTCATCATGGTTATCGATGATTCAGCCACCGTACGCAAAATCATTGAAACGAGTTTGGGGCGGGAAGGTTTTGAAGTGAAAGGCTTCGTAGATGGTGTTGAGGCCATGCAGTGGTTTACGTCTCCGGAAGCGCGCCGGCCAGATGTTGTCTTGCTTGATATTGGCCTGCCCAAGATGGATGGCTACGAGGTTGCTCGTCATCTGAAGGCTAGACCACAGCTCAGTAACACGGTAATCGTAATGCTCTCACGGCGCGATGGTGTGATAGAGCGTCTCAAAGGCCGCTTAGTGGGGGCAAAGGACTATATCGTCAAGCCCTTCAAGACGCAGGACATTCTCTCTGTTATCCAAACGCATGCAGGTATTTCGTCCTCAAACTGAGCAAAAAGATAGCATTCTTAAAAAAGGGAAAGTGGTGTGGAATTCTAGCCCACACCACTTTCCCTTTTTTAAGCTAGGCCGGGTGTGCGATACGAAGCAGGGGCAAATGCAATGGCTCCCGTCTCAACCATAATCTCACGGAGTCGACGAGCATCGAGAGTTTCGTGTAGTCGCAACTCCTTGGCAATGCGATCCAGCGTCGCACGTTGCTCTGCCAGCAGCGAGAGAGCACGTGTGTGAGCACGCTTGACAATACTGCTGACCTCCTCATCGATAACCGAGGCTGTGCGATCACTATATTCACGGGAACCTGTTGCCAATGCTGTACCTGCAAAAGGGTCTTCCCGTTCGCTGTATGAGATGTTGCCAAGGCGCTCACTCATACCCCAGCGTATAACCATCTGGCGGGCAATGGAGGTGACGCGCTGCAAGTCGTTCTCTGCGCCTGTGGTGACACGTCCAATAGCAACTTCTTCAGCAGCGCGACCGCCCAGTGCAGTAACCAGTTGCGACTCCAGGAATTCCTTTGAGTAGTTGTAGCGGTCATCCAGTGGCGTATACTGTGTCACGCCAAGGGCCTGACCGCGAGGAATGATTGTGACCTTTGTGACTGGATCGACGTTCTCCTGTAAGAGTCCCGTCAAGGCATGCCCGCCTTCGTGGTAGGCAACGACATTGAGGTCTTCCTCACCTAGGATGAGAGGACGTTCAGCGCCGAGAAGAACTTTGTCCAAGGCATCCTCGAAACAGTTTTGCGTTACCTGGTCTAGATTGCGTCGTGCGGCAAGCAGGGCAGCCTCATTGACAAGGTTAGCTAGGTCTGCTCCCACCATGCCAGGTGTGGAGCGAGCTATGCTTATTAGGTCAACATCCTTTGCCAGGGGTACGTTGCGGCTGTGAATCTTCAGAATCGCAAGACGGCCGTTCCAGTCTGGGCGGTCCACGGTCACACGGCGATCAAAGCGTCCGGGCCGCAGCAGGGCTTTATCGAGTCCATCAGGCCGATTGGTAGCGGCAATCACCACAACAGCCTGGCGTGCGTCGAAGCCATCCATTTCAACAAGCAACTGATTGAGCGTCTGCTCACGCTCATCGTTGCTATTGATGCTTGAGCCACGTTGACGGCCTACAGCGTCGATTTCATCAATGAAGATGATGCTGGGCGATGCCTTCTTGGCCTGATCAAACAGGTCACGTACACGGCTGGCACCAACACCAACAAGCACTTCGACAAACTCGGAGCCGCTCATCGAGAAGAAAGGGACTCCAGCCTCGCCAGCAACGGCTCGTGCCAGTAGCGTTTTGCCAGTTCCTGGCGGGCCTACTAGCAACACACCGCGTGGAATCTTACCGCCTAGGCGCTGGAACTTCTGTGGTGTCTTGAGGAACTCAACAATCTCAACGAGGTCGTTCTTGGCTTCATCGACGCCAGCGACATCGGCAAACGTCGTACTCGGCCTGTCTTCTAATACCAACTTGGCACGGCTCTTGCCAAAGCTAAAAATATTTTGTTGACTTTGCGTGGCACGGCGGGCGATAAAGAGAAAGAGGCCAACTACCAGCAACAACGGCAAGAGGTTACTGAGCAAGCTCAATAAGATATTGTTATCATTAGCGGGCTTAGCCTCAAATTTCACACCATGCTGAATTAACAAGGCAGTGAGCGTGGGGTCGGCGTTGGGTAATGCTGTAAAGTGATACGCAGTGGCAGGACCCCTTTTCACCCCACTTGCGTCGATCACTGTAACGGGCTGCTTAAAGGTACCCGTTACATCTTGACCTTGAAAAACTGCTTTTTCGACGTTGTTATTTTCTACCTCCTGGTAAAACTGGCTGTAGGGTATTTCTACAACAGTGGAGCCCGAGTTAGCACTCATGTTGCTTTGCATAAAAAAGATTTGGAAAAGATACCAACCCAGCAGTATAACAACGACGATGAGCACAGAGCGAATAAGCCAGGATGAGCCATTATCCTTGGGTGCCCTCCCATTTCCGTTGTTGCCTGCGTTGTTAGGACGCTGTGTACCGCGCTGATCATTTGGCGTGTTCTGGTACATGTATAGAGCCTGAGCATCCATTCAGTTCAGACCTACTTTCTTCATACACTCCTGCAATTTTTGTTGTGGTAAGTGTGGCCATAGCCCACACTTACCACAACAAAGATAGTTAAGAACCCTTTTGAATAGATACGCTTCAGATCACTAATGGGTTGCGCTATTGTTTTGTCCCCCTTGACAACTCCCTCCTTTCATCATTATACTTATGACCATATCGGGTTAAGTAGTCATGAAGTCATTGAAGGAGTACAAAGGTTTTGGTACAGCAGAAGAATGAGGAGCGTACAAAGCAGCAGGAGCGGGCGGAGCGAATCCTCGACGCTGCCGCGGAGTTAGTGCAACGCTGGGGGTATAAGAAAACGACGATTGACGATATCGCACGGCAGGCAAGAGTGGCGAAGGGGACGATCTATTTACATTGGAAGACCCGTGAGGATTTGTTCTTGGCCGTTTTGATGCGTGAGCAGATGAGGGAGGCACGGGAAGTGGAGCAGTGGATGGCTAATGATCCAGAGGGGAGGACGCTGCGCGGGGTGATTAAATACAGTATGCTTGCAGGGTGGCATAATCCGCTCATTCGGGCAGTGACGTTGCGCGATACGGAGATGCTGGGTGAACTGGCGCATAGTGAGTTTGGGCAGCGTGATATCGAAAGACGTCAACAGGCCACACGCACGTTTCTGGATGTCATGCGTGCTAAAAGGTTAATACGCACGGACATTGACTTGGATGCGCAACTATATATGCTTTCGGCGATTACTACGGGCTTTATGCTCGTTGATCAATTTCTCCCTGAAAAATCCCAGATTCCGATAGAGCAGGCAGCGGAGCTGGTGGCAGAGACGATACGCTGCACCTTCGAGCTACGCAACCCAACCTCTGGTGAGCAACAGGAAATTGCGACGACTCTCAACAAGGTCCTGCAGACTATCCAGGAGCAGCGGCAGAAGGAGATGGAGTCCTAAGCAACAGGCATCACAGAGCTACACTTCATCGACAAGGATCTCATCGTCGTCGTCATCTTGCTCACTATCGGGAAACCAGGAACGTCGTATCTGGGCCGACGCCTCTTGGGCGGATGGAGAAGGTTTTGCCTCCCCTGCCGCTGCATTTGCACCTTCCTCGGCAGGACAGTGCTGAAGTTCTGCCGTGATTCTTTGTAATGACCCTTGAAGGCTCTTGATAGTTGTGAGCGTCTCGATAGCAGCAACTCCCTCGCGTTCCGCTGCTTGTGCGCTCTCACGCAAGAGCTGTAATTCAGAGGTCAACTGTGCATGAAGTTTGCGTAACTGACTGCACCGATCAGGGTTAGTACTCATACTATGTCCTCTCTCGTAGCTAACACGGCTATACTTCTCTAATAATACACCACGGGACCAAGCAGTGCAGGGAGGCAATACAATTTTGGGTGGTGCGTGTGAACCGCGCTTACACACTACCACAAAAATGTATTAAAATACCGAACTGTGTAGCTATTCCTTCCTATGACGAAATGAGTTCCTTGTAAGAAGATACATATTGACGTTTTATGCTTGCTCTTGTAAGGTACATACAGAAGAGAGGGAAGAATACATGTATATAGAGCAGGATTTTGAGAAGCGCTATCGCTTGCTACGAGAGATTCTTGAGACGATTGTGCTGACGGTGCTCATGTTCCTGATTATTCGCCTAGCAGTGCAGAACTTTAACGTAGACGGCATGAGCATGGAGAAGAGTCTACATGACCAGCAATTGATCCTGGTGGATAAGTGGTCATATCACTTTCACGTGCCTGCACGAGGAGATGTGGTGGTCTTTGTTGCTCCTCCACAGCCAGACCAGGACTACATAAAGCGCATCATTGGACTACCGGGAGACATCATTACGATTAACGATGGTGTGCCAACTGTTAACGGCATAACCTTGAGAGAGTTCTATGTCGATCCCAAGTTAATGGGAGTCGCTCCGGGCGATCAAACCGTGGTAAATGTGGTAGTACCTCCCGACTACTATTTTGTGATGGGCGACAACCGACAACATAGCTCCGATTCGCGTTATTGGGGCTGCTTGCCACGCAGGAATATCATTGGTCGTGCTGCCCTTATCTATTGGCCCTTTGGACGAGAAAATTATGGTTTGCTCCCCAACGTCGCCTCCGTTTATGAGAAAGTTCCTCCCCCGCCTACGAGCACAGGAAATCCCTGCTACATCTGGCATAACGCTAATCGCGTGATCAATAGAAATGTATCGCGTGATAATTCGTCGTAAGGGCAATACTCCCTGACGTTTCTTTACCTTCATTGCCTCTACTCTCAAGATATGATATCTTACAAGCGTTACATTTTATGCAATAGACACAATGAGGACATATCCCTACGATCATGCACGATAAAAGTTTACTAACACTAGAGTATCCTAAAATTCTGATGCGGGTGGCCCAGGAGGCTGCCTTTTCTATAAGTAAAGAACTGGTGCTCGCATTAGAACCGACGGCGGATATAGATGAAGTCCGTCTGCGCTTGGCCTATACCGCTGAGGCAGTACAGTTACTCGATTTGTATGCTGATGTGAGCGTACGTGGGGCGCATGATATTCGCCCGTTACTAGCCCGTGCCGCTCGTGATGGTGTCTTGAGTACAACTGATCTACTCGAAGTACTGGAGACAACACGCGCTAGTATCTATGTGGCACGACTGCTAGAGCGGCTAGATACTGAGGTTTTTCCGCTGCTTCACCGACTAGGTGTCGATATTGCTCAACGCCCACGTATTGTGCAACGCATTGAGGAAACGGTAGGCGAAGATAGCGAGGTATTGGATAGCGCAAGTCCCACGCTACGCAAGTTGCGCCTCGACATTCGAGGGGCAAATCAGCGCTTACAGGATCGCTTACGCACACTTGTCAATGATTTCGGTAACGCACTACAGGAACCAATTATTACTATGCGCAATGATCGCTATGTTGTTCCCGTCAAAGCAGAGCATCGTAACCAGGTGCGTGGTATCATACATGACCAATCCTCCAGCGGTGCCACCATCTTCGTCGAGCCACTCGTGGTAGTCGAGTTGAATAACAGAGTGCGCCAGTTACAGATTGAGGAACAGCAGGAGATAGAGCGTATTCTGCGTGTGCTTTCCGCTGAGATCGGCCAAGAAGCTGAGGCGCTCAAGATCGCAGTCGAACTGCTGGCCGAGTTTGACCTGCAACTAGCGAAGGCACATTATGCACGCTTGATAGACGCCAGTGAACCACGGCTGAATGAAGAAGGTCACATTGACCTACGAAACGCACGCCATCCCCTGCTCACCGGTAAGGTAGTGCCGATCAACTTCCAGTTGGGAGGTGACTTTTTTATGGTCGTCATCACCGGACCCAATACTGGTGGTAAGACTGTCGCGCTCAAGACTGTCGGTCTCTTAACGCTGATGGCCCAAGCCGGTATGCACATTCCTGTTGAGGAAGGATCAGAGGTCGCCGTCTTCGCGGAGATCTTCGCCGACATTGGCGACGAGCAGAGCATTGAGCAGAGCCTAAGCACATTCTCGTCTCACCTGAGTCGTATCATCGAGATTCTCCGCTCTATCGAGACTGAGCAACAGCGTGCTATACCTGCTATACGTGGCAGGCTGGCAGAGAGGCTGATGAAGAAAGACGAGAGGCTAGGCTCACGGGTCATGGTGCTGCTCGATGAATTGGGCGCGGGCACCGATCCAAGCGAGGGGTCAGCGCTGGCGCGTGCCATTCTTACCTTCCTGCTTGGGAGGCAGGTTACCACCGTTGCCACGACGCACTACTCCGAACTGAAAGCTTTTGCCCATGAGCAGCCCCATGTTGTCAATGCCTCAGTTGAGTTCGATATTGAAACACTTTCACCGACTTATAAGCTCCGTATCGGTCTCCCAGGACGCAGTAATGCGTTGGCGATTGCCAGTCGTCTTGGTCTTGATGAGCGCATTATCCAACAGGCACGCGAGTTGCTGGGTAGTGCTGGGGTGCGCATGGAGGATCTGCTAGAGGACTTGCAAACCGAGCGTAAGACTGCGGAAGACGAGCGCTTCCATCTGAGCATGGAGCGAGCTGAGGCGGAATACCAGCGTAGACAACTCGAAGACGAGCGCCATAAACTAGAGGAACAGCGTGTGAGCATTCTCAACGAGGCTCGAGCGCAGGCACGCCGTGAACTGGAAGAGGTGCAGTCGGCTTTGGCGAAGCTGAAGGTCGATGTGAGTCGTGCCAATCTAACACGTGAACGATTGGGTGAGGCGCGTCAACAAGCGCGCCGTCTCGAAGAGAAAGTTATCGCCCTACCGCAGCCAGTGCGCTCGAAGAAGCAGGTGGAAGTGCAAGAAGAGCGTCTGGAAGGACCCCTACAGATCGGAGATACGGTACACGTACACAGCCTTGGGCAGAACGCCGAACTGCTCGCTCTCTCCGCCGACCACAACGAGGCTGAGGTACAGATAGGCTCTATGAAGTTCCGCGTCAACGTTGACAATCTTGAGCGTATCAGCAAGCGTAAGGCAGCCTCCGACGAACGCGCTGCACCAAATGTGATTCTTCCGCGCTACGAGGACCGCCCAGCGGTAGCGCTGCAACTCAACATACGTGGCTGGCGCGTCGAAGAGGTCCGTGAGGAACTGGAGACCTACCTGAACGACGCTGCACTAGCTGGTATGGGCACTGTGCGTATCCTACATGGCAAGGGCACAGGGGCATTGCGGGCAGCCGTACGCGAACAACTTGCTCATCATCCGCTCGTCAAATCCTACGCCTCCGCTCCTGCACAAGAGGGCGGTGATGGAGTAACGGTTGTGAAGTTGAGTGCATAAAAAACGAGATGCAAAGGACTTGTGCCAACGCCAAAAAATTGGTATCATTACAGTCAAGGACGTCCGGTGAGTTCAAGGGAGCGAAGTGGTTATGTCAAATAAATACGAACGCGAAATTGAAGAGATTCTCCGCAATATGGAGAGCTCAGGGTCTAAGACGACAACAGGGCGGAGATTTGGGCCATACCGAAGGCCAAGTCCGAAGAAACCACGTCCACGCAGTTTCCCTTCTTTCAATTTCAGCACGTCAGAGTGGTTGCTCATTGTAGCTGTAGGTGCGGCTCTTTTGGCAGGTGGTTATGCTTTTGCCGCCGGCAGCCACCCAACGGTCTATACTGGACTTATTGCTGTCATCTCCATGATCTGCCTGATCGTGCTCGCAATTTCGCAGTTTACCTCCCCTACACGTCGCCCGATTCGTTATGGCAATATTACCAGCATGACCCCCATTTCGCGTAATCCTTTCAACTGGATAAGGACGCAATGGAATCTGTTTCGGCTCAAGATGCGCTACCAACGTAAACGTCATGACTGAAGAGTGATTGACAGAACGGCGAAAGCATGCTATAGTCAGAGCACGCCAAACGGGGTGTGGCGCAGTTGGTAGCGCGCCTGGTTTGGGACCAGGAGGTCCGCGGTTCAAGTCCGCGCACCCCGACTGTTGCGGGAGTAACTCAGTGGTAGAGTTCCTGCCTTCCAAGCAGGCTGTCGCGGGTTCGAGCCCCGTCT
>JAFAXQ010000062.1 GCA_019240835.1 Ktedonobacteraceae bacterium
ACAGAGAGGAAGGCAACAACGCTTAGGCTCAAGTATGTCACACTCCCAGCTTGTCTGTCAAGAGGACAAAGCGATGGCGCAGTGTGACGAGCAGAAAGAGGAGGATAACATGCTCAATAAGGACAATAGTGAGATAGCGCGCTTCAGGGAGCAGCAAGCCTTAGAGGACCAAGCCGCCTGGCTCGGGCTACACGGACTGGCCTGGGGCACCGCTCGCCATGATAGTATTCTCAAGCATGTGAGGCAAGGGACAGAGCGCATTCTGCGACTGCTTGACCAAGACAAGTACCAAGATGTACAGCGACTCATGACGACTGATCCCTGGGGCCGAGAAGTGCGCCGCGTCAAGCAGTCTGATCGTCGTGCCAAGAGGAAGGAGGGACCCCATGGGCAAGCGCATTCTGGTGCTTGAGACCTCACCCACGCTGCAAGCCATCTTCATGATGTATCTTGAGCGAGAGGGACACCACGTCGTGCTGTTGGACGACTACGAAGTGGCGACCCAGGAACTACCGCGCTTTCAGCAAGCACCGCCTGATCTGGCCTTTGTCGCTCTGCGCGCTGATCGGCCTGAAAGTTTTCACTTGGCGACAGCGCTCAGGCAGCAGTACCCCCAAGTCCGGCTGGTGCTGCTGATCATGCGGGAAGAGAGTAGCCAGGTGGCGGTGCAACGCTTGATAGAAACGACCCAGGCGATGGTCCTGCTCAAGCCGTTCAGCATCAAGGACGTGCTAGCTCTGGTTGCGACTTAGATGCAAGTTGCCAGTGATGCACCAGGGATACGTACCAGAAAAGCGGATGAGAAAGCATGATTTTGTGCGTGTAGCTATCTCGACAGGACCAGTGCCAATATGTTACACTGCCAATATGCCCTGCGAGCCAAGCGAGAACATCACCGTCCGGTCTACTCGTGCCTAATCTATCTGCGTGATGTTGGACAGGTTCCTCCATCGCCCTTGACTTGGAACCTAACGGACGATTATAGTAATCTGAACTTTGACTACTTACTGATCGAACTGGCCAAGATGACCCCCGATGAGTTCAAACAGATCGGACTGCCAGGGTTGTTTCCCCTGATGCTGTTGACCAAAGGGGGCAACACCCAGGAAACAGTCGAAGAGGTGGTGAGCACCTTGGAGGTGCAAGGCAGAAGGGAAACACTCTCGGCAACTGCGATGTTGGCCTCGTTAGTGTTACATGGAGGCGATGATCTCGACTGGTTAGAGAGGAGATTTGCAGCTATGGAAGACGATGCCTCTTTAGAAGAATCCTGGCTTCTTCGCAAGTACATGAACAAGGCGCGGGAGCAGGAGCAGAAGCGTCTGGAAGGGCAATGGCAAACTCTACAAGAGGAGCGACAAGCCCTGCAAGAGGAGCGACAAAAGGCGCTGCAAGATTTACGTGATTTATTCGTGAATATTGTAGAGAGGCGGTTCACGGATACCAAGCTCGCGCTCATGGCACGTGGAAGAGTGAGCACCCTGCAGGATTTCAAGGCGCTTGAGCATTTGATCTTCACCATGAGTGTGGCCCAGAATGCTCAGGAAGCAGAACAAGCTCTCTTAAGCTGATAAATCCCGTGCTGCCCGCGGTGGTGGAAGCAGCAGGTTCCAAGGGGTGTTGCAAAGCTTCTTGGACCTTGTTGCTGAAAAGTTCTGTTTTTAAGGAAAAACAATGCCAAAAATGTATGGATGGGTACGTGAGGTAGTGCCTGACAGTCTCGCAGACCGTGCTGGGCTGCAATCCGGTGATCTTATACGTACAATAAATGGTCATCTTCTGCGTGACCTTGTCGATTATAGATTTTATGCTGCCGATGAAGAGTTGGTAATCGGCTTCGACAGGCAACAAGAGCAGTACGAGGTACGCATCAGTAAAAGTAGCGATGAGAACTTAGGAGTACTCTTCGGCGAGGAGCCTGCGCCTTTCATCCGCCAGTGTGCCAATAAATGTGTCTTTTGTTTCATTAAGGGCTTGCCCGAACGCTTTGCACCACAGCCTGGGCTTGCACATGGCATGCGTGCCTCACTGTATATTAAGGATGACGATTACCGCTATTCATTCCTTTTTGGCAACTTCATTACACTGACCAATTTGAAGGAGCATGACTGGCAGCGGCTCGACGAACAGAAACTCACCCCGCTCTACGTCTCGGTACATACCACAGATCCTGATCTACGCCGTAAGATGGTTGATGGCCCCAGAGCTGGCGATATTATTGACCATATCAAGCGTCTCGGTGACATGCACATCGCTTGCCACACCCAGCTCGTGCTCTGTCCTACTATTAACGATGGCGAGTGCCTCGACCGCAGTATCCACGATTTAAGTGCATTAGTTCCCATTGTTGAGTCTATTTCCGTTGTGCCCGTGGGTCTAACCAAGTACAACAACATGATAAAGACGGGTGAGCTACCTCCGTTACGCCATTACAGACGCGAGGAGGCTGAGAAGATCATCGCTCAGGTCGAACTCTACCAGCGTCGCTTCGAGGCTGAGAATGTGAGTGGCGACCCCTTCGTCTACCTTTCAGATGAGTGGTACTATCTCACCCAGTGCGATTTCCCTCTCGCCAAGCATTATGGCTCGTACGCTCAGATTGAGAATGGCGTAGGTATGACACGCTATCTGATCGATCAATGGGCGCACACGAAAAGCAAGCTACCTGCTGCCTTGCCTCAGCCTCGTCATGTCACACTCGTCACTGGCATTATGGCTCAACCCATCATCGAAGAATTGGCCGAGGATATACGCACCATCAAGAATATTACAGTACAGGTGTTGCCAGTGGTCAATCGCTTCTTTGGGGCCGAGGTTACCGTCGCAGGTCTGCTGTGTGCTCAAGATGTGTTAGCAGCACTGGAGCAGAACAGTAACCTTGGTGACCTCGTCCTGCTACCTCGCGTTATGCTTGACAACGAGGGCATGCGCTTCCTTGATGATGTGACTGTAGAGGACTTCAAGGCTAGGCTGGGTGTTCGCGCCGAGTTTGTGCGCAATGCTCAGGAAACAATTGAAGCGCTTCGTTGCTTAGCGCTGCCGAGCATAACAGCTTCAAGGATGCAGAAGCCTGTGCGCATGCAATCCCGTCTGTAGGGGCCCGATTTATCGTGCCCCCGATTTACCGTGCCCACCGATTTATTTATCATGCCCCCCGCTTTTCCGCTTTTTCATAGTACACAAAGAAGTAAAATAATGAATGTTGTTGCATCCCAGCTCTATTGTCAGATGTGGTCAACAGTGCTATAATAGCGCGGTACCTGATGCCTCTGGGTTGAGACATCACTGCCCACGACTATCGTGGGACAATTTTTTGCTGATGCGCTGAGCGATCAGCGGCATCTAGTGTTAAGCATCGATTAATATGATGCTCCACCTGCTCTGGCAGTCGCTCGACTTTTTTACGAGCAAGGACCTGACCAGATGCATACCCATAGGAAGGAGGTGGCTTCGTGCGGAGAGATTATGAACTAGGGATCGTTCTCCACCCCGAAGTCAGTGAAGAAAACACACGCGCTCTCCTTGACCGTATTGAACAGGTTGTGGCTAACCGTGACGGTCAGATTGTCAGGGTTAATCACTGGGGACGGCGACGACTGGCCTACCCCATTGAGCACAATCGTGATGGCGTTTATACCTTTGTCGACATGATACTGACTCCTGAGACCGTGATTGAGCTCGAACGTGTACTCAAAGTGTCTGAATTGGTTCTTCGGCATATGGTCAAACGACGTGATCCCAAGGCTGCACAGAAGGAGCGAGAGGCCCAGGCAGCAGCGGCTGCAGCCGTAACTCCAGTAGCGGCTGCTAAGGGGCAACCAGCAGCCGTAGAAGAGGATGCAGCAGTCGCGGAAGAGCAAGTACCTACCGACGAGGCAGTTGCAGAGGTTCCAGTCCTCTCTGAAGAGGAACTTGATCATGTGCCGCCAGCCGTAGAAGAGACTACTGAAGTGTAGTGTAGAAACACGTTTGGGTGTGTTCGTTCAAACTCCAAGATAGAGCCGGGGTAGGTTTATCACGTTGAAAGGATGTACCTCATGATCAAAGTCATACTCATCGGAAATCTAGGCCGAGACCCGGAGATGAGCTATACCCCTAACGGGGTTGCCGTCACGAAATTTTCGTTAGCCATCAACAGAATAACGAAATCCGCTAGTGGCGAGAAGCAGACAGAAACCGACTGGTATAACATCACTGCTTGGCGTCAACAAGCAGAGATCTGCAATAGCTACTTGCGCAAAGGCAGCAAGGTGTACATCGAAGGCCGCCTTGCACAGCGTAAGTACGTTGACAAGAATAACGTC
Organism: Ktedonobacteraceae bacterium; assembly: GCA_019240835.1. GTDB lineage: Bacteria > Chloroflexota > Ktedonobacteria > Ktedonobacterales > Ktedonobacteraceae > JAFATZ01. The sequence goes on from JAFAXQ010000062.1 coordinate 4,305, forward strand.
GAGCGCGTATCGCTCGATGTGACCATCGCGGATATGGAGTTTCTCACTCCTAAAGACTCACAAGGTCAGGGCACACCTGCTTTCGTGGGTGGTAGCGTAGACGACCTTGGAGATTTAGAAGATCACCCCTTCTAGATGGTGAAGGAGAAAGTCGTGCAAAAACGCGGAACAGAGGCAGGATCGCGTCCAAGGCGTGAAGGTTCACGCAATGAGCGCGGAATATCTCGCCGTAAAGTATGCCAGTTCTGCCATGATGGTGTACGTGTGATCGATTACAAGGACGCCAGCCGCTTTATGAAGCGCTACATTTCCGACCGTGGCAAGATTGAACCGCGCCGCAAGACGGGAACGTGTGCCAAGCACCAGCGTCGCCTTGGCGTTGCCATCAAGGAGGCACGCTTTATGGCACTGCTTCCGTACACGGCAGAGCATATGCGAGGTATGTAGACATTTGGTTATGTGTTTGGCGTAGCAGTGCTGCGCCAAATACCACTCATTTAGCTGTAAGTATTGATTAGGGCCAGTCACTGGAGGTTTTTGATGCCTAGTCAGACGACGCGGCGGCCCGACAGTCAACGATCAGCGCGCTCAGCCAGAACAAAGAAATATGTGAAGCAAACGGCGCACGTTGAGGCGCGCCGTGATGGCAAACCTCTCATTTTTGGCTGGGGAAGACATCTCTCTCGCACTGAGAAAACGCGCATACAGCGTCGCGCTGTCTGGTCAATCACTATCGGTATCGCTGTCCTTATCGTTGGAGTCATTGTTGGTTTCTGGGTGAACTTCAATATCATTATCCCCAGCCAGCCAATTACCAGCGTAAATGGTCATGCAATTCCACAGTCGGACTATCGCAAACTCCTCGCCCTCAAGGCACAGCTTGAAGATAATAAGCTCTCAGGCAAGCATGGGTTTATCGTGCAGAGTGGCGACTTGAAACAGCAGGTGGATGCACAGCAGAAGGTCATCGACAGTTTAAATAGTCAGATTGACAGCCAGAACAAAAAGATCAAGGCATTACCTGGTGGGCCAAGCCAACAACGTACTGACCTCAACAACCAGCTCGACGGTCTTAAGAAACAGTTGAGTACGGCAAGGACGCAGCACGACTCATTGAGCCTACAGTATCAAACCTTGAACTCATATACTATTCCGAATGAGCAGCAGCTCTACAACCAGCCACAACAGGGCAACGAGAGCGCGCAATGGCTGCAGGATGACGAACTCATTCGTGAGTGGCTTGCCAAACAAAGTCCTGCTTTACAGGCAAAGCTGAATCCATCGCCGAGTGCGGTTGACCGCGCTGTCAAGGATTTCGCCAACGATTTTCCCAGTACTAGTAGCTATACTAAGTTTCTTAGCGCAGACAATGTAAGTGATGCCGACGTTCATGCCATGATGGCCTTGAAGTTGCGTCGTGATAATATGCAAAATTATGAGGCGTCTCTGGTCACTTCGCCCACTTACCAAGTGCGTTCAAGGGCCATGACGCTGGATACTAAGCAAAAAGCTGACACTCTTCTCCAGCAGCTCAAGCAGGGCGCAGATTTTGTCAAGCTTGCTAAGACAAACTCACTGGATACGAATTCCAACAGCAAGGGTGGCGACTTGGGATGGCTCAGTCGTGGTCAATACACCAACAACGACGCATCGAATGTAAGTGCTGTCGTGGACAACTGGATTTTTGATCCCCGACGCACACTCAACGAACTGAGTCCAGTGCTCTCAGAAAATGGAACGTACCATATCGTGCAGATCACGGCTATCGCTCCATCGCGCTCCATCGATGCTCCCACGCTGAAGAGTCTCAAGGATAACGCGCTTACCGCGTGGCTTCTCTCACAGAAGGCGATGCCGGGCGTCACGGTTACGTCTATCGACCAGAATAAGTTGCTTGATCCAATGAATATTCCGCCTGGTCTTCCACTCTCTGCTCCAGGCTCGCAGGGAGCACCTGGTGGCATCCCTGGAGGGCAGGGTATTCCAGGTGGATCTGCTGGACAGCCCTAGCACCCGTTGGAGGGCGCTCATCAAAAGTGCCCTCCTTGCTATGCTTAATCAAACAAAAAGGCATTCATGACTATATCTAGCACAATCCAGTTTCCACAGGCACTCTTGGAACCAACAGAATCTATTCAGCATCTTCTAGAGACCGCCTCGCTCTACCTGCATATTCCCTTCTGTCATACCCGTTGCTACTACTGTGACTTTAATACCTATGCTGGTATCCTTCCTCTGCGTGAACCGTACATACGCGCTTTACTTACAGAGATTGCCCTAGCAGGCGAGATGGCACAGCATGCTGGCGGTGTATGGCGTCGCTCTCGTACCATCTTCTTTGGTGGCGGCACGCCCAGTCTCTTGAGCGTCTCGCAGATTGCGCGGCTTCTTGACGCGTGTCACAACGCCTTCGCGGTTGATGAAGATGCGGAAATCACCTTGGAGGCTAATCCCGGTACGCTGAGTCAGCAACAGCTTGCAGGTATACGAACCGCTGGCATCAATCGTCTGAGCATGGGCGCTCAAAGTTTCGACGCAGCATTACTTAAAACGCTGGGACGTATTCATTCGCCCAGTGATATCACTCAGGCGGTTCATTGGGCACGCGCTGCAGGTTTTACCTCGCTCAACCTAGACTTCATGTTTGGTTTACCTGACCAGACAATGCAGCACTGGCGCGAGACCTTGAATTGCGCCCTTGATCTGCATCCCGAACATCTTTCGCTCTATTCTCTCATTATCGAGGAAGGGACGCCCTTCTACACCTGGGCACATGAGGGGCGCATTACTGCGGGCGACGATGATCTCTGTGCGGATATGTACGAGTACGCTGATGAGCTGCTCCAATCGGCAGGCTATATAAATTATGAAATCTCCAACTGGGCACTACCTGGCCATCATAGCCGTCATAATTTGACGTATTGGCAAAATCTCCCTTATATTGGTATGGGAGCAGGGGCTTATTCTAGCTTCGGGGGGCAGCGCTTCTCCAATGTACGCGAGCCGCAGCAGTATATCAGGCTTCTTAACGCACAGCGATTACCTGAGGCCGAGAGCGAGATAGTAGGTCGTGAGCAGGAAATGTCGGAGACTGCCTTCCTTGCTCTACGTACCGCTATGGGACTACATCTACCCACTTTTTATGCCCGTTTTACCCAGTCGTTTGCACAGTTTGTCGGTGATCGTCTACAATTGGTAGAAAAGGTCGGGCTACTAGAACAGGCAGGTGAGTGGCTGCGCCTGAGTAAGCGTGGGCGCTTGCTCGGCAATGAAGTATTCCTGCGCTTGCTGCCCGACTAGACAAGGACACACTCTTGCAAACACCATCTTGGACTGTCTATCCTCATTTACCTCTTGAGAAACTTGAAGCTTTTGAGAGTGCCGGTATAGACCGTTACCTAGCGCAAATCCTCTACAATCGAGGTAATAGAACGTTTGCTCAGATGCGTGCTTTTATTGATGCATGCTACGAGGACACAAGCGATCCGCTTACGCTTGTCGATATGCCTAGAGCGGTTAAGCGCATTCAGCGTGCGCTGGTGCAAGGCGAACACATTACCGTGTATGGTGACTATGACGCAGATGGTGTTACGTCCTCGTCTCTCCTCTTTCGCGCCTTACGCGTGTTGAAGCAGCCGCAGGCTAGGCTCGACTTTCATATTCCTCATCGACTTACAGATGGCTGCGGCTTGCACATCAAGGCAATCGACGAACTGAAAGCGCGTGGTACATCCCTCATTATCACCACCGATTGCGCCAGTTCCGATGTTGGGCAGGTGGCCCATGCCAGACTGCTTGGCATTGATGTCGTCATCACCGACCATCACCATCCACCGCTGCAACGGCCCGATGCCTGTGCTATGGTGAATCCTTGGCGCTCCGATTATGACTACACGGGTGACTATGGTGAACGTTATTTTTGTGGTGTCGGTATAGCCTTCAAGCTTGTACAAGCTCTCTACCGTGCTTACCGGCGTCCTCAAGGGGAAGAAATAGCTCTTCTCGACCTTGTGGCCATCGGCGCTATCGCCGATATTGCTCCGCTAGTCGGCGAAAATCACACACTCGTGCGTTTAGGCATACAGCAGCTCAATAGCACGCAGAAGCCAGGACTGCTGGCCCTCATTCACACTGCCAACCTGCAGCTTGGCAGAATTCGTGAGCGTGATATCGCCTACGCTCTGGCTCCACGCATTAATGCTGCCGGACGCATGAAAAATGCTAGCATCGCCTTCAATCTTCTGGTTACCGATAGCCACGAAGAAGCCACCAACTATGTAGCTGAACTCGAACAACTCAATGCGGCACGTCAGCAGGAGACCGAAGAGCTCATGCGCAATGTGCGTGAGCAAGCACAAAGTCAAGCGAGCAAGCAAGTTGTGCTAGTGAGCGGCGATGCTTGGCACGAGGGCCTTATCGGCCTCGTCGCAGGCAAGTTAGCCGAGGAGATCAACAAGCCCGTGTTAGTAGTGAGCAACGATAAACAGAGTAAGTTCAGCCGTGGCTCAGCGCGTAGTCAGCATGGTTTCAACATCATCGCGGCCCTGCACGGTTTTGCCCACCACCTTGAGCGCTATGGTGGTCATGCTCAAGCGGCAGGCTTTACCATCAGCACAGAACGTGTCGAACATCTGCATGCTTATCTGCTCGACTGGAAAGAAGAGGGCATAGCTACTCTACCGCAACTTATTGAAGGTGCCGAGTCTGGAGGTGTAGTCGCCGAAGAAGAGAGCAAGCTGCTCGTCGGCTCGCAGATGGTCGACCTCGTGGTCTCCAGATTGGAGCATCTCGACTATTCCTTTTATAAGTTGCTACGCACACTTAGCCCGTTCGGTGCGAGTAACCCCGAGCCTACGTTCAAAATGAAAGGACTTCGTCTGCTTGACAAATGGGTAAGTACGAATGGACGCAGCCTGCGCCTCAAGTTGGGGTCGGCTACTGGCCCTACCCAGCGTATGGGTACACTGAGTAGGGGAGCCGACCTGCTGACAGCGCTGAAAAATGTCACACACGTCGATATCGTCTTTCGCCTTGACTCATCCGAAGATGAAAGCAAACAGGATGTGTGGTTGAGAATAGTACATCTGCAAGCCACGCAGAAGTAGGGAATTTTATGAGCTATATAGCCAATACCTCAGAAGAACAGCAGGAGATGCTGCAGTCTATGGGCCTCTCATCGCTGGAAGACTTACTGGAGACAGTGCCAGAAAATGTGCGCCTGTATCGTCCACTGAATCTGCCGTCGTCAATGGCGGAGCCTGATCTGAAGCGCCTACTCAACGCAATGGCGGCATGCAACAAAAATGTAGATACGATGATCTCATTCCTGGGTGCCGGAACATACGACCATGCCATTCCAAGTGTCGTGCCGCATCTGCAGCGCCGCTCGGAGTTCGTGACCTCGTACACGCCCTATCAGCCAGAAGTGAGCCAAGGCATGTTACAGGCGATCTATGAATTTCAGACGATGGTATGTCAAGTGACAGGTCTAGACATCGCCAATGCATCACTTTATGATGGGTCCACAGCAATGGTGGAAGCAGTGTTACTCGCCCTTGGCCCCGGTGGGCGCGGCGAAGTGGTGATCTCAACGGGCGTCGATCCACAATACCGCCGTGTACTTCACACCTACGCCTTCGCACGAGGCTTCAGCGTCAAAGAGGTACCCACGCGCAACGGTGTCACCTCTCCCGAAGACGTGAGCCAAGCACTCGGTCCCTCCACGGCTGCCGTCATCATCCAGCAACCCAATTTTTTCGGTTGCGTCGAGGATATGCGGGCTATCGAGCCAGTAATACATAAAAGCAAGGCATTGTTCATCGCAACGATCACAGAGCCTGCCTCACTAAGCGTGCTCGCTACCCCAGGCGAGTATGGAGCAGATATTGCCGTCGGTGAGATGATGAGCTTCGGCAACACTATGAGCTATGGCGCTCCCGCACTTGGCTTTATGGCGGCCAAGCAAAAGTTTATGCGTCTCTTACCAGGTCGCCTCGTCGGGCAAACCGTT
>JAFAXQ010000073.1 GCA_019240835.1 Ktedonobacteraceae bacterium
TGGGGTGATTGAGATTCGCCGCCTCATTCAACGTCTGGCTGCTCTGGGCAAGACAATTTTTCTCTCCAGCCATGTACTCTACGAAGTGCAACAGGTATGTAACCGCGTGGCCATTCTGCAGAAGGGCAATCTGGTTAAGCAGGGCAGTGTAAGCGAGTTGCTACGCCATACTGAGCAGGTGGAGATACGCTTCAATCGTGAAGATGAGACACAGTACGCGGCGCATCTGTTGCAACAGATGCAGGGGCAGGACTTAAGCTGGATAAGTAACATACGCGTTGAGCAGCGCAACCAGCAGGGCCTCCCGACGCTCATCCTGGATGCGCCTACACATCGTTCTGCCGAGATCAACGCGTTCCTCGCCAGCCACAACCTTTTTGCAGCGGAACTACACCCGCGCCTAGGCAGTCTAGAAGAACTTTTCCTAGAGGTAACTACTCCTTCTTCGCCTGACGCATTACACCCAGGGATGGACGAGCTGGCTGGAGCTCAGCCTCCATCACAGCAACCCGCAACAATTTCAGCACCTCTAATGCCAGAGGATGGAAAGCGAGATACGCTATGAGCACGATATCACAAATGAGTACACCTGCGCGTAGGCAGAGCGTTGTCATGGGACAGCAAGACTTCTTGAGCGTGGTGCTGCGGCTGATAGGCGTTGAATTATATAAGATACGGCGGCGCGGTATGTCGAAGGTGCTCAGCATCATCTATGCCCTTTGTGTGATCGGTATCTTCCTGTTACTTAGCACTATCGTCACTTTCACCTTGAATGCTCCTGCCGCCTCTTTTCTACCACCGCCCTGCTCACCAGGACAGACCTCGACAGTTGGTCCACCATGCCTGAATCATACACCAACCCAGGCTGACCTAGCACAGGCACAGCAATTGAAGCAAGACCAAGTGAACAGAAACGCAGAACCCTTGCGCCTACCTAGCTCACTCAACGTTGCAGGACAGACGGCACGCAGCGTAGGCTTGATTCTGATCATCATTCTGGCTGGTACCATTGTCGGTGGTGAATATGGAGTAGGCACGGTACGCCTAATGTTGACACGTGGACCAACACGTCTGCAATTTCTTTTATCCAAAGTTGGTGCGCTACTGGCTTGCATTATCATCGGTTTCCTAGCAGTAATCTTACTAGGAGTTGCTACAGGAGCGGTACTCAACGCTGCGCTAGTAGGGGGACAAAGCTTCGCCTTTCTCACATGGTTCTGGGCCGGTCACGCGATTCTCTACGTGCTAGCAGGTATGCTCGGCTTGTTTGTCTACGCCATGATGGCGCTCTTCCTGGGCACGCTGGGACGAGCTACAGCGGTGGGAGTAGCTGGCGCGCTGGCCTGGAGCCTGCTCGAAGGCCCTATCGGTGGGGGCATAGCACTACTCGGTGGAGTCATCAATGGTCCGCTCGGCAATTTCTTGAAAGCTGTACCCGATTACTTTATTGGCAACAACATCGAGGCTCTTGTTGCCAATCAGACGAGATATGCCCTCAATGTTCCAGCCACGCCCTTGTCCGACGTGCATGCTCTGCTAGTGTTGATGGTCTACCTGAGTATCTTTATTAGTGTGGCGTGGTGGCTGAGCGAACGGCGGGATGTTACTAATTAGCAGACCATCAAGCTCGCTAGGGGCCTAATTCCATAACGTTTTGCATTGAGGAGCCCGTGATGTATGATGCCTGAGGTGGCTTGCAAAGGGAATCCACGTCGGTAGGGGCCCAATTCCATTGTGCCCCTACCGAGCACATGACGGCCACCAGCGGAGGACATTACGACGGCTTGCGGCCACCCCGAGGATATGGTAGTATAGACTCAACCGGAGAGATCTGTCGACCCACAGGGCGGCGAAGCCTAGTATGAGAAAGATGGGGCACAGAGGCAAGGTGGCAAGCGACGTGTCGTCATACAAGGGAGAGCACTATGCCAGAACGACTGCAGCACGACGAGATAGCCTACTACTACGATATGCACCCCACCGAGGAGGACTTGATGGGGGAAACCGCAGTTCATGCGGCACTGATACGCTATCTGATGGAGGTACTGGTCTGGCTTTTTGACCAGCAACTCTGTGCTGTGCATGACAACCTCAACTTCTATCAAACGCCTTTTTGGAAAGAGCATCCTATCGCTCCTGATATTGCAGTGATCAAAGGCGTGGATTTCGAGTGGGTGCGCAGTTGGCGCATAGGCAAGACGGGACCCGCCCCCCAGGTGGTCTTGGAGATTGCCTCGGACGAAACTTGGCACAAAGACCTGACTGAGAAGCCCAGCAAGTATGCCGTGATGGGAGTGCAAGAATACTTTGCCTACGACCCCAATCAGCCGGCACTGCTGCGAGAGGGCCGCCTGTTTGGTTGGCGACTGGACCGAGCCAGCCGCAGTATGCGCGAGCTGTCTCTCGACCGCGATGGGCGGCTGTGGAGTCAGCATCTGGAAAGCTTTTTGGTGCCAGACAGCTCGTATCTGTGCCTGTATGATCGGGCTGGGCACCGTCGTCTGACGCGTGCTGAAGCAGAGGCTGAAGCCAGACGTGCTGAGACCAGGCGTGCTGAAGCAGAGAAACGGCGTGCTGAGGTAGAGAAGCGGCGCGCTGATGCAGCAGACCGACGCGTTGAAGCAGAGAAACGGCGTGCCGATACAGCGGATCAACGGGCTAAGGCTCTCGCTGAGAAATTGCGCTCGCTGGGAATAGACCCAGACCAGATATGAGCTTCTCTGAGGAGCTGTGTTTAGTATCTGCCTTCTAGATGTGATATGACTCCTCTCTCCTACCTGTTATAATCTTAACAAGATGCTAAACACACAAACCATTAAAGAATATGCCTACTCACTGGGCTTCGACATGGCGCGCATTACTACGGCTGAGGAATTTCCAGAGGCCGAGCAGATCATCAAGGAGCGTATCGCACAGGGATTGATGGATGGCTTGCCCTGGTTTACACCGGAACGGGCTGATGTGTCGTGTCATCCAGATGTGTTGCTACCAGGGGCAAAATCTATTATTGCACTGGCTATGTTTTATCTCACTGAACAACCCACCGAGGAGGAAGGTGCAACGCCGCGTGGGCGCATTTCATGTTACGCCTGGGGTGACGACTACCACGAGATCATTAAGCCCAAACTACAGCAATTCGCAGCATGGTTGCGCGAGTATGCCCGTGGTGAGATGGGCGAGAGCGTTGAGACGCGGCTCTTCGTGGACACTGGGCGCATGGTGGACCGCGCTGTTGCCCAACGAGCGGGCCTGGGGTGGTACGGTAAAAACACTACCATTCTGACAAAGGGGTGGGGTTCCTGGGTTTTTCTCGCTGAAATCGTTACCAATCTGCCCCTAACAACTGATACACCTATCAAAACCAACTGCGGCAGTTGCGAACTCTGCCTGCATGCCTGCCCCACACAGGCACTACCAGCGCCCTACGTGCTAGATAATACACGCTGTATCTCATTTCTCACCATCGAGTTGCGCGGTAGCATTCCACTAGAGTTGCGCCCGCTAATGGGCAATCTCATCTTTGGCTGCGACATTTGTCAAGAGGTCTGTCCTGTCAATCTGCGTAGAGGACCTACTCATCGTGTCCATGCGCCCACAGCATTTCGCCCAAGAGCCGATGTAGGCAGCAATCCTGAACTTATTCCCTTACTTTCTTTAACAGAAGAACAGTTCCATGAATGCTTCCGTCATAGCCCTATCCGGCGTACTAAGCGTCGTGGTCTCTTACGCAATGTATGCGTTGCCCTGGGCAATATTGGCGACTCTCAGGCCATTCCTGCGCTCATCAACGCTCTGCATGACTACGAGCCACTAGTACGGGGACATGCAGCTTGGGCACTGGGGCGTATTGGCGGAGAAAAGGCTATGCGTGCGCTACAGGAGGCAACAGTGAAGGAGCAGGACGAGGAAGTACGCAAGGAGATATATTGCGCGTTACAATCCGAATACTAACAATTACCTCAATTTTGCCGATGAGCATACTCTGACATATCTTCTAGACACTTGAGTTGAAGCAGCGCCCGTGACCTCGTTTACCTCTAGAACGAGTGAGAGGTATACCTAACCTCATTATCATAATCAAGTCGATGGATCATTAGGCGTGCTTAGCTGCACCTGTTACCAGGCTTGCACTCACACTCTACCTACCAGGTCGTCTCCCTGGGATCTTCTGCAAGGCTCCCCTTGCGGCAAGAGTCATCTCGGGGTCGGCTTCGCGCTTAGATGC
>JAFAXQ010000308.1 GCA_019240835.1 Ktedonobacteraceae bacterium
CGCGTCTCTGGCTTCTTAAAAGCAGGCACTCCATTCGAAATAGCCTCAACGCCAGTCATGGCAGAACAGCCGGCGGCAAACGATTTGAGGATCAGAAAGAGCGAGAGCGGTTCAGTGGCGGCAGTATAGTGAAAGTGGCCGATAATGGGGTGGTGCTCCAGGAAGAAGGATTTGATATCGCCCACAGCGATGAGCAGGAGAGCGCTCCCAATGAAAATGTAGGTGGGGATGGCAAAGATCGAGCCGGACTCGCGCACCCCACGCAAATTGACTACCGTGATCACTATCACTAATGCAACATCAATGCTCATGATATCAAGTGTTGGCGATAAGACGGGGAAGAGCGTCGCAAGGGCCTGCACGCCAGCCGAAACACTGACCGCGACGGTGAGCACATAGTCGATCATGAGCGAGGCGGCAGCAACCAGACCTGGTAGCGTTCCCAGGTTATCTTTCGCCACAATGTAAGAGCCACCACCATTGGGATAGGCTGGAATCGTCTGTCGGTAAGAAAGAGCCACAATGCTGAGCAGACTGACAATAGCAAGACCGATTGGTAAGGTGATCCCCAGGTTCCCTGACCCGGCTGCAATCAGAGTAGCAAGAATAGCTTCAGTAGCATAAGCAACCGACGAGATTGCGTCGGAGGAAAGCACGGCCAAGGCTTTGAATTTTGTCAGCCGCTCATGTTCAGCACGAGCAGTAGGAATGGGTGTCCCGATGAGCAGACGCTTGAGGTGTCCCAGAACACTGTGGGGAGCCTGCGTGATCTCTGTCGCTTCGAGCACTCCGTAGCGGAGACGCCGAAATGCGGCCTGACTTGGTCGCACGATGCGCACACGCACATCTCCTGGGCGACTGCCCTGGCGTACCTCGGGGCGAACGAGCAGAGAGGGGTCCTCCTCATCGATCACGTTTGGTTTTGCGTCTCTGATGTCTTTCGTCTGCTCACGCTCTAAGGATGGTTTGTCTTTCTCAGCCATAGCATGGGCTTCTTTCTCTTCTGGGATGGGAGAGGCATGAGATAGAGCTTGCTGTCTCCCTTCTCCATGAGATGTTTAATCTCATCAGACCTAAGCAAAATACCATCTCCACCACGAACAAAAAGTACAATAGCGTCACATGCCAACTGTTGCACGAGTATGTTGATGCTTCGCACTACATCGCTTGTCGATACCTCGAACCGCTCAACTGGCACGCCATGCCTCGCGGCGACGACACGCACCGCCTCCAAAAAATCCTTGGACTGTTGGATATGTTCTAGGCGTGCTCCCTGCAACCACTTCCTTTCAGGCACATAGATGAGGGCGAGCGCGACGAGCGTGACGCTGTGACTTTGCGCTAGCAGCACCGCATACTCGAGTACGTCCATCTCTATCCCGTGTGTAAAGGGGAGCAATAACCGCGTTGCCTTCATCGTCACCTCCTAGTGTCTGGAGCGGTTTTGCTTTGGGGGAAGCAGAGACAGTTTCCTCATGTCCCTAGCTTAGTGCGGAAGGTGTCAGTATGGGCTCAAGAAATGAGGAGGATTGCTCAAGATTTGCTCAAGATATATCCAGCAGAGGGTACGTCTGCGAGAGGTGAGCAATCAGGCAGAACAGATTAGGCTTTCTGGGATGGGAAGGCTCAGTCATCACCATTGAAGCGATACCCAACGCCGGACACGGTGAGGATGAAGCGGGGATGAGTGGGGTCCGGTTCAATTTTTCGGCGCAACTGACCGATGTACACGTGCAGATAGTGGGACTCCATTCCATATCCGGTTCCCCATACGTGCGAGAGTAACATCTGGCGTGTCATGATCTTGCCGTTATATTGAATCAGCACTTTGAGCAGATCATATTCAGTTGGGGTCAACTTCACCTCTTGGCCTCCTAGTTGCACACGCCGTTGTGCAAAATCAACGCTAAGCGGTCCGGCCACGAAGCGTGGCTCTGTTCCAGTTTGCACCTGGGCGGCATGACGCAAGGCGACCCGTATGCGTGCCAGAACTTCATTAACGCCAAATGGTTTAGGGACATAGTCGTCGGCACCCTGGTCGAGTGCTTGGACTTTATCCCGCTCGGCGTCCCTTACCGACAGTACGATGATAGGTAGGTTGCTTTGTGCGCGCACGCGTTGACAGACCTCGAGGCCGCTCATGGTAGGCAACCCCAGGTCGAGCAGCATCAGATCTGGTCGATGGCGTGCCATCACTTCGAGGGCCTCTTCACCACTAGAGGCGGTGAACACCTCATAACCATGCGCCGTCAGGTTGCGCTCGAGCGCACGCACGATCTCGATCTCGTCATCGACTACCAGGATTCGTGCCCCGCTCTTATTCATACATAATCCTTTCTGATTTCCCCATCGGTAACGTGAAACTGAACACCGCACCACCACTGGCTTGATTTTTCACCCAGATGCGCCCACCGTGTGCCTCGATCAGTCCCCGGCAGACGGCTAAGCCTAGCCCTGAGCCTCTAGGGTGCGTTCCGTTGTGCTGCATGTCCAGAACCCGGTAGAACTTGTCGAAGATGCGCTCGCTCTTCGCGGGAGGAATGCCCGGGCCTCGATCGGCTACGCTCACGCTCACTAGCTCACCCTCGACCCGCGCACTAATCTCAATTGGCGATGCGGCTGGCGTATAGCGCACTGCATTCTCGATCAGGTTGGTCAACACCTGGTCGATTTGCAGATAATCCACCTCTATAGGAGGAAGGTCTTCGGGCAAGGATGTTTGCACCAGACGGTCGTGTAAAAGCGGCTGCATGCGGCCCAAGACATCGTAGATCAACTCGTCGAGCGGATACCACTCTTTTTCCGGCTTGAGGGCGTTTCCTTCGATACGCGAGAGGTCGAGTAAATTGCCAACCAGGCGGTTGAGCCGATCTACTTCGCGTTCGATTGCTTGAAGGGAACTACGCTGTGTGTTCTCGTCCCACTGCACATCCTCTTGCAGTAAGCTACTGGTAGTAGCTTTGATCGAGGAAAGCGGCGTGCGCAGGTCGTGTGAAACCGAGGAGAGGAGTGCTGCACGCAGGGCGTCAGTCTGCTGCAACACCTGCATTTGGACATGCTCCTGGCGCAAGCGCACCCGTTCGATTACCGAGGAAGCCTGATCAAGAAAGGTCCAAAAGAACGCGGTCTGCGGATCCGGTCGTTCCCGTTCCACGCCCAGACTGTTTTCAGTGACGAGTAGCCCAGGATAATCCTCCATGAGTAAACGCATCACTCCAACTACGTCCTTGCCGACTTTCAGAGGGATCATGCGCATGTGGCGACGCATACGCTGTCCCCCCACGGCACTGCGCACACCAACGTGTGGCGCATAGGCCGCAGATACATGAGGAGCACGAGTGACCTCGTACAGTTCAACAGTTTGCCCCTGCTTCATCACCCATCCTGCTGTCGCCTCCTCATCGGGTGAGAGCTGTACCTGATCTGCTGCGGCGGTGCTGGCTTGCAACGTGAGCGTGCCTGCGCCATCAGGTAACAGCAATGAGCAATCGCGCACACCCCAGGGAGAGAACACATCGACGACCGCACGCGCAATCGTGCTGAGTTGAGCTTCCAGCTCTTCCTCACCGTTGACAGTGCGCATCAACTGGTAGAGGACACGTGTCTCACGCTCCCGACGACTTGCCTCCTCCGCATGTCGGCGGAGCGCTGAAGCAAATTGACTGGTGATGATCGCCGTCGCGAGAAAGACGAACAGGGCGAGCAAATCTTCAAATTTTGCAACAACAAACGTGTACAGCGGGGAAACAAGGAAGAAATCATAGGAGAAAAACGCCACCAGCGAGGCTAAGATGGCGACAAAGCGTCCTCGTAGACTGGCTAGAGCCAAGACGACAAGCAGGTAGGCGAATGCTATAGTAGGTATTCTCGGATAGAGGTGAAAGACAGAGATGACACCAGTGACCAGAGCTACACTCACGATGGCGAGCAGACCATCAATGACAGTATGTCTCCATCTTGGCTCTTCTCTTGCTTTCAAGGAAGGTAAGTGTTCAAACTGGCTCATGGTCCATTCCTCTATCTATCCCAGCAATACACAGGGGGTGTATCACACGATCATAGGGGACGTACAAGCATCTCATTACTCTTTGGTAGCAACCTTGGCCAACAGGTTACCCTCCATACCAACCGAAGGCAACAATTGTGCTTGTGCCTGCGTACTAAGCGGCAGGCCCCACAGCTTGATGAAGCCGAGGGCAGCATTGTGGTCGAACTGGTCCCCGCTATCGTAGGTTGCTAGGCCGTGGCTGTACAGAGAATGCTCAGACGTACGCCCGACAACGCTACATTGTCCGCTTGACAGCCTGATGCGTACCTTGCCGCTGACGAAGCGCTGCGTGCTCTGTACATAGGCCGCGAGATCCTGGTGCAGGGCACTATACCACTGACCATTATAGATCAGGCGTGCATATTCGCTGGAGACCCCCTCTTTGAAGCGGGTCTGCTCACGGCTGAGCGTGAGGCTCTCCAAAGCGCGGTGGGCCGTATGCAGCACCGTAGCGGCAGGAGCTTCGTAGACCTCACGGGACTTGATGCCCACAAGGCGATTCTCAATGGCATCGATGCGTCCCACGCCGTAGCGACCAGCTTCCTTGTTGAGGGTCTCAATGAGGGTCACCCCATCCATCTCGACGCCATTGAGGGCGATGGGGATGCCATGCTGGAAGCTGATCTCGCGATAGGTAGGCTCTAGCTGCGCGGCGGCGAGACTCGCAGTCCAGATGAAGGCGTCCTCGGGCGGCTCAGCCCAGGGGTCTTCGAGAATGCCACACTCGGTACTGCGACCCCACAGGTTTTGATCCACTGAGTAAGGGCTGGCGTTGGTGGCTTGCACGGGAATGCCATGTTCAGCGGCATAGACAATTTCGTTATCGCGGGTCATGCTCCACTCGCGTACGGGAGCGATGATCTTGAGATCAGGCGCAAGCGTGGCAATCGAGACATCGAAGCGCACTTGGTCGTTGCCCTTGCCTGTACAGCCATGAGCTACTGCTACCGCTCCCTCTGCGTGCGCGACCTCTACCAGCAGGCGTGCAATCAATGGGCGTGCTAGAGCTGTCGCCAAGGGATAATATCCCTCGTAGATGGCTCCGGCTTGCAGCGCAGGCCAGACGAAGTAGCGCACGAAGTCGGCACGGGCATCGACAATGAGGGCCTTGACCGCGCCAATCTGCCTAGCCTTGTCAGCAATCGCCGCTATATCGCGTTCACTGCCGACGTCAATGGTCAAAGCGATAACATCGAGGCCATATTTTTCTTGTATCCAGCGGATGGCCACTGAAGTATCCAAACCGCCGGAGTAGGCAAGTACCACTGTTGACATGTCTCTACTCCTCTATCAATGTTACGCTACAGGGTCCGACCAGTTGTGCAACGGCATTCTTGAAGACAGTAGCACGTTCCTTCCATGCTACTTGTGCTCCCGCTAGGCGTTGCTGCGCCTGCTCGAAGCCAGGATTCCCTGCCCCACCTAGGTGGCTGCGTGCCTTCAGGCGTGCTACGAGCTGCTCTTGGCTCTCCACTGGTAGTGGTATGTGCCGATCCAGTTGCGCCGTCACCTCAGCTCCGACGATACGATAAGCATCGCGGAAGGGCATATCGGCGACCACTGCCAGCTCGTAGGCACGGTCGGCGGCGAACAGCTCAAAGGTACAGGCAGCAAGAACGCGCTCGGTGTTCACTGTAAGCTTGCTCACTACCAAGGAACACATGTCCAAGCTCTCTCGCACTAAGTCGAGTGCCTCTATGAAGGGGCGTTTGGTCTCCTGGTAATCCATATTGTAACCGGAGGGCAACCCAGTGACGACGCCGAGAATTTGTTGTTGCAGTGCCAGCATGGTTTGCGTACGTGCTCGCAACAGTTCCACCACGCCCAAGTTGCGCTTCTGTGGCATGATACTACTGCCCGTGCATAGTTCCTGCGGAACAGAGAAGAAACCATACTCGACCGTCGAGAAGAGTAGGATATCCTGTGCCATCTTACTCAAGTCGAGCATGATCTGTGCAAGAACCTGCACAATGGCCGCCTCCATTTTACCACGACTGTTTTGTGCGTAAATGACGTTATTCTGCACACGAGAAAAGCCGAGTAGTTGCGCACTGTACTGGCGGTCGATGTTGAGCGGCACTCCATAGCCAGCGGCTGAGCCAAGTGGTGATTGATCATTGAGGGCATAGGCCGCCGAGAGCAGTTGCTCGTCAT
The DNA here is from genome assembly GCA_019240835.1 of Ktedonobacteraceae bacterium. GTDB lineage: Bacteria > Chloroflexota > Ktedonobacteria > Ktedonobacterales > Ktedonobacteraceae > JAFATZ01. Next base: position 6,203 of record JAFAXQ010000308.1, read on the forward strand.
CGAGCAATGCCTCGGCAAAACTTGCGGCCCACAGACCAACCGACGAGAGCATGGCGCGCTGCATATGCGTATATCCTGGCATGGGCACATCTTTATGTGCCTGAGCAAACTCTAAAAGTGTAGTACACAGGTTCCCCAGCTTCGCCCCTACCTTATGCATTTGCTCCTTGCCGTACAGACGCAAGGCTACTAGCACTTGGTCGTTACGCGAGCGAGCCAGGTGTATCTTCTTGCCTGCCGCACCAGCCGCCGTTGCCAGATAGTTCTCGATGCTTGTATGCACATCCTCGTCTGACGGCTTGACCACGAATTCATGTACCGCGTCTAGCTCAAGGACGTTGCATAGAGCTTCTTGCAACGCCTTGTACTCGTCCTCGGTCAGGATACCAATGTGCAGCAGCATGGCAGCATGGGCAAGCGATCCCCAGACGTCGTGACGCACGAGGCGGGCGTCGAGAACGCTATTCTGCGCTGCCTCGAAGCGTTCCACCTGTTCGTTTAAGTGATAGCCTTTTTGCCATAGCTTTGTCATGCCTATGCTCCCTTATGGCGCTGTAGTGTCTGGTGCGCTCGCAATGGTATAAGAAGGTTTCCCCTGCTGAGCGAGCTTCGCCAGCTTGTTGCGGCGCGCAACCAGTTCAAAAGGTATGCCACGCAAGTGGGCTACTGCTGCACATTCCTTCTGGTTGAAACTAGCACTGCTAATTGAACGCACATCAGGGAAGAAGAGGCCGCTATTGGAGGAGCGCGAGCGAATGTCGATATTGCCCTTGTAGAGGTCAACGACGTACTCACCGTTGACTGCCAGTTGTGTCCTGGCGATGAAAGCGTCGATAGCATCCTTTAAGGGATGGAACCATTCACCATGATAGACCATTCTTGACCAATGTGCATCGAGCTGGCGCTTGAGTTGAATCTCCTCTTTCGTCAGGCAAAACAGTTCCAGGTCGCGATGCACTTTGAGCAAAATAGTGGCAGCAGGAGCCTCGTAGATTTCGCGGGACTTCAGGGCCATGATACCGTCCTCGAACATGTCTATCTTGCCAATACCATTAGCTCCACCGACGACGTTTAGCTGTTCAATGATCTTGTCAAGCGGCAGATGTTCGCCGTTGAGAGCAATAGGTAAGCCGTTTAGCCAGGTCAATGTAATCGTTGTAGGCTTGTCGGGGGCTTTTGTGGGAGGCGTGAGCCACAGCCAGATTGAATCGGGTAGTTGGGTGTCAAGGCCGATGCCGCCACTAGCAATCGAGCGACACCACATCGTCTTATCGTCACCACCTGCAATCAGTTCCTCAACGGGTACGCCGAAATGTTCCATCAGCAATTGCTCTTCACCACGCGTGAGGTCAAAGTCACGCACAGGTACGAAAATGGTCAGACCCGGGGCAAACAGGCTAAAGACGTTGTGCATGCGGTATTGATCGTTGCCCTTGCCGCTGGAGCCTTCCATCAAGGCATCGCAGCCAAGCTCTAGCGCCTTCTCAGCTACAATAGAGGCAATTAACTGGCGCGTCATAGAAGTTGAAACGGGATAGCCGTTGTAATCTGAGTTCGCCTGAATAGCCTTGGTGAGCCAGTTCTGTGTGAACTCCTGTTTGGCATCGAGAATAAACGGCGTGATGCCCAGCTTCTTGGCACGTTCGATACTCTGCTGGATCTCCTCCTGCCCTTGACCTACATCTACGCTGATAGCAAAGAGCTGCTTAGCATGGTACTTCGACTGCGAAAGCTTGACGCAGAGAGTAGAGTCAAGCCCACCGGAGTAGGCTAGAGCAATGGTATTGCCCTGGGGAACGTCAACCTCGGCGAGCTTGTGAAGTGCCAGTTCGAGCGCGCTACTGTTAGTAATGGTCATCGTAAAATCCTCCTTCAACAAAAGGCGTCTGTGGAAGAAGTCGAGGCAATAGAAAACTCCCGACCCTTCCGAAAAAACATCGATTGAAGGGACGAGAGTGCATGGCTGTTCGCCCTGGACACACCCGTGGTGCCACCCTGCTTGCCTTTCAATCCCGCGAAAAATCACGCATCTTCGTGACCCATAACGTTGCTACAGCGTAACACGTCGCGCAGAAAGACCACTTTGTCTGGTTATTGCACCGCGTGGGAACCGCCCACCTGCTCCTACTTGTCCTTCTGTCAAGTCAAACAGAAGACTTTCTTCGGCCAGCCGCTCACGAAGGCGTTCTGAGGCTGCGTTTCCATTCCGAACTTGCACTCTGCTTCGGATCGCTGTTGGTCGCCGCTCTCATACTCTGTTCGTTCAACGCGGGTCAGTTTGTGTATGTAGTTGTTTCCCTGCTTTAAGGATAGCAGGTAAAAGAGGGAGATGTCAACTGTCTCTACGTGCCAAACAATCTGAGTCAAATACTCGCTATTACTTCGCACTCGAAGGCAGCGAAGCGACGAACCGGTCATGCAACCTGCTCACTAGTTCAAGCACCTCCTGCTGTTCTGGCCTGAGAGAGGGCTGACCTTCCAACTGCATCTTATAGCTATGAAGAGCCACCCCTAGGGCAAGCACTTCCCGCAGGGTGGCTTGAATGCTCATCACGAGACCTTGCTCGTGGACAGCCCTCTGCCCCAAGCTGAGCAGGTGGCGCTCTTGCTCATAGACCTCTCTGGAGACCAGGAGCATCGACCCCGCGGGCTGCTGACTGCGATCCACCTTCCAGCCCAGTTGCAAGCCATCGGGCAGCCAGAGCGTGTACGTCTCCATCCAGCTCGAGCGGGGCAAGCGTTCCTGTGCGACAGTCCCAGCGGGGAAAAGAATCCTGGTACCCCGTAGGACACAGCCATGTCGCTGCAACAAGGAGACCATCACCGCATCGCCGACCACTGCCTGATCTAGCTGTTCAATCACGCTGATGGGATATCCTCTCTCCGAAAATGTCTGTTCTGCCATGGTGCTGCTATTGCTTCCTTTCTGTAAGCAGAGAGATTCCTGCTAGCCTATCTTCTCGCTATAGGTCGTAACCAGGATGTCTCTGGCTTGCTCTTGGCCCACGTGTTTAGCTAGCTCGTCTGCACAGTCGCCAATGGCTCGATAGCGGTGACGAATGATCTTGTGAGCCGCGACACTGGCCAAGCCGTAGAGGCCACGATGCAGGGCTTCGCATTCCTGTTCCAGTTGGTGGCGCAAGCGGGCCACTTCGCTTTTGTTCGTCTCTTCCATACTTCTCCTTCTTGTCTTCTGCACTGGTGTTGTCTTGAATGAAGCGAGGCGGCGGCGTCATCGCTTCATGATTGCTGAGGTACTGATGGACAGCGAATACACTCAGCAACCATCGTGAGTATAGCTCTGGAGACATCCGTGTTTCCACAACCTCATACGCAGCCTGAGCAACGATTGCACAGTCTAAGCCGTGGCCCAAAGTTGTGCTACGTTTTCCTTCGTCTTTCAACGGGTATCGGTCATATGTTTGCGGCGAGTATGGCGGGCGCAAGGCCCGCCACGACGAGACTACGGGTGAGGCGTGTATCGTCGTGGCGATCCCTTGCGGTCGCCATGCTCGCCCATCCGCTCGCTGCAAAAACTTGACGGACACCCTCTTTCAACGGCACTCTCGACAAACAGAGCCGCTCATGCTATGCTGTATATGGACAGCGAATATCATTGAAGTGACGCAAGTGCTAATCAACAGTGAGGGCAGATACAATGAAGCGGACAGAGACGATCAAGCGGGCGAAGTTAACAGCAGCGCGGGCCGAAAAATGTTTGACCTTGGAAAATGCGGCAGAACTGATTGGCTGTGCCGCCAATACGCTGAGCCGTTGGGAACTGGGCCGGATGACTCCATCGGCCTACAACCGGGCACGGTTGTGTGCCTTCTATGGCAAGACACCCGAAGAGTTGGGGCTGGTCGAAGAGCAGAGCGCGCCTGTGAGCCCTCTCTCTGCACTTCCCGACACAGTACAAGCCTTCCTCAACGCTGATTTGACAACGCATCTGCTGGCTCTCGTCTGTACGCATCAGGCCGATGGACGGCTCTTGCAGAACGTTCTTGCACGCACTATTGAGGAGTTTCCTATGACCACAGGCCACGACGCGGTTCTTACGCGGCGGGAAGCGCTGCGACGGTTGGCCATGCTCCCTGTGTTATTCAGTTCCAGGGACAGTACCCGAAAAGCCGTGCATGACACCCTGGTTCAGTATGCTGCTGGTATCACTGCCTGCGAATATCTGGGAAGAGGCGACCACGAAGATATAGCTCTGGCTTTTTCCTTGCTGACTGCCTATGTGCCAGTCCTCCGAACCATTGTGAAAGATTCCTCCATGTACCGGAAAGAAGCGGCAGGTCTTGCCGCACAATGCTATCTGCTGATCGATGTGCTCGGATTCCACATGGAAAGTCCGACGGTCGCGATAGCCAAAGGGTACGCACAGCTTGCGGTGACCTACAGCCAAGAAAGTGGAGATACGGTATTGTGCCTAAGAGCACTGAGAAACTTGACCTGGGCGTATAACCATATCAAGCAATTTGAGCCAGCCTTGCAGACGATAGAGCGAGCACGGTTGCTGATGGAGCAGAGTCGGACACCTCTGCCACCGCAACTGCGCAGTAGCATCTATAGCACCCTTGCCGTTATACAAGTCAAGAACGGCGTCTCAGCTACGCCCGTTTTAGGTCTAGCCCAGGAGGCGTTCTTTGGACCACCTGGTGATAGCGAGAATCTCGTCCATGTGAGTTTTAGCTATGCTCAACTCATGAGGAATATTGGAATCACTCAGTATTATCAGGCGGAGTACAAAGAGGCATTGCAGTCTTTCGCGCAGGTTATTGACCCCAACGATCTTTCTGCCAAGGTAGTTATGCGAAGTACAACACACGTCGGACTGCTGAATACGCAAACGAAGGCGACATTGAAAAGCCCAAACAGAGATCTGGAGCAGGTGATTGCTTTGTGGAAAGCAGCTCTACAAGGTGCCATCACCTTACAAAGTCAGCAATGTTTTGATGAGGCGTCTATGACCTACGAAGTGATGGAAGGGGTGTGGCCTGGCGAGCCACGCATCAGGGAGTTGCGTGATCTGGTTGTCCATTGGTAGAGACCACATAGCATGGAAATGGTTCATAAGCAACCTGAGCTAGACGAAAGCCACATAAGGCATGCATGGTGAACAGACCACTGAGAATAGGGGTAAGTGGCCATCAACAGCTTGGTGACCAGGCAACGCTCGCGTTTGTCGCACACCATTTTCGAGAACTGCTCGTCTCCTATGTCCAACAGCAGCGCGACGTTGTGCTCTTCTCGGCACTGGCGATGGGAGCCGATCAACTGTTTGTGCGAACGGCATTAGAGGTCGGCATCCCTGTTGAAATCATCATCCCGTGTGCGGACTACGAAGCGATATTCCCCCTGGGAACTGCACGGGACCAATACGAGCGTTTGTTGCGTGCTTGCCGGACAGTTCATCGCCTCTCTGGTCATGCATGCTCGGATGATACCTATCTGGCGGCTGGGCGCTGGCTAGTGGAGCACTGTGATCTGTTGGTGTTGGCCTGGAATGGGCTGCCACCCAGAGGTCGTGGGGGCACAGGCGATGTCGCTAGCTACGCCTGGTTTCTGAAGCGCCCATTTGTGCATCTGGATACCCGAAAGCGCTCGGTCCAGACCTATGGCCAGCTTGCAGGACCAGTAGCATCCTCGCGCTCGCCCAAGCGAGATTTTGTCGTCAGCCACCAAGTGGCCTATCAAGGACAGACGCTGGCGGTCCAGCGGTATCGCTTGCGTATGCCTGATGGACGAGAGGTGGTGCGCGATATTGTGGAGCGTCCAGAGAGTGTGCTCATCTTGCCTGTGGGCCAGCAGGATATCCTGCTGTTGGTCGAAGAGTATGATCTAGGGGCGGGGGTGTGGCAACTCAAACTGCCGGGCGGGAAAGTCGAGGACGCGACTCCTGAAGGGATCCGTGAACAGGCACACAAGGAGTTACGCCAGGAGCTTGGCTACAGGGCAGGACGCTTGGACAAGCTGGTAGCGTTCTACAGTCATCCCGGCTATGTCTCCCACAAGGTGCATCTGTTCGTGGCCTCTGACTTGGAATGGGATCCGTTGGACAGTGAGACGCAAGAAGAGATCCATGTCCGCACATACACACTGCAAGAAGCTCTAGCAGCCACGCTGGTTGATTACCGCTGTGATCCTGAAGCAGCACTTGCGCTGCTCCTGTATGCATACAGACAGACCTCAAGCGCGTGAGCGTCTGCTCTACGCACAGGAGACGAGGCCGAGCATGTCCTTCAGGAAGCTCTCCCCCATATCTATCCCAGAAGGAGGATGTATCGCATGTTTGCCAAGAATGTATTGGATGAGATTGAAAGATGGCATCACAGTGTCACGTCTCCCCAACACCAGGTAGATTGGAGGTGGGTAGAGCGCTATCGTGAACTAGAAGCCTTCGACGGCTAGTGGCGGTGAGCACAAACTAGTCCTTTCGGTGACCAAGAAAAACGACAGTGGGGTCAGTTGTATACTGACTGGGTCGAAACTTTTACCTTCTGACCTATTCTCTCTATCTATGCTAATCTAACTCATCTCGACCTCACTGAACTGGGTAAAGCGTAGGATGTATAATGGCAGTGTCATGAATGTAAAGGTGAAGCATTCTTTGACAATCGGGGAGATATTTATCCGATGAATGCACAACCCCTACAGTTTATGCAGCAGCACCTCAATACTTTGCACGACCGTCATCTCTATCGCCAGTTACGGACCGTCGCTGCAGGAGCAGAACCGTGGGTTGAAGTCGATGGCCGTAGCATTCTCAATCTAAGTTCTAACAACTACCTGGGATTCAGTACCCGTCCAGAATTAAAGGCAGCAGCGGCGGTGGCGGCTGAAGTAGCGGGATGTGGGTCGGGTTCTTCTCGCCTCATTGCTGGCAACAGTGA
>JAFAXQ010000032.1 GCA_019240835.1 Ktedonobacteraceae bacterium
TGCAGTGCGGCCCGTGCAGCGCGTCGAACCCAGCCTTGAGCGTGCTCCCATCGTGCCCCTGGAGCCATTGGCTGCTGTCGAGATCAGCGCCGATGCGTTGCACGAGGCGCTTGGGCCAAGCCAGCAGGACAGGCATAAGGACACGAATCAGCACAGGGTGTGTCGGCCCATGAGCGCTTTTCGCATGCAGCAGGCATTCTTGCACGTCCTGCTTGAGGCCCTCCTGGCCCAAGAACAGACCAAGACGATCATGAAGCAGTGTGCTGCGATCACCTGTGTGCAACGCTGGCACACAGACCGCAGGCAGCGTTGCGTCAACGCCGTCCCGCTCTGCCGTGATGGCCAAGTGGTCTGGCAGCTCACTGTCGGCGTTGCAGCGTAAGGAGGTCAAGACGATGCCTGTCTACCTCCTTCACTTTGAGCGTCGCTATCAGCACGCGGGGCACTACCTAAGCTCTACCCATGATTTGGCGGCGCGGCTGGCTCAGCATCGTGCAGGGACGGGAGCGCGGTGGATGGAGGTGATTGCGCAAGCGGGTATTGCTTGGACGGTTGCACGGGTATGGGACGGAGGACGTGATGTGGAAATGCAGTTGAAACGCTGGCATAGTGGGGTCCGTCTCTGCCCTCTGTGTCGACGCGAGGCAGTACGGTCATAGCTGTTCAGCGAACGCGGTTGGGATGAATGAAACCTCTGTGAACACAAGGAGGCGTCACTATGGCTCTGATCATTTCCCCTGAGGGCTGGACGCGGGAAGTCCAGCCCCGCAATGGGAGGACCTTTCAGTTGGATGAACTGCAAGCCGTTGTCCAAGGCTACGTTGAGTTTGTCCACTTGCCAGACAACCGGATCATGGTGGTCAACGAGCAGGGAAAGTTAGAAGGGCTTGCCCGCAATGAACAGGCGACAGCACTTGCCGACCTTCCCACACCCGAGGCGCGGAAAAAAGCAGTAGAAGACGCTCGACGAAGGGGAATAGATGTCTTTCTGGCTTTTGACCCTGACGAAGAAGACTACATCGCGGGTACCGTTCTGGTGTGTGAACAGCACGAAGTGCAGTAAGAAAAGGAAGGAGCGCGATATGGCACTGTCTCGATTGCGAAGAGCACTCCGCATGACGACCCATCGGTCGTATCAGGAGGCTCAGGCATTACTCGATGTTGTAGATCAGGTACACGAAGATGCACAGGTGTTTGAGGAAGAGTTGCGCAAAAAGTTGGAGCTCGATGAGGATGCGCTCTTCTACTTCGTGCAACGCAATGCAATGTGTCTGGTCCAGGCATTGATGGAGAGTGAAGCGGTCGGAAGAGATGGGGTGCTAGCTGCCGACGGCAGACTACACACATGTCATGGAAGCGCTCACGGCGTGGAAGAAGCGCAGCGATGAGAGAGGATGGAGGCTTCAACATGGCGACTAGAGGACTCATAGGCCGTATGACAAGGGACGGCTTCGAGGCAGTCTATCACCATTGGGATTCGTATCCCTCTGGGCTGGGGGCAACACTCTATCAGTTGTACCACGGGTACTTTCAGCAGAATCTTCCGGTGATGCTGCGTGTGCTCATTGATGAGCACAGAGCAGGATGGAGCAACATCACTGGCACTGACTTCAGCAAAGTCCCTGGATTTTCCGAAGAGGAGGATCGTCCTGGCTGCTATTGTCATGGAGACAGGGATGAGCCAGCACGAGTACTCATCACGATGCAAGGCGATACTTTGGGTGCTCAGTACGCCTATGCCCTTGATGAGAGCAGGCACACGATGCACGTGTTTGCCTGGCAGGCAACTGGCGAGGTGTGGGAAGAGATGGCAGTCGTTGACCTGGATGGCCCAGAACCTGAGTGGGAACGCCTAGACGAGAGAGGAGTGTCACCATGACCCTTGCAGAGGTGAAAATCGCCTTCGACCAGCAGATGCCCTGCGAGGTGTACTCATCTGGAACGGGATGGACTGCTTGGCTTGATCGAGGGTGGCATCCGGCAATGATTACCGAGATAGACGAGCAGATTCCCTTGGTGTGGCTGTCCATACCCCATTCTCTTATCGAGGTCAGGGTAGTAGGGCTGAAGGATATTGAGCGCTTGCTCCGCCTCAGAGGAGCATAAAGCCATGACAACTCCTATTGCTCGAAACATACACGACCCCGAAACCCTCTGCAACGAGCACAGAGACCTTTTCCCACACAATGACGTGTCCCCTCTCACGGGGCTTGATGCCGAAGATCATCCCTTTTAGCTGTCGAAGAAAAGCCTCTCAGTGCTTATGCTGAGAGGCTTTTTTCTGTCCTCTCCTGTCGCTAATCTCAGGCTCATACGTGCTGATAGGATCACTGTCTGTACGTATGAGCTTTGATGGTCAAAGCTCAGAGAAGATCAGAAAGGAGAAATCAGACGATGCCATTGTATACACTTATCTTCGTGTGCATTGGCTTCCTTGTGATTGGCGCACCCTTAGCATCACGACCTGGGATGGGGCCGGACAAGATCATCGGGATCTGTTTCGTAGGCGTGTGCGCCATTCTTGCGCTCTACGTGGTGTTTGGCCTCATGAACCAGACGATGGCCATCTAACACAGAAAGGATTGCACATGTCTACTCAACTCATGCAACTGCTGGTCATTGCCGCCATCGTTGGCCCCGTGCTGGGACTGTTGATCGGCATTCTGGTGGGGTCCGCCCTGGCAAGATGGCATCATGTTCACTTTCTCAAGCATGCTCCATACCCGCTGGCACCTCATGACCAACAGAAGGCCCAGCCACTCCGTCCGAGGATGGAAGACCTGCACTACCGCTAGAGCTTCTATCACGCTCCTATAAGGCTCCCCCGCACATAGAGAGGGGGAGCTTGACGTGTGACACATCCCAAGGAGACCTCCTCATGGAGACCATGACCCGCAAGCAGGCGCTTGCTCTCTTGCATACCCTGTACGAGGCATATATTGAGACCCTTCCCTATGAAGTGTTCAACACCGATGCCCAACAGGCGTTCAGACACCAGGTCCACTGTGCCTTTTTCATCTTGGACGCAGCTATTCACAAGAAACCTGTGAGCCTCTGTCAGGTCTGTTATCTGCGTTGTGCTTCACACTTCGCATGCGTCCAACGAGAACCTCTCTCGCTCTGGCGCAATTGTTGTCGCCTCTGTCTTGAGCAGTTACAAGCACAGCAGAAGATGGAAGGTCCCCCAGAGGAACGGCTGCACACGAGCCGCTCCGCTAGGTTGCTCACAGATCCGCCCGTGTGAGAGAGAACGGTTCTATGACCGCTTGGGGCGTTGGTGTGAAAACGAGTTTCGAGAGAAGGTCGGGCGGAGATGGAAACTGGTCGTGGCTTGCTAGGCTCTTCCGTGATGGAGCACGCACACCGTGCGCGTGCAAAAAAACGATGAATGGAAAGGAAATATCCCTATGCAGTATCACCAACAAGTCACAGCGGAAGGCAGCGCCTGTCGCATCTGGCATGCGCTTGCCAACGGCCAACACAGAAAGGAACGATCATCGTGACTCATCATTGCGCTTGGTGCGGCGATCCAGGCGATGCAAACGGCTCACACGGCATATGCCCCAAGCACAAAGCTGGCCAGTGGGCACGCTTTCTTGCACATAAGGCGGACTCGCAGGACCGCTGGCAGCGTCGGTATACCATCCTGCGCACTGTTTTCTGGACCATCCGAAGCTTTTTGGCATAGCGTGCTTCTGCGCTATACCAAAAAAGCGGATGGGAGAGATCACGCTCTCCTCTACGCCTTACAGGGAGGCCATCCCCTGAAAGGGGGTAGATTGATGCCTCGCTTTGAGCATACCCCCGGATTTTCGCTACCTGTGTCCCACGAGTGACGTTTTGAGGTGTTTCATGTCCAAGTGTGTTTGCACTGGATGTCAACAAACCTTTACGTGTCTCTCTGCTTTTGACATGCATCGTGTTGGCTCATGTGGTGAACCCATCTATGCAGAGAGCCGTACCAGAAAATCACGCCGGGTTATCGGTCATACTCCCAGTCAACGCCGTTGCCTGACTGAGCAGGAGATGCTCGCCAAGGGCATGGGAAGAAATGCCCAAGGCTGGTGGATGACGCGCCCGTCTGCGGTTCACTGGGCGGAGGAGCAGGCAATTGCCTGCTCCTAGTTGCATCGCGGAGGTCCCTGCGGTGCTTTTTTTCCGTTCAAAGAAGGAGACAGTTTTGAAGTGTGCGAAGTGCGAAAAAGTCGTAGATGTTGAGACCTACCAGCGTTTCCACGGGTGCTGCTCAGCAGTCTGTGACGAAGATGAGGGCATAGCTATTATGCTTCCGATTAGTGCCAAAGGGAGCGGGCAGGAGGCAGAGTCAGTCACTAGCTGGAAAGCGAGAGAAGCGCAAGCACAAGAAGACTTGCAACGCATCCTGACCGATGCAGACGCGATAGCTTTTCTGGAAAAGTACCTGTCAAAGGAGTTGTGCCCCAACCTCTTAAAGATGTATCGCTCAGATCGGCACGAAATGGGGCGAACACCACGACAGGCTATAGACCATGTATTGTCATTGCCCCCATTGTGAAAGCAGAGCAAGGAAATCCCTAGATGACGTTAGACGAATTACTGGCCCTCAAAGCAAGCAGACCCAAGCCCCTCAAAGTCGTCCATTGTGGCTCAACTGAGAGGGCAAAAGAAGCCTTCCAACACTGGCGCTTACAGGACACTCTCAACAATAGGATTGTCCTCACCATCGGAGTGGATGCCAAAGACAGCGACCTGGGCATCAGTGCTGAAGAGAAGGTTGCCCTGGATATTCTCCACCTGCATAAGATTGACGAGGCTGACCTGGTACGCATCTTGAATGTTGGGGGCTATCTCGGGGAAAGTACGCGGCGGGAGATAGACTACGCCCAACGGTTGGGCAACCCTCTCGTGTTTCTCGAACCGAGGACAGAGACATGAACAGGAGAAAACCTACCTTATGGGAAGGGGAGCGGCTCACCTTTGAGCATGCCCTCGACCTAACTCTCCAGTCTTTGCAGACCTATGGCCCGATGTACCCCCATTGGGCCGTCGCCTTTAGTGGCGGCAAGGATTCCTCCACCGTAGTAACGCTCGTTGCTCATCTTCTCGCTTCGAGAGTTCTTCCCGCCCCAGAAAGCTTGACGGTCCTGTATGCTGACACGCGCATGGAGTTACCACCCTTGCAAGCGGCAGCAATGACGTTGTTACAGGTCCTAGAAGACCGAGCAATCCCTACCCAGATCGTCCTTCCACCTTTGGATGACCGCTACTTTGTCTATATGTTCGGGCGCGGCGTGCCTCCCCCGAAAAATCGCGGGTTTCGCTGGTGTACCCCCCAATTGAAAGTCGAACCAATGGAGACTGCGCTGGCTTCTTTGCGGCGTGTGTCTGGGAAAAAGCTGCTCCTGCTGACAGGCGTGCGTCTGGGCGAGAGCGCGGTCCGTGACCAGAAAATTGCCCTCTCCTGCTCAAAAGACGGCGCGGAGTGTGGGCAGGGATGGTTGCAACGTGAGACCCCAGAGGCCATCGCCGATGTGTTGGCTCCCTGCCTACACTGGCGCGTCTGTCACATCTGGGATTGGCTCACCTTTCACGCACCCCACTTCGGGTTCCCAACCCAGGTGATCGCTGAAGTCTACGGTGGCGATGAGAAGGAGGAAATCAACGCCCGTACTGGCTGTATTGGCTGTAACCTTGCCTCCAAAGATGTCGCCCTAGATGCCTTGCTCAAGCATGCTCACTGGCGGTATCTTGCGCCTTTACAACGGCTCAAGCCGCTGTACCGGGAATTGACCAAGCCGCAGTACCGCCTCAGGAAGGACGGGACCGACCGCCGCAAAGATGGGACGCTGGCTGCTCACCCCATGCGGCTCGGTCCGCTCACGATGGAGGCGAGGCGCTATGGCCTTGGGCAGGTCCTTGACATACAGGAGCAAGTGAACACCGCTGCACAAGGGCGTCCTTGCATTGACCTGATCAACCGGGAGGAACAGCAACGCATTGTGGAGTTGATAGCAGCAGACACCTGGCCAGAGCGCTGGACGGGCCACGAGGTACGAGGGGATGTGCTCATGCGACAGGTGCTTGCTGACGGGATTATCCAGCCGCTGCTGGAATAAGCTGGGAGATAGGAAACGATGATGGACGAGGAAATGAGCAGCACGGGTCACTACCTGCGTGCTATCGGGTCGCAACGGGTGCTCACTACCCAAGAGGAACAACATTTGGCCCAGCAGATCAAAGCTGGCGACCAGTCTGCGAAGCAGCGATTCATTGAGGCCAACCTCAAACTGGTGGTCAGCATTGCCAAACGCTATCAAGGTCGCGGTTTGGCACTAGAAGATCTCGTACAAGAGGGCAATATTGGCCTCATGCGTGCTGTCGAAGCCTTTGATGCCACCAAGCAGTATAAGTTCAGCACGTATGCCTTTTGGTGGATTCGCCAGGCCATCACCCGTGCGATCGCTAATCAGGCACGCACCATTCGCCTCCCTGTTCACGTCGGCGAGACACTCCACAAGCTGAAGCGGATCCGCCTGCGCTTGCAGCAAGAGTTGGGTCGCGAACCGACCACACAGGAGGTAGCCGCGCAGATGGGTCTCAGTCCCGAGAAGGTGCAAGAGATTATCAAGCTCAGTCAGGAGCCGGTGAGCCTGGAGTGCTCAGTGAATGAGGATCAGAACTTGAGTGGCTTGGTTGCAGACCGGAGCGCACTGGCTCCTGTCGAGGCTGCCAGCCATTCCTTGCTCACAGCACAGGTAGAAGACTTGCTCGGCAGCTTGACTGAGCGAGAACGTGCCGTGCTCTCCCTGCGCTATGGCCTGACCGATGGCCGCAGCCGAACACTCCAGGAAATCGGCAAAGCGTTCCAGGTGACGCGGGAACGCGTCCGCCAGATTGAGGCAAAGGCATTGGACAAACTGCGTTCCCACAGTCTGGGCTCTCAGTTGCAGGATTACCTAGAGGAGTAAGCTATGACCCTGACAGACGATCAGCACGAGGGAGAGCGTACCTGTGCTGCCACAAGCTATGAAGAAACGTTCCAGTTAGGGCTGAAGGGAGTGTCTCTATGGCTGGTATTCTCATTGTACTGGTGTTTGTGCTGAGTTCTTACACGGTTTTTGTTCCAGTCTTCACCGCAGACAGAAAGCATCTGAAGTGTGGTCTTCTGTTGTTTCTCATGCTTGGTGCTTTTGCGTTGGTCTTACACCTTGCTGGGATGCTATAGCGTTTGCCAAAGAATCGAAAGGGAGATACCCATCATGAAGTATATTGAACGCGTTCTCCTCGTTGTTTTACGGGTCATTGGCATTGTAGAGCAAATCCCGTATGACATCAGCTACTATGTTTGGCTCCTCTCTCATCACACCGTAGGTCGTCTGATGCTACTCGTCACGCTCTCTCGTCTCAGGCTTCGTCAGAAGCAGGCACGAAAGAGTACCCCGTACTGGAGAAACACTCGCTAAGAGGCAAGAGAACAGAGGTTGTGTACAGATGGGACAAAACACAAAAATACAGTGGACATGGCGAAAACTGCCAGATGGCTCTCTGGTAGCAGGTCATTCCTGGAATCCTTGGTGGGGCTGCTTAAAAGTCTCAGAGGAATGCACCCACTGTTATGCTGAACAAGGTGCGAAGCGCTATGGTTTTCAGATTTGGGGTCCAGAGGCTACGACTGAACGGCGTTTCTTTGGAGAGCATCACTGGCAAGAGCCGTATCGTTGGAATCAGCAGGCCCAACAACAGAGACACCGCCGCAGCGTCTTTTGCGCGTCAATGGCGGATGTCTTTGACGAACATACAGCAGTCATTGCCCACCGCCAGCGCTTGTGGCAACTCGTAGAAACCACTCCCTGGCTCAACTGGCTGTTGCTGACCAAACGCCCTCAGTACATTCGAGAAATGACCCCCTGGGGACAGGATGCATGGCCTGATAACATCTGGATCGGCACATCGGTTGGAAGACAGAAGCGTGCCGAGGAACGCCTTCCTCATCTGCTTGCCGTTCCCGCACTCGTGCATTTTGTCAGTGTCGAGCCGCAACTGGAGTTGGTCAACTTGCGACCGTATCTCTCCAGGCTCCAATGGGTGATCTGTGGGGGCGAAAGTGGACCAAGGGCCCGCCCGTTTGATCTGGCTTGGGCGCGAGATGTACGCGAGCAATGCCTTGCTTATAACGTTGCCTACTTTTTCAAGCAGGTCGGGGGGCGCTACCACCATAGCGGTGGCAGACTGTTGGACGGAAGAACCTGGGACGAGATGCCCCCCGAGTTTCCCGGCTAATCGTGATACTGTCTGGAATTTATACAAGATTTTCACACCGTGTCAACGGTATAGCTTACGTGGGATCTTGAAAGGGAAGGATGCGAATGGAAGAAAAGACATTTCTTATCGAGGGGGATTCCGCTCTCGTACGCACCTTTACGAAATCCTATGAGTGGTATACCCCAGTGAGATATATTCGGGCTGTGACCTCAGCGCTTGGGGGTATTGATATGGAACTCCACCCACTTTTACGAATAGCCAATTTCCCTAAGCGCTTGACACACACTGGTATACAGAAGTGAGCCTTTTTTTTAGGGCATCAAGACAAGGAGAAAAGCGACATGGCAACCGTTCTCTTGACAGAGGAAGAGTACAACCACATTCAAGGTCTGATGAATGACCTGCTGAGCAAAGTGCAGCAAGCCTCGCCTCGAGCGGCAACGCACTATGCAACGATCGCCAAGATGCATGCCTACTTTATCGCCAATGAAGACGGCAAACGGGCCGCCAGCAAGGTGAAAGCAAGCACGCGGGAAACCATCCAGAAGGCCAAAGAGGCCCGACGAGGGACACCACCTCCCCAAAGCACAACGAGGACAGGGCGTAGCAGTGCCACACCGTCGGCGTAATTGCGGGTAAAACGGCGAGCGAGAATC
The DNA here is from genome assembly GCA_019240835.1 of Ktedonobacteraceae bacterium. Taxonomy (GTDB): domain Bacteria; phylum Chloroflexota; class Ktedonobacteria; order Ktedonobacterales; family Ktedonobacteraceae; genus JAFATZ01. Next base: position 8,898 of record JAFAXQ010000032.1, read on the forward strand.
AGACCGAAAACGTGGCCGTGCTACGGCCAGACAGTGACCTGCCCGTGGCCTGCTCGCTCGCTTTTTTCCTCGACTATTGCCTGACTATTCTCCGATTAAACCGTTGGCGCTGGAGCACATTTCAGCGCAAAAGTTTGTGTTGCTTTTTGGAGTGTTGCAGATGAATATCCTGACACGGCTCAATCCCTTCAAAGGCCGTCAGCCGGGCAATGCACAGGGACTGGCGATAGTACCACCTTTTCCCCAGTACAATTGGGAGGAGAGTATCGCTGCATTAGAGCGCTATCCCTCCATCAGCAATGAAGATTTCGCAGTAGTGATGGGGATGAATACCCACGGCGGCTTTTCAGCTAATGAGTCGCCCATCGTGAAAAGTTACCGTGCCGCCGCAAGTCGCGAAGTGCGAAGACGACAACTCACAGCACCGCCGCCAAAGCAGCCATCAAATACCAAACAGCCAGATCCAACGCCAGGACCGCTGCCAGACGCAGCGGGACTCCAGCAGGTCCAAAGCGGCCCTGTCAGGCTTCTCACCTATTCGCCCGAAGAGTTGCTACAGCAGGTAGAGAGACGACGACGCACTGTCTCCTTTGAGGTAAGCAGGACTGCAACGTTTATGGACAACTTTAATCAGGTGTGGAGTTGGGCTGGCCCCATTCTCTTT
>JAFAXQ010000267.1 GCA_019240835.1 Ktedonobacteraceae bacterium
AAGCAGCAGGGGGGAGATCCCCTCTTGCAGCTCTCACATCTGCTGGACTGCCCTGTGGAGAGGGTGGTAAGTACTAACCTATGTTTGCTCAAGTATGTCATGGAAACAACTCTCTTGTCAATCAGACAGAGAAAGGAAGAAGTAGCAGAGTTTATCTAACAATGCCCAACCTCGCCTTCGCTTGGTCCAGTCTTAGCCTCAACTCTGCTACCTCCATATGGTTCTTGTACTCACTGGTGCGCAGTCGTTTGTAGATATCAGCAACTCGTAGCACGGCATGTTTCGAGTTAATCACCTCTGCAATTTCCAAGACATGCAGGGCAGTAGTAGCAGCAATAGGCAAGTAGCCAAGAGCAAGATAGATGTAAATCTGCCAAATCTCGACATAGATATATCGGCGTGGCTGATCAGGCCCGATACTGCGCTCTGCCTCTTTTAAAACCTGCTGAGCATCCTTGGGCCGCTGTTGAGCTAAAAGAGCTTCTGCTCTGCTACGGTAATGCCACCCTTCGGCGAGCTTGACAAAACTTCCGTCCTCCTCAATAGGACCTGCTCGGATGATGTTGTATGCCTCATCCATTTTCTTGAGGGCAAAGGTTTTTTCTTGTTCAGTTATGGCTGTGTAAGATAAGGCCAATCCTGCTGCTTGCAAGACGTACCCTTTCAGTTGGGGACGAGCCTCTTCGGCCAAAGGAAGGACGTACCTGAGATTGAACGCCGCCGCTGCGTAGTGGCCCTTCCCACAGTTTGTGAGTCCACCACGGAGCAGAGCCGTAGCTAGGACATCCTCTCTGTCCATCTCGTGCGCTAGCTCGAGCAGACTGTTGACATGATTGAACGCCGTAGAAAAGTGACACTGGTCACGGGCAATATCGATGAGCAGGAAATGATAGGGGCACAGCAGGTTCTTCGCTTGTTCAGCTTGTGTCCCCCCGACCTCACGGGCAACGGTTTCCAGCGTTCTTATGCGCGTGTGAATGCCACTGACCAACGAGTGGGCGGTGTTGTTGTAGAATTGGGCCCAACCGAAGGTTAAAAAGGTGCTATACTCTTCCAGGTCCACTCCCGTACTCTGCTTGGCTGGGGGTGCTGGCCTCTTTGCTGGTGGACCCGGCTCAGGTCCTGCTGGCCGCTTGGCCGCATCCTCTAGAGCGGCAAGGCCGAAGAGGAAGGGAGGAATATCCAGCAGGCTGGCTAAGACACGGCGACGCTCAATATCGGTTGGCACATCATTTTCTGCTTCCATTTGGTGGATCCGTCTCGCACTGACTGGCTGGTGCTCTTTGTAGGTAGCCCTACCGTACACCTCTCCAAGTTCTTCGGCGCTCATGGCCTTCTGCTCGCGAAAGTCACGCATGACTTCGCCTGCGTTGGGCCATCCATTGGCTTGTGCATGATAGGGGCCGTACTGACCGCCTTCTCCCCAATAGAACAGTTGATCCATCATTCACCCTCCTTGCATACAGCTACTGAGCTGCTTGCCAGTATAGTGATGAGGCTAGCGTCTGTCAAGCTTGCAAAGGAAGCTTCTGCTTCCGAAGCAGCAGGGGGGAGATCCCCTCTTGCAGCTCTCACATCTGCTGGACTGCCCTGTGGAGAGGGTGGTAAGTACTAACCTATGTTTGCTCAAGTATGTCATGGAAACAACTCTCTTGTCAATCAGACAGAGAAAGGAGCCGTCTAGCAAGGGGTGGCGGTCGAAGTTGCTACGTAAACTTGTGTTTTCGTGGGCGTTTATTTTGTGCAGGTTGTTAAGAGCCTACTTCTAAACTACAGGACCCCTCACATTGCTTTGCCGCTTCCGACCAAGCTGAAAAGAATAGATGAGTGAAGAACGTTTTGTGCTCCCATCGTCCCTGCTGCACCTAGCGGGAAGATGTTGCTGGGCTATGCTATGATTGTCAGGTGATCAGTAGTTGCCCATCTCATTCGCTCGATAGGGAGCGGGAAGGGAGAAAGCTGTGTGTCGGAACATCAAGACCCTCTTCAACGTTGATCCTCCAACCACCGACGAGGAGATTCGAGAGGCTGCACTCCAATTCGTGAGAAAGCTCTCGGGCTTCAACAAACCCTCAAGAGCAAACGAGGAGGCGTTTAACCGCGCCGTCGAAGAGGTGGCCGCAGTTGCTCAGCATCTGTTAGATTCCCTGGTGACCAGCGCCGAGCCGCACAATCGCCAGGTTGAAGCTGCACGTGCTCGCGCCAAAGCTGCGCAGAGGTTCGGGACCGCTTGAGACGTGGACAGAACTCGAGTGAGAAAGGAAGCAAAAGATGAGAAAAGTTGTTGTAACAGAGTATGTGACCGTGGACGGTGTCTTTGAGGATCCAGGCGGTGCTGAAGGATTCAGGCACGGCGGTTGGAGCTTCCAGTTCTGGAGCGAAGAAGCAGCGAAGTATAAGTACGAGGAGCTATTTTCATCGGACGCTCTGCTTTTAGGGCGCGTGACCTATGAAGGTTTTGCCAAAGCCTGGCCTTCCGTCAACGATGAAGCGGGTTTTGCCGACCGCATGAACAGTCTGCCTAAGTTTGTCGTTTCAACGACTCTGAGTGAGCTAGCATGGAACAACTCCAGGCTCATAAAGGGAAATGTCGCGGAAGAAGTCTCCAAGCTGAAGCAGGAGGTCGGTCAAGACATCTTGCTCTCCGGTAGCGGTCAGCTCGTAAACGCCCTCATGCAATATGACCTCATAGATGAGTACAGGCTGATGGTCCACCCCATTGTGCTGGGGAGCGGAAGGCGCATCTTTGCTGACGCAGACGATGCACTTAAACTGAAACTTTTATATACAAAGACTTTTGATAAGGGTGTCGTTCTACTTTGTTATCAGAAAGCCTGAAAGGAATGCAATAGTGAAAGCAAATACGATTCGTGATCGACAAGTGTTGACTGATGAACTCGCGCCCACCACCGAGCAGAGCACTGCACGCTGGCTCGCGTTGCTCGTCCTGTGCCTCGGCTCTCTGATGATTGTGCTCGACACGACGATTGTCAACGTTGCGCTACCCTCGATCAGGACGAGTCTTGGGTTCTCTGGGACGTCGCTCGCATGGGTCGTGAATGCCTATCTGCTCACCTTCGGCGGCTTTCTCCTGCTCGGTGGCAGGTTGGGCGATCTCTTCGGGCATCGTCGGCTGTTCCTACTCGGCATAATCCTCTTCTCGCTTGCATCGCTCGCCTGTGGACTGGCGAACTCGCAGGTGTTGCTCATCGGCGCGAGGGCCGTGCAGGGAATAGGCGGTGCTGTCGTCGCGGCGGTCTCACTCTCGCTAGTCATGAACTTGTTCACCGAGTCGGCTGAGCGTGCAAAGGCGATGGGCCTTTTCGGCTTCGTTGCCGCTGGCGGAGGAAGTGTCGGTGTGCTACTCGGCGGCGTCCTGACGAGCACACTCAACTGGCACTGGATCTTTCTCGTCAACCTGCCAATCGGAGTCGTGGTCTGCGCGCTCTGCTTCGTTTTGCTGCCTGCCAGCCGTGGTCCAGTTTCCGCTATGCGCCTCGACGTCGCTGGTGCCGTGACGGTGACCGCGTCATTGATGCTTGCCGTCTTCGCAATCGTGAACGGTAATCAGATCGGCTGGCTGTCCGCCCAGACAATCGGTCTACTTGCCGTCGCCGTAGTGCTCTTGGTCGTCTTCCTTGGCATCGAAGCTCGGGTGCGCACACCGCTCATGCCGCTTAGCCTCTTCCGCTTGCGCAACGTTGTGACCGCCAATATCATCAGTGTCCTATGGGCCGCTGCCATGTTTGCCTGGTTCTTCCTCTCTGCCCTCTACCTCCAATTGGTGCTCGGCTACAGTTCGCTGCAGGTCGGTCTCGCCTTCCTGCCAACCTGCCTGATCATGGGTGTGTTCTCGCTCGGCCTCTCCGCCAGGGTTGTCATACGTTTCGGCATCAAACTGCCGCTCGTCACGGGGCTACTGCTGGCCACGGTCGGCCTCGCGCTCCTCGCCCGCGCACCGATCAACGGGAACTTTGTCGTCGATGTGCTGCCGAGCATGATCCTGTTCGGATTAGGTGGTGGTATGGCGTTCAACCCAATGTTCCTTGCCGCCATGAGCGACGTTGCGCCGACTGAATCCGGTCTGGCCTCGGGAGTCGTCAACACCGCGTTCCTGATGGGTGGAGCGCTCGGTCTCGCAGTACTCGCCAGCCTTGCTGCCGCTCGCACGGATAGCCTGCTAGCCGCAGGCACCAGCCATCTCGTAGCCCTCAACGGCGGCTACCATGTCGCCTTCTTCGTCGGAGCTATCTTCGCCGCTCTCGGGGCCGTGCTCGGCGGCGCGTTCCTCCGTGTCACGAGTGCGGAGGCAGCGAGCAAGGACGAATCATGACAGGCACACCCCGTCATGGTGGCTAATGCAGCTTGCAGAGAGCATCCATGTCGGTAGGGGCCTAATTTAGAACGTGAAAAACACAAGGAAGGGGAATAACATTCTATGACAGCACATACCACGACTCTGCTTGCAGAACAGGGCAAACAGGAAATACTCATTACCCGCGAATTCGATGCGCCGCGAGAGCTGGTTTTTAAGGCATGCACCGATCCAAAGTTGCTAGAGCAATGGTGGGGACCCAGGTACCTTTCGACTCACGTTGATAGGATGGACGTGAGACCCGGTGGGCAATGGCGATTTATCAATCGAGACGCCCAGGGAAACGAATACGCATTTCACGGAGTGTATCACGAAGTCCTTGCACCTGAGCGCATTATTGACACCTTTGAGTTTGAAGGGTTGCCGGAAACGGGACATGTGGCTCTGGAAACGATGAGGCTTGAGGAGTTGCCTGAAGGCAGAACTAGGCTCTCGGTTCACTCTGTTTTCCAGTCCCTAGCTGACCGCGATGGCGCGCTGCAAAGTGGCATGCAAGAAGGAGTCAATGAGACCTATGATCGTCTGGCAGAGCTGCTGACGAAGATGTAGGGGGGCATAGCCCCCCTCACTCCACCGTCACCGACTTCGCCAAATTCCTCGGCTGATCCACATTGCACCCACGTGCCACAGCCGCGTGGTACGCGAACAACTGTAGCGGAATAATCGCCAGCAGCGGACTGAGCGCTTCAAGTGTCTCAGGTACATAGAGCACATCATCGGCGTGACGGCGTATGCCCTCGTCCCCTGCGGTGGCGACGGCAATGACGCGGGCATCGCGGGCGCGCACCTCTTGCATGTTGCTGACCACTTTCTCGTAGACGTGCGAGGAAGTGGCGATGGCGACAAGTGGGGTGTCGGGATCGAGTAACGCGATGGAACCGTGTTTTAACTCGCCAGCGGGGAAGCCCTCGGCGTGGATGTAGGAAATCTCTTTGAGCTTGAGCGCTCCCTCTAACGCTGTGGGGTAACCCACGCTGCGCCCAATGAACATGATGCTGCTTACACGTGCTATGCGTTTTGCTAGCGGTTCGATAGTGTCATCCGCACTGCGGGCGCTGTCAAGCACATGCTGCATCTGCCCTGGAATGCGTTCTAGCGCCGCTAGGATAGTGTTCGCCTGCTCATTGCTGATACGTCCGCGCTGCTGCCCTAAGTAGAGGGCGAGCAGGTATAGCACGGCCAGTGAGCAGATGAAGGTCTTAGTGGAGACCACACCGATTTCAGGGCCAGCTTGCAGGTACAGCACGGCGTCGGCAAGACGGGTGATGGCGCTGGCGACGACGTTGGTGATAGCAATGACCGGAGCACCCTGTTCACGTGCCTGGCGGATGCCGACGAGTGTATCTGCTGTTTCGCCCGATTGGGTAACCGCAATACACAAAGTCTCCGGCCCTACGAGGGGGTCGCAGTAGCGGAACTCCGCTGCGGTGACAGCTTCGACAGGAATACGCGCCCACTGTTCGATGATGTACTTGGCCAGCATGCCCGCGTGATGCGAACTGCCACAAGCGATGATGAGAACACGCTGTACGTTGTCGAATAGCCCTGTCCGCTGCATGCGCTCCATCTCGGCAAGGTGCAACTGTCCCTCACGTATACGGCCAAGCAGAGCACGACGCAGCGCATCCGGTTGCTCGTAGATCTCTTTAAGCACGAAGTGTGGGTAGCCACCCTTCTCGGCGGCCTCCGCGTCCCACTCAACGATGAGAGGGCCGCGCTGCACTGTTTTGCCATCCAGTGTGCTAACTGTAACGCTGTTGGGGCGTAGCGCAACGATCTCACCTTCTTCCAGAATGAGTACGCGCCGTGTATGTTTAAGAATGGCTGGAATGTCTGAGGCAAGGAACTGTTCCTGCTCGCCTAGACCGACGATGAGCGGCCCGTTACAACGTGCTCCGACGAGGAGATCAGCATGTTCGCGGCTGACCACGGCTATGGCGTAAGAGCCAGTAACACGCAGTAACGCGAACCGCACTGACTCGACTAGATCGTGGCTAGCCTGGTGAAAGTAATAGTGCTCTATCAAGTGTGAGAGCACCTCAGTATCCGTTTCGGAGCAGAAGGTATGGCCCGTTTGTTGTAATTCCTGGCGTAGCTCCGCGTAGTTCTCGATGATGCCGTTATGCACCACCGTCAACACGCCAGTGCAATCGGGATGGGGGTGTGCATTGACATCGTTGGGGCGACCATGCGTAGCCCAACGCGTGTGGCCGATGCCGAGCGTGCCCTGGCCAGGGCGAGAGCCATTCTCAACGGCGTCTGCTAAGTTGGCAATCTTGCCAGAACGACGATGCAATTCGAGACTGCCTGCTGAGGTAAGCACGGCGATACCGGCGGAATCGTAACCACGATACTCAAGTCTGCTGAGGCCGTTAAGCAATATGGAAGTAACATCGGTCCCCTGCGGGCCGACGTAGCCAATGATACCGCACATGAAGCTGGGTACCCTTTCTGTATTGTGAAGCGGCAAATGAAGAGAGCAATGCCGCTACATCACCGAGAGCGTTTTGTCCCAGCCGTTACCGGCTGGTTTTGCGTAGCTCACTTCTCGGGGTGGTGATACACCCCGGAGGCTCCCCGCTGACAGTCCGAACAGCCTCCACCTCGTCAACCGGCATCTCCTCCCTGACCCGGCCCATGCGCTACTCATAAGGATAATAGTGTGTACATAAAGTGTACCATTACTTGCACCTATTAGGTAGGTCACACTGTGTTATAGCCCTATTTGGGGACTTTTAAATTGCGCTGGATTTTGGACAGCAGGATACTATACTTTTGAACTGTATATGATACAATGGGAGGGTGGTTATGGGAAGATGTTTGCCCGTCTGGTAGGTAATATCCGAAGCCCGGTTTCGCTCCGCCATCCGGTTTCTTAGGAAATCACTGCCTGAACCACCAGGAAAAGCATTCCTCTGTTAGCGGCTATAACAAGGTGTATGTCCTGCTTGTCTCACCCCTCGATTCAACGCGTTGTATAGCGGAGCGAACAGTATCCTTGAAGAAGGGAAAATATCACCCATGATGTCCAATGAGGACTTCCGTGATCGCATTCTGACTTGCCGTGAGTGCGGTCAAGAATTTAGTTTCAGTGCTGGCGAACAAGAATTCTTTGCCAGAAAAGGTTTGACGAACACTCCTAGTCGTTGTCCAAGCTGTCGTGCTGCTCATCGTACTGGGCAATCGACCTCCACCTCTCGCTCCCCACGCGGTCCAGTTGAGTACCATGAGACAACTTGTGCCATTTGTGGGCGTCCAGCCTCTGTACCCTTTATTCCTCGTGAAGATCGCCCTGTTTATTGCAGTGAGTGCTTCCAGACACAACGAGCCTCGCGTGGGGGTGGTAGCCGCTACGACGAGCGCAGTTATGCCCCTAGTGGTGGTCGTGATCGCCGTGACCGTCGCGATTCGGGTCGTGATCGTCGCGACCGCTGGTGAGAAAGACAAGCAAACAAAAAAGTTCCGGCAGCCGCCGGAACTTTTTTGTTTGCTTTATGACTTTATTCAACTGACTTTAACGGTAAAGGGAAGATCTACAATGTGCTGTGGGCAGAACTGCCCTGGCTTACAAAGTGCCTGGCTGTGGAAATCGAGTTGTGTAGTACCTATACCTTTTGCAACGAAGCGCCAGACACACACCTGTGCCGCTTTTACGGCATATCCAGCGGGTTGCTGCAGTTGTAAGTTTCCCTGAGAAGTCGTAGGGCCGCTCCAGCGCTGACCGAAGGGGAACTGAAATGCGATTACGTTACCCACATGTGCCATGACAGTACTTTTCGCATCGGTCGGTTTTACTGTCACATTCGGTGTAGACGTGGTGCCTACCACACTATCACTGGGGCAGCCATGAGCTGTGCCATAGCCCTGTACGACGGTGGGAGGCGGTGACGAACTGCTACCTCCTGCTGTCGAGTTTGAGCTACCACAGGCCGCCAGGATGAATGCCAGTAGTAGGCTGCACGCAGAGACAGATAGCAGCGTGTACTTGCCGTGTAGTCTACGCATAGTCTAAACTCCTCCTTAAATTACTATTGAGAGAGAATCATCCTCTGTTAGGACGCTACACGTTGCGAAAAAGTTCCCCGCTTGATACATTGCAGCCGTCCAAAAAGAGAGACCTCCCGAAGGCGTACCCATCAGGAGGTCTCTCTTTTGGAGTAGTAATCCACTACTAGCCCATAATACTATGGATATAGTTCTGTGTCTCGGCAGGTAAGCAGGCAACCCATTTAGCACCACATGCTCTTAAAGCATAGTTGACAGTGTCATCTCCAGCGTTATATGCGGCAAGAGCTTTAGCGTAATCTCCACCGTATTGACGACTGTAACTGGCCATAAGGTTAGCCGCTCCGCGCAAGGCGGAAATAGGATCCCAGGGATTGACGCCGAGTGTAGCGGCAGTGGCAGGCAAAAACTGGGCAATGCCCACTGCACCATAGGGTGAGACAGCATTGGGATTGAAGCCACTTTCAAGATAAATTTGGCGTACAAAGTAATCAGGAGAGATGCCAGCATTGATAGCATCCTGACTGGCAATCGCCACGTATTGGCTTGCTGGAAGGGTAATGGCAGGCAGTGCGACGACATCGTCTTGCGCCGTGTCGTTCTGGGCGGAAATAGACCAGTTCTGCTGCTGTGCATGCACCCACTCAATAACACCGTCGACCCTGTGAAATGAACTTTGTGCATTGTCCAATGGAGCGAGTGACACGAAAGTGAGGCACACGACGAAGAGGATGGTTCCTATAACAACGCTGTAACGCATGCGTGGGGTCAAGCCTCGGGAAGGAAGAGTTGTCTCCGGCAGCACTCGCGTGTATTTCCTCTTTCCTGGAATAAGCACGCGTGGCTTGGCGGGGGTCGTAGTCATTGTGGATTGCAATACAGCGATGAGCGATCGAGTGGCGGGATCACGCTGAAGTGGGCGCTCTTCCATCGTTCCAACAGCAGCATCGCGGCGGGGCGCTGAAAGAGTGTTGAATGCTGACATAAGCTACCTCTTACTGATCTACGATTAACCGTTAGCTCTAGCGAGTCTACCCAAATAGAGTCCATGCGTCAATTTTTCGTCTATTTCATAGGTGAAAAGTCATGTGCGTAATCGTGTTTGCACCATCTCCAGAGAGGGGATCCCCTGTACTCCTGCTTGCTCAATTGAGAACGAGGCAACACAGTTGGCAAAATTTACGGCCTGCTCTGCATCTTTATGCCAGTAGAGGTGGATAAGAAAGGCAGCCGCAAAGACATCACCCGCTCCGGTTGGGTCTATTTCGCGGGCGGTGTAAGCTGGAAAACGCTGTGCAGTGCCGTGGCGTAAGAGTGTGGCACCGTGGCATCCATCTGTTGCAACCAGCAGCGGAACCTGCATACTCCAATGAGCTAAAAGAGCATCAGCCTTTGCTCGATTACCATCAGCAAAAGGAAGTAAGTCGTCGTAGCTCAAAATAAGGCTGTCGAGCAAGGGCAAGACCTGTTCTGCCGCATGCCATGTGGTGGGCCAAACACGCCCATCGGCATCCCAGCGGCGCAGCCAACCCTGCGGCGTAGCTGCCATAAGAGCGCCGGGGCGGCGAGGAAAGAGTGTAACAAATTCAGGAGTCAGTTCCTGTGCAAGTGGACCGAGGAGTACAATAGGCGTATTGCACCAGTTGGGGGGCACATCATTGACCGAGAGTACATCGCTCCTGGCCACCAAGTACTGAGTGCGAAAACCATCTGTGTAGCGATTGACGAAGGTGGTTGTACGTGTACTGCGACGTAGATGCACTGCAATGCCAGAGAATAACTCCGGAACGGGCAGCTTTTCTGCACATGTGACAATAGCCGCCGCTAATCCCAAACGATAGGCGGTGAGGGCGGCAAAAGTAACAGTGCCGCCAACTGAGAAAGAGCCGTCAGCATAGCTATCACGGGTGAGATGCCCGATGGTCAGAAATTGAGGAGTTTGTGCTTCCACCTTCATTGCGGTGCTTTACCGACCTGGACGCTTCAGCGAGATGACAACACGGCGTTCATCACCTTCACCAATACTCTCAGTGCTAATATCCTTACTAGCAGCGAGAGCAATATGCACGATGCGGCGTTCGTGTGGCGGCATAGCCTCTAACGCAACGGAGCGACGGTAATTACGTACTTGTTGAGCAACACGCAAAGCCAGCGAACGCAGGTTTTCCTCACGGCGCTCACGGTAATTCTCGGCATCAACAATGATGTGCATATGGCATTTCGTACGATGACTGACGATAAGATTCACCAGTAGTTGTAGAGCAGCTAGCGTCTCGCCCCTGCGCCCAATAAGCAAGGCGAGGTTCTCATTAATACCGTGAATGTTGAGTGTGAGCGGATGAGTCGAACGTACCTGAACCATTGCGTGAATGTTCATATAGCGCAAAATATGTTGAAGCACATCAACAGTGATCTCAATGTCCTCGCGGCTGGGAGTCTCTACAGATGGCAGCGAACTGCCATCTGTACGCACAGTATCGGGGCTACCATCCGTTTCAGGAACAAGTTGGAACGGTGTATTGACAGATGAGACCAATGGAGCAGAGGGATCTGCGATAATCACTTCCTCGAACTCGCTTGCCTCCTCGTCGTCGAGAAACTCCTCGTCGTCGGCGAACTGATCCTCCTCTTCGTAGAGTTCCTCCTCATCCACAAGGGCTTCAAAATCAGCAGGGCCAAGGATAGCATCGGCCATTTCGGGCGTAATGACTGCGCTCATGGCACTCGGAAGCACAGTAAGGCGAACACGCGCCTCCCTAGCTCCAAGCCCGAAAGCACCTCGGCTTGGTTCCTGTAACACCGTGACTTCCACTTCATCGCGGCGTTTCGCTAAGCGTGCCAGTGCCTGCTGCACCGCCTCATCAACACTTTTTCCACTAGCCTCTATGCTTTCCACGGTTTGGTCATCCCCCTTTACTTAGGTCTCTTGCTGGCTGTCTACATCCCTAATTGCGGGATGTACGCCTTTTCTGATTGCTGCTGCGCCTTCGCCCCGAAGAGCTTTGACGCCGCCGTGCCGATGTAGTACCATTTGCACGGGGCGTCGTCTGTCTGCGACTTGCTATGGCATCGTTGCTCACTGCAACCTCTTGGTCTTGCTTCTCCTGCACCTCTTGCTGTCGTGCTAGTTCTTTATGCTGTTCTTTATTATAGCCATTAGAGCCGGTGGAACGTGTTGTAGTAGCGCTCTTGCCTTTGTGATTTGAGTCTGCCTGCTTTGGCAGCATGTTTGCCAGGAAGTCGGGCATCTCTCGTAGCGAACCCCAACCCGTGATAAAGTACTGCTGTACAGCCTGGAAGATCGACGATACTGTCCAGTACAGTGCTAGGCCAGCAGGAAAGGTCCAGCCGAAGAAGACGGTTATAAGAGGCATGATATACTGCATCGTTTTCATCGACTGCATTGACGGGTCATTGGCATTTGCCGTAGCAGTCTTGGGCTGTGACATGCGCAACTGCACAAACGTTGCTGCACCCGCGAGGATGGGCAGGATATGCGTCGGGTCTGGACTGGCGAGTGAGAAGTAAAAGTTGTGATTGATAAAGATGAACCAGTTGAGATCAATGTTGGGAAGTTTCGTGAAGTGCGGCACAAATGGGTAGAGGATAGCGTTGATGGTGGATAGCTTTTTCGTGTCGACCACCGTACGAAGGGCATAGAAGAGACCATAGAGAACTGGCAATTGAATCAAAAGTGGCAGACAACCAGCCAGAGGATTGAATCCATACTCTTTATAGAGCGCTTGCATTGCCATTGCCTGCGCCTGTTGGTCTTTAGCATACTTTTTGCGAATTTCTGCCATCTGTGGCTGCAGTGCCTGCGTCGCTTTCATCGATTTAAGCTGCTGCAGCGTAAGCGGGAACAGAACCAACTTAATAACAAGCGTTAACACAATGATCGACAAGCCCAGATCGCCGAAGAGATGATAGAGCAGCATCAGACCATTGAAGATAGGATTCGTAAAGATCTGATTGAACAGGTAGCCTATTAAACCCATTAAACCCACGGAACTATCCCTTTGCCTTCCTTGATCACGCTGGCCTGGCGTTCAGGCACTGGATCGTAAAGATCACCGTGATAAAAGGGATGACAGCGACTAATACGCTTAATGGTCATCCAGCCGCCACGGAAAAAGCCAAAACGTTGAATAGCCTCATATCCGTACTGCGAACACGAGGGAATGAATCGACACGATGGGGGCAAGACTACCGACAGCGTGCGCTGATAAAGTCGAATAAGTGCTAGTGCTATATATTTCACGGTTGCTGACCTTTGTGCATGTTCAGTTGCTCTGCTTAGATAATGCATCTCGGAGCTGTGCCCGCCGCAATAATCTACCAACATCCTGTGTAAGCACAGCCAGATCGCTATCTACTACTTGCTGCTTTACACTAAGTACTACGTCCCAGTTGCCTAAAAGTTCAGGAAGAAAGGGGCGAATCGCTTCACTCAGTAGCCGTTTAACGTAATTACGCTTAACCGCCGACTTAGAGATGCGCTTACTGACCACGAAGCCGATGCGTATTCCCGGCGTGTTACTAGGTAAATATGCAAGAACGAGCAGCGGAGACGAGGCGACCCGTCCCTGCTGCCTTACTCGCTGAAAATCGCTGCTCTTTCGTAGGCGTAATGCACGTTTAAGCGCCACGATGTGCTGAAACCTTCAAATTAGACTGTCAATCTCCAGCGTCCTTTAGCGCGGCGAGCTTTGAGTACACGACGGCCATTGCGCGTAGACATACGTTTCATAAATCCGTGTTCGCGTAAACGCGGAATACGCTTAGGTTGCCATGTGCGTTTCATGAGAGATGCTTTCCTACTCCTCCCCTTGGAATATCCTGTAAATTATACATAGTATGGTGGAGGATGTCAACTAGTTTTGAAACGCAGGAGAACGCGTCCGAGCCTGATCTCGTCATTGTCATGCAATAGTATTGGCTTCTTGGGGTCAAGGCCCTGGCGGTTGAGAAAGGTGCGGTTAGTGCTATTCTCATCCTCTAGCATATACTGGCCGTTCTCAAGGAAGATGCGGGCATGCATGCGTGAGACACCGCCCTCTTCGCCGCCGTGCGGAGTGAGGTCGATGTCAGGGTACATGTTGCTCATTGCATCTTCACGGCCTATAGTAACGTTGTCCTTACCGCTAATATCGAACTCCTGGTTGTCGGCTTCGACGATGAGCCGTGCCTGCGTCGCTGTTGCTGCACTGCCTGCCGGCACAGGAGCAGCGGCAGCAGGAGCAGAGGCACCGCCGAGTAGGCTTTGACCACAGTTGGAACAGAAACTTTCGCCCGCGGGATTTGCTGCCCCACATGACGGGCATTGCTGCGTTCCTGCTGTGGGAACTGCTACTACGGTGGGAGCCTCTGGAGAAACAGTAGCTGGTGACGCAGCGCCGACCAGAGACTCGCCACATTCATCACAATAAGCAGAACCATCTGGATTCTCATGACCGAGAGAGCACTTTATTGTCATAACGATCTATCCTTCCTTAAAAAAAGAGACCTTGTTTGCACATGCTTTGTTTTTACTGAGGCATACTTATGGTAATATGTCGTCCAGTCTCTGCGTTAGTTTACGCGTCTTGTTACCGATTGATTTGACCTGATCTTGTGAAATCTGCTGACCCTGGTTAATCTGTTCCAAAGCGGTCTGTGTTTCCTGATCTAGTACGCGTGTGACGTTGGGGGCGAGGCGAGTCGTAGCTTTGCCTGTGCGTTTGTATTCGTCGAGCACTTTTGTGACCAGGCGATGCGCATTGGCTTTTTCAGCAAAGTTCATTACCAACGCGTTCACTTGTGCTGTCTGGGTGGCATCTGTAGAGAAGGTTACTTTAATGTCATCGCGTATACGCTCACCTATAACACCTATGATAGGCACATCGTATGTGAGCTCGGCTTGTGCAATGCGGAATAATCCCGCTGGTCGGGGATCAATCATTAGTTCGGCCAGCACCGATTGTGGTTTGTCTCTCTCCAGGTCGCCCAGGGGTATAACTACCTGGCGATCAGAGAGCACGGACTGTCCAAGGTCGCTGATGATAGGAAGAACCTTCACTGCTTTTTTCGGTGCGACGCCCGCTGGCAAGCGTAGTGTCAAGGTCGTATTGCGCACAGCCACGGCTACAGCGCTCTGCACCTGCTGCTGGAAGATGCTCATAGCGTCAGCCGGGTTTCTGATAAATTCGGCTGGCATACCACCACTGAGCTGACCAATGTCGTC
>JAFAXQ010000203.1 GCA_019240835.1 Ktedonobacteraceae bacterium
GGAGAAACCACCGCGAGGATTTGGTTTCAGTGATACCGCCTTTCGCATCTTTACTCTGATGGCGTCCCGACGCTTGAATAGCGACCGCTTCTTCACAACTGACTACACTGCTGCGGTCTACACGCAAACGGGTCTCGACTGGATCAGCAACAATAATATGCCGAGTGTGCTATTGAGGCATTTTCCTGATCTGGCACCATTTCTGCGAAACGTCAAGAACCCCTTCGCACCGTGGTCAAAAGTGAATTTCTCAGAAAGCTCAACAAAGAGCGATCAAAATCAGTATGTACTCCAGAATTGAGGAAGACAACATGGAAGAACTGCAAGTGCATAATTGGTTCGGCAACATCGTCTCGTCACCCTGTGTTGTCGTGCAACCAAAAAGCGTCCAGGAGATCGTCGCCATTCTCAAGGATACTGAGAAGCACCCGAGTCCCGTTCGCGCCGTCGGCTCTAATCATTCCATGACATCCTGCGGTGTGGCCGAGCATGGTACCCTGGTCGACATGCGCAAAATGAAGAGAATCATCGAGATACGGCCCGATTCTGTGACTGTTGAAGCTGGAGCGCTCTATATTGACGTTGCACAAGAACTACAAAAGCACAATTTGGAATTTTATGTCAATCTGGAATTAGGAAACCTGAGCATAGGCAGTGCCGCTTGTTGCGGAACGAAGGACGCGTCAATGCCAGGGGAATTTGGGCAGGTGTGTTCCTATGCCACTGCCATTAAGATGGTCACGCCTGCAGGAGGGGTGCTGGAGATCACGGAAGAGCAGCCAGAACTGTTACGTGCGGTCCGCTCAAGCTACGGCTTGTTCGGCATCATTTACGAGGTGACATTCAAAGTCAAGCCCTTACAGGCTATGTCAGTTTACCACAAGGTCTACAGCCTCGATGAGTTCGATAAAAAGCTTCCAGTGCTCAAGGCGCAAGGAAATTCGATCATGATGTATCTCAACCCCTTTCGCGACACCGTTCTGGTGGAGTTCAGACGCTATCATGACACGAAACACCCACAACGCCTCACTTCCTGGCAATGGAAATTTCGCAACTTTCTGTGGAGTAGGCTCGCACCGTTCTATGGCTATTGCGTCAGCAAGTATGTGCCGATTATCCCAATCAGAGATTTCCTGTTTGACATGTTCGATCAGTTTATGTTCCTGGGTGCAATGTTACTGGTACGTGGCAACAACACTCTAGCCACTGCGCAACAAATCAGATACCCGGCGATAGCCAATAAGAGCAAATACACATTTAGCATCTGGGCCTCGCCAGAAGAGAATTATATAAGCAATCTGCGTGCCTACTTCAAATTCTGCCGTGAGTATTATCGTACTACAGGCTATCGCTCCAACATGATCAGCGTGGGCTACCGTGTCATGCAGGACGACAGTTCGTTGTTTTCTTACTCGTCGGACGGTCCTGTTATGACCTTTGACCCCGTTTCTACGGCAAATCCAGGCTGGGAAGCGTTTCTGATTGCGTACAACGAGCTGTGCAGCAGACTTGGAGGCATTCCGTTGCCTAATCAAAGTGACTTGCTCACTCCTGCGCAAGTTCAGAAAGCCTATGGAGGGCGCATTGCTACGTTCGAGAGGTACCGCAAGCGCTTTGACCCCACTGGACGCTTGCTCAATGACTACTTCAGGAAGCTGCTAGCAGTAGAAGGGAGCATGTTGAATGCGAGCGCGTAGGAATGCAATAGCGTTTCAGGAAACGGGAGAAGGAAAGTACACGATGCCCAGAGCAGGACAAGTATTCGAGAATCCTGTGACGGGTGAGCGCATGGTGTTCAATGCAACAGCACACGAGACGAATGGGATGGTGCTGGACATCGAATTTTATGTGCAACCCAATGTCTGTAAGGGATTAGCAGCCCATTTTCACCCGTACTTCAGTGAGCGAGTCGAGATTATTGCGGGTGCGGCCCATTATAAAGTGGGTCGAGATGAGCTTGCAGCCAAGGCGGGCGATGGGGTCATATTACCAAGACATGCTGCACATATACATCCGTGGAATGTGGGCGATGGGGTATTACATTGGCGCAAGACAACGCAATTAGAGAAACCAGGGATGCGGTTGCTCATAGATTCAGCAGCGTTTTTCGAGTCGTTGTATGCTCTAGCTCAGCAGAGGAAGGTAAGAGCAAACGGTTTACCCAAGAACCCATTGCAGACGATTGTTTTGTTGCGGGCATTGCAACCTTCATCATATGTAGCGGGGCTGCCCATTTGGCTGCAGCGTCCATTGTTTGGCGCACTAGCAGATCTCGGGCGAGCGCTAGGCTATAAGGCTTACTATCCGGCGGTTAGCACATCTTTAGGGCAAGATTAGGGCGTGCATTAAGAGAAGAAGATTTATATGTTTACCTACCAAGGGAGGACAGCACTCGTCACTGGTGCGTCATCAGGGATCGGTGAGGCGTTTGCCCGCGCACTGGCAGGACGCGGCATGAACGTCGTGCTGGTGGCGCGCTCCGAGGAGAAGCTTCGGGCGCTGGCGGCAGAGCTGTCCGGTCAGTACTGCGTGCGAGCCGAAGTCATGGCTGCCGACCTTGGTCAAGAACAGGCGGTCCAACTCATTGAGCAGGAAGTCGAGCGGCGTGGCCTGACGATTGATCTACTTGTCAATAACGCTGGCTTTGGCACCTATGGCCTCTTCGAGACGCTCTCGCCAGAGCGAGAGCATCAGGAGGTGATGGTCAACATTGCAGCAACAGTCGCCTTGACCCATGCGTTCGTACCGTCAATGACAGCACGTGGCCAAGGGGCCGTAATCAACCTTAGCTCAGTAGCGGGCTTTCAACCTTTGCCTTATATGGCTGTCTACGGCGCGTCATCGCCTTGACGACCTCTGAAGTTCATCATCTGCTGGCCTGCCTTGTTTTTCCGGTTTCCACCTCAGCACCGCTGGTCTGTCAGTGGTCGAGATGGCGACGTGCCCATCAGTATTGGGCTGGCTACTACCATCGCCGCCGTCGTACCAAAGCCAGCTAAGCCTGTGGGTCGAACCAGCCTTTCCTAGCCAGCAGAACTCCTGGGAGTCTTCCATGCAGTTCTGCCGACTCACGCCTCTTCTTGTTTCCTGTCGCAAACGAAAGGAGTTTTCTCATGACTTTTGTCTCTGTGGCCGACGCCTGTCGTTGCCTTGGCATTGATGCGAAAACGCTGCACCACTGGCTCGCAGATGCTCAGCTTCCCCTCCAAGGCTATCCCCGCGATGGTCGCAAAAAAGGGGTCAGCCAGGAGCAGCTCCAGATGCTGGCCCGCTTGCATCATCGCCATCTGGCCTCTGCCTTCCAGGAGTCGCTGCCTGCCATTCCTGCTGATCGGCTCCCCTTGCCTCCGGCGCTGCTTGCCCTGCCCGATGCTCTCTGCACCTTGCAGGCCCAGATTGCTGCTTTACAACGCCAGGTGGCTGATCTCACTTCCTTGCTCCAGCGGCAAGCTCGCCAGCCCGAAAGCCTCCTCTCTCCGGCTTGGCAGCCCCCACCCGCCAGGCGTCCACCCACACTGACCTCTCCGGCTCCCCGCGCTCATTCCACTGCTACTACCAGCGCCAAAGCCCCTCCCAAGCCAGCTCATGTCATCCCTCGCGTCGAGTATGACCAACAAGGACACTATGTGGTGATTTGCCCAAAGCGCGGCGTGCTCCCATTTGAGCCGGATACCTCAGAGTGGTTTGCCTGGGTGGCAGAACAGTCCTCGTTTCGTTTCGTCGGCAAGCAGGGCCACTTTTCGGCCCATCATGAGTGGCTCATCCCTCACGGCGCTTGGCGCGCCCATCGACAGATCCGCAACCACAGCTACAACCTGCGTCTGGCTCCTAATCAGGAGTTGACTATTGCAGTCTTAGAGCAAGCAGCAGCAGCTTTGCAAGCCCATCTCGCCTAGCTGCTTGCTTCTTGTGCTTTCCCGGGTCAGCTTTGCTCATCCTCTCTTCAGAGAAGTGCCACTGTAGTAAGCCAAAGACTTTCAGACCCCTCAGACGGGGCAATGCCTCTGCAACGCAGCATCCTCTTCACCGCGTGCTGTCAGTCTCGCGTCTTTCAGACCCCTCAGACGGGGCAATGCCTCTGCAACCCTGAGCACAATGACTTGTTTAAGCAAGGATGGTTAGACTTTCAGACCCCTCAGACGGGGCAGTGCCTCTGCAACCCTCTGGTTGCGCAAGCCGCCAAATGCGGCTTGCCTCTTTCAGACCCCTCAGACGGGGCAATGCCTCTGCAACGCAGTTAGCCGTGCCACGCCATATCGTGTGGTACTCTTTCAGACCCCTCAGACGGGGCAATGCCTCTGCAACAAAACGCTCCCACTCGACCTTTTCCTCTTCAGTAAATCTTTCAGACCCCTCAGACGGGGCAATGCCTCTGCAACACAGACAGGATACATGAGATGCTTGGGGATGTTCCTCTTTCAGACCCCTCAGACGGGGCAATGCCTCTGCAACGCAGCCGCTTGAGGCGCGTCCAGTTGATAGTCACCACCTTTCAGACCCCTCAGACAGGGCTCTGTCTCTGCAACGTGTCAAGAAGTTTGGCTTCCAAGTTGGCTGTTGTCTCTTCTCTCGCCATTACTTGAGTATAGCATAGAAGACTTAATCTGAATAGTTGTATGCCGTGACGACTCTCCTAGAACAGCTACACTTCAATACAGTATCTCCCCCCACCCTTCACGATATTTTTCCCGACACGCAACACCTCGCCCCACACGAGGAGCTCTCGCACATTGGTCATATCCCCGACAAATGAGGCACGCCCGACAAAGCCGCCAATCGGCATCGTCTGGTGCTGTCGTGTTGAGTAGCTCTGTACCTCCATCCATCTGGTGTCATCCTGGAGTATGCGAATCTGACTAGCCACCTCCTGCATGTGGAGATACCCACGAGTTGCGCAACGAGGTTGTTGAAGAGCTAATGTTGGTCGGAGAAGCAAAAGGAGCTCAGAGCTGGATGTCCAGCCCGCGAGAGAGGGCAAAAACAGCAGGACAGAGAGGAAAAAAGGCCAAAGAAAGCAAGGAGTGGGCAA
>JAFAXQ010000076.1 GCA_019240835.1 Ktedonobacteraceae bacterium
AGAGGTAAACCACCAGTTCCCCTCCGCCGTAAGCAGGAAGAATCTATAGTTGGTACGCGGCATGTGCAATTGAATCTTCGTTTCCCACACTCGATAGACACCATGAGTAGTCTTCACCTGCATGGGAGTCATACGTTGCTCTCCATCTGGACTGCTACGCACAAATATATGCTCAATGGGAGCGTCTATATCAACGCGTAGACGCAGAGTTACTGATGCACCTAAGGTATAGTCGTTGCATACCACATAGGACGGGGAGCCATCATGGTGGACGCTGTGAGACCAATGGTTGTTGAACATCAGAAGTCCTTACAGGCTGAACAGCTTTCTGCTACAAGGGGTTGTCTAGCGCAGGCATGCGCTCACCTAACGAGTCGAGCGTGACGATTTGTTCTTCACCTGTCATCAGATCACGCACGGTAATCGTACTGTTACGCTGCTCATCCTCACCGACAATCAGGGCTAGACGGATATATTTTTTGTTGGCCAGCTTCAGTCCTGCTGCCACACCATGCCCTGTCACGTCCACTTCAGTTTGTATTCCATGCGTACGTGCTGCTTGTGCTATATGCAGAGCATACGAGAGTTCTTGCGTGCTCACCGGAATGACCAGCGCTTGTGTTGCATCGACAGGGGGCAAGTTTTGCTTCTGCATACACGTGATAAGGCGTTCAACCCCCAAGGCAAAGCCGCACGCATTGATATCGCGTGTACTACCCACTGTACGCATGAGATTATCATAACGACCACCACCACACAATTGTGCGTCGAAGCCATCGTCTTCCTGCGCGTGAATCTCAAAGACCAGCCCTGTGTAGTACCTCACACCACGGCCCAGCGCCAAGTTGAGTATGATCTGTTCGCTGGGTACACCACATTGCTCGACCACCGCCACCAGTTGTTGCAGCTCTAGCAGTGGTTCAGCATCCAACTCGTAGCGACTCAGCAAAGCACGTAGTTGGTCAAACACGAGTGGGGGCGAACCTGATATAGCATGCAGAGCACGCAAGAATTCAAGCCCATGCAGAATCTGTCGGCGCTGTTCACCGCGTCCCATCTTCCATAAGAAGCGCTCAACGATCTCACGGCGTACATCTTCATCAGCAAAGGAAATGCTCATCCCGTTGAGCAAGGAGGTGATGTAGTGTGTGTCTACTTGCGCGGTGGCATCGCTCAGCACTGCATCCAGGGCGGTCTCCCTTGCTGGATACAGCATCTCCAGGCGCTGCTGGGCCATGCGTTCGCCGTCTTCTGACCGGCTAATTTGCTCCATAAGACCAAGTAGCAGACGAGCAGCATGGTCGTCAAGATGCACCCGGTTGATGAAGCCGCTGGCTACTCCGATGTGTCCAAGCTCCAGGCGATACTGCCAAACACCCAGTTCGCTGAGCACCTGGCAGGCAAGCTGTAATATCTCCGCATCGGCCAAGGTGGCATTGCCACCGAACAGCTCCACGCCTAGTTGCATATGCTGGCGATAGCGACTACGCCCCGGAGCTTCATAGCGAAAGATAGGGCCAGCATATTGGAAGCGCAACGGCAACGCTTGCTGCTGATAGTGATCGAGATAAAGGCGGCAGATAGAAGCTGTGTACTCGGGGCGCAGACACAAATCACGATGATGCAGACGGAAAGCGTAGAGGTTTTGCCACAGCTCTTGTCCGAAACTAGCCAGAAACAAATCACTGCTCTCAACAATCGGAGAGTCAACCTGCGCATATCCTGCTCGCGCTAGGAAGGCACCTAACCGATTGACCATCCAGTGCTGCTGCTGATACGTCTCTGGCAAGAGATCATACATCCCGCGCAGGCGCTCAACACGCTTCTTCATCGAATCTATCCTCTCACGAAACTCTATCAGGTAAGATGGCTTGCCTGATCAGGGTACTATCATTGTGCCTGCACCCTGATCCGTGAACAACTCGCGGATCAGCGCGTGCGGTTCACGTCCATCCACAATGTGAACTCGTGATACCGTCGCCAAAGCATCAAGACAGGCTGACACCTTGGGGATCATGCCCCCACTGATCACACCGGTCTCGATCAAGTGGCCCGCCTCTGCTACGCTGAGCTGTGAGATCAACGAACCATCAGAGCGGCAGATGCCCACGACATTGCTCAAGAAAATGAGCTTCTCTGCATGCAAGGCACCCGCGAGCTGGGCAGCGACGAGGTCGGCGTTAATGTTCAAGCAGCTACCATCGGGTCCTTCTCCTAAAGGCGCGACAATCGGGATGCGGCCATTCTCTATCACCGCCTGTATAGGAGCAGTATCAACAGAGTCAATCTCACCAACAAAGCCCAGATGCACATCGGCGACATGAGCGCGTACCATGCCACCGTCTGTTCCACTCAGGCCGACTGCCTTGCCGCCCAACTGCGATGTCATCAACACCAGACCTGGGTTGACCTGACCCAGCAGCACCATGCGCACCACTTCTAGCGTCTGGGCATCAGTGACACGCAAGCCTTTCTCAAAGAGCGCCGGAATATTGAGCTTGTCCAGCCACTCGTTGATATATGGGCCACCACCATGCACCAGCACAGGATGCGCTCCTAGTGTATGCAGCCAGATGATATCCTGCAACACGAGACGCTGATGTTCAAGCGCGCTTCCTCCCAATTTTATCACAAGTGTCTTACCCTTGAGAAAAACAATGTAATGGAACGCCTCATTGAGTACCTGTGCGATCAGATGATGGTCCCTCACAATATCACCCTCCGCTGTCGTTGAAAAAGTTATGGTCATTTTGAGAAAACCTCCTGCCTACTTCTGGCCACTACTCGGGGGCCACGAAAGAGTAGGCATTATCCCCTAACCTAGGGGTAAACAGCTACAGAAGCTAGTCCAGTAGTTTCAGGCAGTCCACACAGCCGGTTAGCATTCTGCACCGCCTGCCCTGCAGCTCCTTTTACCAAGTTGTCCAGACAAGAAACGACGATAAGCCGATTTGTGCGCGTATCGACGGTAGGATGAATAAAGCAATGATTGCTGCCATACGTCCACTTTGTGTGCGGTGCTTGACCGACCACGTGAACAAAAGGCTCGTTAGCATAATGTTGCTCATAGAGTTTGTACATCTCAACTGTGGTGGGAACATAACCATACACACCTGGCTTCAGGTCGGCGTAGCACGTTGCCAGAATGCCACGCGTCATCGGTATGAGGTGGGGTACAAAGGTGATGCGCAGCGCATCATCAACGGGGTGGCCACTGTCTCTTGCGGCCGCTTCAAGTTCCTGGACGATTTCGGGAAGATGTCGATGCCCCGTCAAGCTATACGCGCTCACGTCTTCATTCACTTCAGCATAGTGTGTAGTGAGAGAAAGACTGCGTCCTGCACCACTCACACCGGTTTTTGAGTCGATGATCACCTGCGGCTCTATCACCCCATGAGCAAAAGCAGGTATCAGAGCAAGGATGGAAGCGGTGACATGACAGCCGGGATTGGCGATCAATGCAGCACTGCTTATCCGTTCACGATAGCGCTCACACAACCCATACACTGCCGTCTCCAGTAGCCAAGGGGCTGGGTGTACATGCTTGTACCACTCTTCATAGACGCTCACATTACGCAGGCGAAAATCGGCGGAGAGGTCCACGACCTTTATCCCACGTGCGAGCAGTTTGAGCACCGATTCGGCTGCTGCAGCGTGAGGCAAACACACGAAGGCAATGTCCGTCTGCTGCGGCTCTTCTGTTACCAATAATGCGGGGTCTACCCTACGAGGCGTGCTCGCGCCCTTTATGGCATACAGCTGTGGAAACACCTCGCCCAGTTGTTTGCCGACAGCACTACGCGCCGAGACCGACGATACAGAGAACGCTGGATGCTGTGCGAGTAAACGCACTAGCTCCAATCCGGTATAGCTCGTCACTCCAACGATGGAAACGCTTATCATCTTCTCTTACCCTTAGCAGCTACTCAATGATAACAAAAAACCCTCGCCCTTATCAGGGACGAGAGCTACATTTTCTCCCGTGGTACCACCCGATTTGTATCAGCCTTCTCTATATTTTGTTATGTACAGGATAGCAGCATCTCGCGGGGATGTCAATTCTTATTTTGTGTAGGTGACAAGGCGTAAATATGGAAGAAGTGACTATAGCACATAGCTAAAGCTTCTTTTCAAGGTGACTCTGTTGGTCCCGGACGGGTTGGCGGCAGGTCGGCTAGAACAAGCCACCGTGGCCGTGGAGAAAAGTACGGGAGCATACACTCTTCAGAGTAGAACAGCCGCGAAGAAGTACCCTCCCCAGAGTAGAAGCCGCCTAGAAAAATCCTCGTAGGAGAGTACGCAAGTTCGCATGGATTGGTGTATTCTTCTCAACGTAGAGAGAATACGAACAACGACAGCAAATCCTATCGTATACGGAGAAAGAGTGATCACTGGGGTTTGATGGATACGTTCTCTCTGTAAGCGTAGGTCACAAAGCTGATAGGTTCTACCAGGAAGCTTTTGACTAAGCTTGGCGAATGGCAACTCTGCCCATTCTATCATTCTCGGCTCTCGATGTAGCCTTGAAGTCTAAGTCTTTAAGCTCTCTCGAAAGGAGATCAAACAATGCGTCGTATTCTTGCCCTGCAAATGCTCAATTCTGGTCGCCAGAGCGATCCCACTGTTGCAGCATCCGGAGGTTTCTCGAATATTAGCCTAGCTGCTAGCTGCGCTAATTCTGGTATTAGCACTCT
>JAFAXQ010000132.1 GCA_019240835.1 Ktedonobacteraceae bacterium
GCTTCCCACTGGTTTGCGCTAGTCGCACCGCTTCCCTCTTAAACTCCGGCGTATAGGTCTTCTGAGTTTTCTGCATGCTCTCTTTCCTCCCTATAAGAATAGTAGATCCGAAGATTTCACTACTCTACAAAAGTGGTGAAAGCTCAGGCTGTCTGACGTGTTCTCTGAGATGTGGGTACAACGAGGCTTGGAACTATATAGCCAAGCGACAGACCTTCCGACCCTGCATGTACTGACAGCAGGCATGCTTCCACCCAACCCAACGGCATTGCTGCAGTCTCCGCTCGCCAGCCAATTCTTTGAGCACTGTAAGCATCTTGCCGTCGATTATGTGATTATAGATGCACCTGCTCTTGCCGAAAAGAACGAGGTATATGTGCTCCTTTCATTCGTACAGGGTGTGGTATTAGTCATAGATGCTTCACGTCAGTCTCGCTATGAAGTGCTCCGTTTGAAGCGGCTACTACGAGGAGCACGCACACAAATACTAGGTGCTGTTATCAATAAGCATTGTTGGCCTGATCAGAAAAATGACGGGAAAACGGCACAGGTAGCCCCACCTACCCTTGCACATAATTTCTGGACCCGAGGAGACCCTGATACTCCGCCTTAAGGTGCGAGGGTCAAGACGGCAGTGCCCGGTACGCCATCATCCACTCTCTTTATAGCCTATTTACCCTAGTCCTCTATCCCCATGGTATTGATTGTGCGTTGTACAGGGTAGTTTGTTTGCAAGACAAAGTTATGCAATGAAGGTGATGAGGACTAAGTATGCAATCGTCTCCTGACAATGACGTCTATCACGTGGATAAGCATGCTAGACGAGTAGTAACACAATCAGTATCATTTCCCCGGTACACACCCGTTGGTCCATTTCAGCAACTTTTGCCTCTACAGCAGAGAACGACGACACAGCTTCCGCTTCCGACGAAAGGTCTGACGACAACACCTCTGAGAAATACGACAACTTCTCTGCCCAAGACTCCAACAGTTATTCCGGCTACGGAGAAGCGCTATCGTATCTCTTCATTGCTTCTACAGCCACGTCGTCATCGGCCAGTAATGTTGCTCACTACGCTCATAAGTTGCATTCTCATGCTCATGCTGGTTGGGCTATTTGTTGCTCCATTGGATAACGGACAACACCAGCAGAACATTATCCAGACGCTCCATGATGCTATTACAGGCGGTTCATTTAACTCTTTTAATCCTCTGCAGCAGTTAGCAAAACATAATACTGAGTTTTTTAACAATCTGGGCAACTGCGCAGGAACTGATATTTGGAGGACGTGTGCTGCTACAGAGAGTGGCATGTTAGGAACGGGACAGATGCAGTCACCCCTACCAGGTGCCGTGATCACGCAACCCTTTGCCAATCCAGAATATCAGCAATGGTGTGGTTGTTGGAGACCTCATACGGGTATTGACCTAGCAATGCCTTATGGTACTGCTGTGCTGGCAGCCGATAGTGGTCAAGTAATCTGGACAGGTTGGGACTGGTCAGGACTTGGTTGGGCGGTTAAAATCTACCATGGTCATAGTATTGCCACCATCTATGGACACCTTGCTCGTTTTGTTGTCAGTGTTGGCCAAGGCGTCACAAAGGGACAAGTAATTGCTTACGAAGGCAGCACGGGAGCTTCTACTGGTCCACA
This sequence comes from Ktedonobacteraceae bacterium, assembly GCA_019240835.1. Classification (GTDB taxonomy): domain Bacteria; phylum Chloroflexota; class Ktedonobacteria; order Ktedonobacterales; family Ktedonobacteraceae; genus JAFATZ01. Next base: position 1,656 of record JAFAXQ010000132.1, read on the forward strand.
TTTGCATTTCATGGTGTTGGTGAATAATACCTGGGTAGATCCTACGCTATACGTACCATTACCCTGACAGAATGGTCCTCAAAACAAATATGAGAAAGGCCGGTCTCTGCCAGCCTTTCTCACATTCTCTACACCGGTCATTCTCGCAGGCTATGCCTGAGCAGTTAGCTTTGAGCGACGGCGGCTGATAGAACCGCCCTTGCGCCCAGCAGCTTGAGCCTCTTCGCTGGTCCACTTGTGTGCTGTGCCTAATGCATGAGCAGCTTTACCACCCTTGCTGGCAATCTCACGCTTCTTCTCAGGACTCATTGACGCGAAGCCTCTGCCGCGACCTTTTTGTGCTTGCATTGTTCTTTCTCCTCCCAGAGTTTTTGGTAACTATTCAGCAAGAGCATTCCAAAACCCTGAATAGTTACGATGGTTGTAAAAGTTAGATAGCTAATTGCCTATACCGTTAAATATAAACTAGCTATCTCTTCTACAAGTGGATAAAAATTTTCTTGTTATCTGTCTTTTAACAGACATCGGTGCCTTGACACCAACTAACTAAAGAATAACAGCTACACAAGAAAAGGGCAAGTCAGCAATAAAAAGTCTCAGCCTTTTCTAAGGAATCGGATGAGATATATTCTCGATCAGCTTAGCAATCTCGTCGACAGAAAAAGGCTTTTCCAACAAGGTAACATGTAAGTCTTGTAGCTCTTTTATATTGTCGAAAGTTGCAGCAGTTGTCAAAATAACGGGAAGGGAGGAGAGATGAGGTTTTGTACGTATCTGACGTATTACTTCTGTCCCCGATAGATCTCCATTCAAACGCCAGTCCACGATCAGGAAGTCTATAGGGGGTAGGACGGGTTCTAGTGCAGTAATTCCTAGTGCTTGAAGGCATCCTTCAGCATCAGGATACGCAGTGACTATGCACCCTTCATCCTCTAGAACAAGGAGAAGCATCTCCCGAATGGCTAGGTCGTCTTCAAGTAGACCTACTCGCATGTTTCCTACCTGCTACCTGCTGTAAAAAAGATTTAAGTCTCATGTATACTATAACAAAATATGTCCTCTTTAGCAAGTCTTGACCGCTACGGATGGGAACGGTACAATGGACGCGTGCCGAGGTTGCCGTTTTACGACTGAAAACAGTTCAGCAAGTTTTTAAAATAAACGAGAGGAGAGGGCGCATGTTCGACACACATCCGGAGCAGACTGAGCCTACAAAGCAGAGTGATACAAGGGAACCTGGGTTTCTCCACATTGAAGAGAAACAAGAGGAGGTCACAAAGAAGCAGGTGGTGCCTGTTTCGCCTTCCCAAGCTGCTCTCAACATTGCGGTCTCTCCTCGGGCACTAGAGCGTGCAGGAACTGTTGAACATCTTGCTGCTCGCCGTCCAACGCCTGAGTTGGATAGTAATACGCCGGAAATAAAACAGCGCTTAAACGAATTACGTATCAAAGTAACTCGCCTGGTGACGGGCGTACGTTGGGGGGGAGAATCTGTCGAAGAGACAGCACAGCAACTGATCCCGCTGTTGAATGTCGGTCCAGTACAGCAATGGAAAGCTGTGTTAATCCCTTTCCTCTATGAGATAGACCGTAGCGGTAATATGATACCCGTTTGGCAAAAAATCATCGAGTCCGAGGAACCTCAAGACTTGCCTACTAATACAAATCCGGCTGAGACAGCGACTGGACGGGCGAAGCGCTTTGCCATTCTCATGCTTGGCAACTACAAAATGGGAAACCTGTCTGAGCAGGAGAAGCCGATAGGATTCGCCGCACCGGGCACGAGTTCTAGCAAAGCTAAGGTAAATGTTACCAGATTGCTTGGCCAACTTGCTACTGAGCCGAACACATCGCTTTATGCCACCCAAGCCCTGGTGAGACACGCAACAGCCGACGCCATGCAAGCCTTGATCAGCGCTCTGACAAAGGCTGAGGGGTGGGCAAAGGTTGATGTGGTAGAAGCATGCCTTGAGCTAAGGCAGGAAGGGTTCTATGACCTGCTGGTAGTACGTGGTCTTGAGGGGGTAGCTGGACTGGAGAGTTACGTTGCAATCCCTATCTACTGCTCAATTCCTCTAGAAAGGTATCTGCGCGTAGATAACAGCGTTCCTCGGTCACTATCGCAGCAAGCAGCCCTTCTCTTCGCACAGGTACTCCATGACAGTATGACTCCTCCGCGTACTGATGCAGATACACTTCCGGCTGTCTTTAAAGGACCTCTGGCTACGGTGGCACACGCACTGTTTGCCTATGCACGCAGCTTCCCCGACTGGCAGAGTGCGTATGCTGTTCACCGCCTCGGTACGTTTCTTGGCCGCTACTGGGCCGAGATCTCGCGGGGAGTGGTACAAGACTCCCACATTACTGAGCCGATCTACAAGTGCTTGACTATGATGCCAGAGGTTGAGCGTTGGATAGACGGTCCAGGGCGCGATGTGCTGTTGACAATCTTGAACGAGACGAGGGAAGATGAGGCACTCGTCCCGGCGATCAAGGTCTTAGGAGAGCTACGTGATCCTCGTGCCTTCCCAAGGCTCACCGCCACAATCGAGGCAATAAAAGAACTAGGTACGCGTGAACACGCGCTTTACATCAGTACTGTTTGCGATATGCTGGTGCGCTTGGGTGATCGGCGTGCTGTGCAACCTATGCTACAACTTATAGAGCGTGTGGTTGACATCAATAGGCGCGTGGCCTTGGCAAAACGTCGTGATAACCTACCGAGTGGAGATGCCGATATTCCCGGTAGTATTGTCTACGCTGCAGTTATACGCGCCTGCGGACAATTCGGCCAGCGAAGCACCCTGGGGAATGTAACACGTGCTATGCATGACTTTGATCCGTACGTACGCACACAAGCAATAGAAGCTCTTAAGCGCATTGATAGCTCCGGTGAAGATGCCAGCAGCCATAGAGTAGCACGTGAAGCCTTGAGTGATCCCCGCGATGTAGTAGTACGTTTGGCTTGTTACCTCATTGCGCAGTATCGTGACGTTGATGCACTGCCAGAGCTTCAGCATATTGTTGAAACACGACCGGATGCCGCCCCTGCAGCATATGAGGCCCTCAGGCAGATGGGACAGGTCTAATAGAAGATAGGAATCACATATGGCCCGCCGTTATCGCCCACATTCTACGCTAGAAAACATCGTCATCGTCATACGCTCTATACGCTGGAAACTCTTACTCTTGTTATCTATTCTCGCCGTGCTGAGTGTTCCAACCTATGTGTACGGCATGCGTATCGGGGAGCATGTGCTGCCGTCACTCACAAACTTTTTCTCCTCTGCTCTCGCTGTACCATCACCCACGGGCACACCCTACCCGCTATTTCCTGCACTGCTGCCACAAGCAGGCTCACTGCTCTATACCGTGCAAAGCGGGGAGTCCTGCGATGAAATTTTAGCGTTTCAGATGCGCATGGCGAAGGCTGGACAAATTTTTAGCGATGTCAACCCCAATACAGTGAAGGCACTCGACACGGCCATTGGCCACAACTGTCATGCGTTACAACCAGGGACAGTGCTGGCTTTATCGCCACAGTACCCTCTCACCGCTTTTGGTGGCATTGTGCTGAAAATTGACGCTACCTCGCCTTTGGAGGTGGTCCCCACGCCTCTCATCAACGTTTCCCATCAGCAACAGCCTACTGCCGATTGTTCCGGCGGATGCCTGCTCACAGTACGCATTGCGCCCGGCGTGACTACACGACTGGTAGTAGAGACAACACTGCCAGTTCGTCCCGGCTCCTGGGTGTGGGCAC